>CAYPGE010000021.1:0-42679 GCA_964409865.1 uncultured Pirellulaceae bacterium
TCGTAGGCGACGTACATCAACCGGAGGTAGTCGTCGATGATGTTCACCTCGCGCGTGGCCCGATTGTTTTCGGCCACGATTTCGCCGTCCTGCGGTTCGACGGCGGCGATAAACTCAAAGCGGCCGGCGTCCTCGGGCGTGAACGGAAACTCGACCGTCTCCAGGTTCGTCTTCAGCGGCACCGTCTTCTGGCCGATCAGGATCTCGGCGGACTCCGACGCGCCGAACTCGCCGCTCAATTTCCGGGCCGTCACGGTGACCGTCACCGAACGGTCCTGCAGGCCGCTTTGACGCAGCTTGGCCAGCACGTTGGTCCGCTCCGCACGCTTCATCTTCGGATCGGTCTGCAGGTCGACCGCCAGGTCCAGGGCTTCGATCGCGCCCAGGCCCACCGTATAGACGGGGACACCCAGCCTCGCCGCCGGCGAGCTGGACGACTCGCTTTGACCGCCGATCGGAGCCACGCCGGAGTTCTGGGCAAAATCACTGAACATCACTACGGCCGCCAGGTTGCCGGCGCCGAACTGCTGCGACATGTCGTTCAGCGCCGCGCCTAGGGCCGTGACCTGCCCCCTGGTCGTCAGCTGCCCGGCGACGTACTTCGGGTCTGGAGTGTCGCCCCCGCCCGCCCGAAGTTCCAGTTTCCGCAGCTGGCTGGTCGTGTTGCCGTCGAAGACAAATGCTTCCAGACGATATCGCTTGTCCTCCGCGAGCCGGACCAGCAAATTGTCCCGCTCTTTGCTCAACAACGACTGCAGGTAATCGGCGCGGGACGGTTTTTTGTTCGCCACGCCTTCCGGCGGCTGCCAGCCGGTAGCCCGAGCCAACGCAGACGCCTGCTCGTCCGGGAACTCGTCCTGGATCGCCATGCTGTCCGTGCCGTCGAAGACCAGGTACACCAGCGGCGGCTTGACGTCGGTCAGCGATACCCGGAGCACGGGATCGGCCAGCGTCAGCAGCAGCAGGATCAACAGCAGACCGCGGCTGAGGCCCAGTGCCAGACGCGCACCGCGCGAACCCCGGCGCTGGTATTTGAGGTAAAACACAAGCGACGCGACCAGCAAGGCGGCCAGAGCGAAGAACACCCAAAACGACCCTTCTGCCGCCCACGACGCCGCCAGCGAAGGGGCGATCTCGTCGATCGACTTGACGTTCTTCAGACCTAGTAACCAACCCAAGGCTTGATTCATGAGCGTCCAGTTGTCATTGGTCAGTTGTCATTGGTCAGTTGTCATTGGTCACCGATCACCGATCACCGACCACCTCGTCGCCGGCGCAGGGGCGGGGCCGTTGGTGGCCTTTGCCACCCAGTTGGCGACCAACAGCAGTTCGATCAGCAGCAAGCCCAGCACCGTCAAGATCAGCCACCACCAGCTGTCCTGGCCGCTGACCTGGGCTCCCGCCAGACGGATCTCTTCGTCCGGGCCAACCCAGCGTACCGCGGCATCGCCGACGCGGGCATCGAACTGGTCGCGGCTGATTGGCTGCAGTTCGGATTCATCGGCTTCGCCGTTGACGGCCAGCTGCAGTTCCCAGGCGGTTTCTTTCGCCAGCGACCGGGCCGGCTCACCTTTCCCGTTTTGCCGCACGGCCGTGACGTGGTAAAAGCCGCGGGCCAGCGGTTGTTCGATGTGGAAGCCCAGCTGCTCTCGGCCGACGAAGCCCGTGTCCAGCAGTTCCGGTTGCTGGCCCCCGTCAGGCCGCCGCAACGAGATGGCCACTTCCCGGTCATTGGTCGGCAGCGGCAGGGCGATGCGCTCGGTCGGGCCGAAGTTCCGCGGCGGCAACGTCGACTGGATCATCGCTCGCAGCGTGCGGTCGAAGATCACGACGGCATTCGTGGTCGGCAGCGTGTTCCAATTGGACAACAGGCCGCTGGTCGCCAACAGCACGCTGCCGCGCCCGATCCTTCGGGCCAGCAGGAACGGCGTGCCGGCGGGATCGTCAAAGCGGGCCAGGACGCGGGGCAGGGTGCGTTCGGCGAGTTCCTGCAGGCGGCGCTCGCGCTGGGCGGGCTCCTCCGGTAACAACTCCTCATCGCCGGCCGCCATCTGATGGCCCCACAACAGCCACGTGGGACGCAACGCCCCCGCGCGAAGCTCGTCGCCGCGCAACTGCTGCTTGTCCGCTTCGTTCAAAGCCGCCTCGCCGCCGGACTGGACCGCCTGCTTGCGCCGCGCGGACGCCTCGGCGACAAACTCCTGCTCGTCCTCCAGCCGTTTTCGTTCCGCCTGCCGCAGCGCCTGCAGCATCTCGTCGCTGACGTCGGCTCGCACCGCTTTGAAGAAGAACGGTTCGGAATACAGGTCCCGCAACTCTGGTTCGGACACACCGGCCAGCTGGAAGAAGTGATGGGCCTGCAGGCTGTCGAAGGCCAGAAAGAACGGCTTCAAGTCGCTCGCTGCCTCGTCCGGCAGCACGCCCAGCGGTTCCGGCAGCAACGGGGCGGGCAGAATGCCCATTCCGTCCAGCCAAGCGGCTTCCGTCCAGCGTGCCGGATCGAAACCGGAGTTGCGGCCGGGGTCGTAAGCGCCGCCGGCCGCGATCACCAATTGCCCGCCCTGCTCGACGTACTCGCGCAACAGCGGAGTTTTCTCCGCGGGATCGGCGATGCCGGCCACGACGACCAGCCGCGCGTCCTCCAATAGATCTTGAGTCACCTGGTCCAGCTTGACGTGCCGCACCCGAACCAGTTGCCGGGGGCTCTCCGCCCGGCTGGTAACCGGCGCCAGCAACTTGCGGAGCAACCGCGTTTCGCCGAGCCGATTCTTGACCGGATCTTCTTCCTCCTCGCCGTACTGATCCACGAACACCACCGGCAGTGCCGCCACCACCGGGACAACCAGGCAGCGCTCGTCGTCGGCCGGCAGGTTGTCCGGCGTGAGGGACACGCGGACCGGCACGGACAGCGATTTGCCCGGTTCCGGCTGGTAGGCGTTGAAGAGGTGCTGGAAGGACACCTCGCGCGCGCCTTGTCCGGGCTCCAGAGTGATCGTCTTCGCGGCCACCGGCTGATCGTCCACGATCAATTGCACCTCGACGTCCGGGCGCGGAGTCGGGCCATCGTAACGGATCTCAACCAGAAACGTCGTCGACGTTTCGACGTCCGCCACGCCGTCTTGCACGCGAAAGGCGGAGATCCAGGTGTTCTGCGCGTCGGGGACAGAAATGTCGACGACCTGGATCGGCGGCATCCCCTGGAACTGATCGGGCCGCGCCAGGTCCCGCCAGTTCGAGATCTGCTGATCGCTGAACACCACGATCCGGTGGCCCAACGCCGGTCCCGACTCGCAGGCCTTCTGGGCTTCGTTCACGGCCCGCAGGACGCTCGCCGAGCGATCGACCAGTTCGATCTTACTCAACGTCTGCAGGGCGTTTTCCTTCGTCGCCGCGTCGGGGCTGTAGCCCCAGCGCGAGCCGCACAGCGGGATGACCGTCACGCGGCTGTCGGCCGGCAGCTGGTCGATGAACTGCCGCGCCCGCTCTTTGGCCCGGTCCAGCAGCGTGCCCTCGAGCGATTCGTAGCCCATGCTCAAACTGTTGTCGACCACCAGCACGGCGTGCAGCGGTTTGGAACTGTCGAAGGTCTGTTCGCTGGACGAGAAGAAGGGCCGCGCCAGGGCCAAACCCACCAGCAGCACAGCCAGGGTCCGCAACGCCAACAGCAACAGATCCCGCAGGGTGAGGATCTTGCGATTCCGCTGCAGAGCTTCCCGCAGGAAGTCCATCGCCGCCCAATGCACGATGCGGTAGCGCCGGCGATTTAACAGGTGAATGATCACCGGGCCAGCGGCGGCGATAACGCCGACGATAGCAAACGAGGCGGCGACGAAAGACGGTACCAAGTTCATCGTGAGGGCAGGACGGAAGCAAGTGGTGGGTCAATTAGTCATGTTGTGACACGGAAGGCGGGCCGTTGCAAGTCTTCCGCTCGATGGTGGGGAACTCCGTTCGGCGCGGGTCTCCCGACCCCGTCGAAACGCCCGACCGTAGGTCTCCTCGACAAGTCGGCAAGACCTGCGGTCGGCGAGGTGGCTCGGTCGGAGACCGGCCACAACCAAAGGTGGCTCGGTCGGAGACCGGCCACAACCAAATCCCGTTTCCCTCTCATCTTCCCGTTTCTCTCTCCTTATCTCGCACCCGGCGGCCGCGTGCGCAGGCTCTCAATCTTTCCCTCCTGCAAAATCGGCAGGAAACGGTTGGGGATTGCCAGGATGAAACAGGCCACGGCGGTCCCGTACAACTCGCCGGGCTTGCCGCCCACGCGGCCGCCGCCTTCCTGGCCGCGGTCGTACCATCGGCCGTGTTGCGACGGATTGTTCACGTCGACGATTTGGGTCGTGACCAGGTTGTCCCGCAGCGTCGGGTAGCTCTGCCGCCAGTCGTCGCCGCCCACCTGGTACAACGCCTGACCGACGTAATACAGCGTGTAGGCGTCGAACGGCATCGCGCCCGAACGGGGCTGGGGCTTCTTCAACTGGCGGATGCGTTCGGTGATCAAGTCCATGTTTTTGGAAATTCGCCAGTCTTCGTACTGGCCGAATTCTTGCAGGCAGACGACCCCGGCGGCGGCCATGGCCGTAGTGCCTTGTCCGCCGCCCTTGGAATAGGTGAATTGGCCCGGCACCTTCATCTGCTCGGCCTCGGGCGCGTCGCGGCGTCCGCCGCTGGGCGTGTAATGTTCGCGGACACTCTTGATGGCCAGATCGACCACCGCGGGCGAGACTTCCAGCCCGCTGTCCATCGCGCTGCGCAGGGCTTTGGCTTGCATCACCGCCAGGCTCAAGTCGTGGCCATTCGTCTGTCGCCGCGCGTGGTAGTCCCAGCCGCCGTCCTGGCATTGCGTGGCCGCAATCACCTTCAGCGCGCGGTCCAGGACGCTGTTCAAGCGGCGGTCGCGGGCGGTTGTCATCCCGTGCGCCTGTCCCAAGACAAAGGTGGACAGCCCGTGATTGTACATGTCGTGCTGCTGGTTGGAGATGTTCAGCAGTCCCGACGGCTTGGCGTTTTTGATCACGTAGTCCAGAGCCCGTTGGACCGATTTGCCGTACTTGCCCCGTCCCGGAGCGTGGCCGGCGGCCATGAACGCCAGCGCCCCCATGCTCACCAGTCCGGTGTCGTTCGACGTCCAGTTTCCCTCCGGCCCCTGATTCTTTTCCAGCCAATCCAAGCCGCGCAGCAAGGCCTGTTCGCTTTCCAGCGTCATCTCCCAGTCGCCCTCGCCGCGCGAGGTCTGCGGCACCATGGCCAGCAGAACCGCGGCGACGCACGTGACCGCCCAACCTCTCATCGTTCCGTTCCTCATACGGCTGGATGTCGCCAATAATCCGTTCCGTCTCAAGCTGTTAAGATAATGGGAATAAAGAAGAAAGCAAGCATCCCCCAGCAGAACACGGCCGTTTTTCCGCCCTGTCGGCGCAGGACCTCGTAGGCCCGAAAGACTCGGCCCCGCTGGCGTTGACAGTTTTCGCCGTTTGACTAAAGTAGCGCCCACATCAAGGGCACGCGGGTCCGGCCGGACTTGCGTGCGGGAGGACTTCTGTCATGCTGTCACTCGAGCTTCCGGAGCGGCTGAACGCGGCCTCGATCTTTGTCGATGCCCATCTGGCCGCCGGACGCGAGTCGAAAGCCGCCATTTTGTGCGGCGACCGCGTCGTCACTTACGGCGATCTGTACGAGCACGTCAACCGCTTTGGCAACGCCTTGCGACAGCGGGACGTGCGCATCGAAGAACGCGTGTTGCTTCTGCTGCCGGACTCGCCCGAATTTGCCTTTGCCTTCTTCGGGGCCATGAAAGCCGGCTCGGTCGCGGTCCCCCTGAACACCAATTTGAAGCCGAACGATTACGAGTATTTCTTGAACGACAGCCGGGCCCGCGTGCTGGTGATTGACAGCGGTCTGCTGGGGCAGTTGCACGGGGTCCGCGCCAAGTACCTGAGACACATTTTTGTTCGCGGCGGCGATCCTGCCGGACCGGCCGCTGGCGCGGTGGACACGGGCGGAGCGGCTTCCGCCGTCACGTCGCCTTTGCAGACGACGTCCGAAGTCGCCTCCTGGGAGCGGGTCCTGGCCGACGCATCGCCCGACTTGGCCCCCGCGGACACCAGCAAAGACGACATGGCCTTCTGGCTGTACAGTTCGGGGACCACCGGCCGACCCAAGGGCGCCATTCACCTGCACCACGACATGGTCGTCGCGGCTGACCTGTATGCCCAAGCCACCCTGCGGTTGAAGGAGGAAGACGTTTCGTTTTCCGTGGCCAAGCTGTTCTTCGCCTACGGACTGGGCAACGGACTGTACTTTCCGCTACGCGTTGGCGGCACCACCGTCATGCTGTCCGACCGGCCGACGCCCGAAGCCGCATACGCCGCGCTGGACCAGCACCAGCCCACGGTGTTTTACAGCGTGCCGACCAGCTACCTGGCCCTGCTGCACCAGGCGGAAAAAACGGGACGCACGTCGCTGGGCCGCGTCCGCGTCTGCGTCTCGGCCGGCGAAACGCTGCCGAAACACGTGTACGAGCGGTGGCTGGAACGCTTCGGTGTCGAGATCATTGACGGCATCGGTTCCACGGAAATCCTGCACATCTTCATTTCCAACCGGCCCGGCCAAGTCGTGCCGGGCAGCACGGGCTTGGTGGTGCCGGGCTACGAAGCCAAAATCGTCGACGACCACGGCCAGGAGTTGCCGCCGCGGCACGTGGGCACGCTGTATATCAAGGGCGACAGCATCGCCAACGGCTACTGGGACAAACACGAGGAGACGAAGAACACGTTCCACGGGCATTGGATCAACACGCACGACAAGTTCCTGGTCGACGAGGACGGCTTCTTCTGGTACGCCGGACGGACGGACGATATGTTCAAAGTCAGCGGTCAGGCGGTGTGGCCGACCGACGTCGAAGGCGTGTTGCTGCAGCATCCGGCGGTGCTGGAAAGCGGCGTGGTGGGCGGCGCCGATCCGGAGGGAATGGTCAAGACCATCGCCTTCGTGGTGCTGAAAGACGGCCAGGCCGGCACGCCGGAACTGACCCGCGAACTGCAGAACTTCGTCAAATCGCACACGGCCGCGTACAAGTACCCGCGGGCCGTGGTCTACGTCGATTCGTTGCCCAAGACGGCTACCGGCAAGATCCAGCGATTCAAGCTCCGCGAATTGGTCGGCCGACTCACGCCGCTGCACCCGCAGCCGAGCCACCCGTCAAACGAACCCCAAGCAAAGCCGCCCCCGCAGACGTAACTGTCCGGGCACCACGGGCTGGAGCCGCGCCACACCGGGCAGGGCCACGCCCGTCGTTGAACCACCGGGGCGGGCCCGGTGGCGAAGGAGGTCAGGCGATCCCTGCATGTTTGAGCGACATTTTGACGAGCAGTCCACAATTCTTGACGAAGAAATCGGCGGGCATCAATTGCGTCTTCTGGTACACCTCGGCGCCGAGGGCCGCCGCGATCTCCTCGGCCGATTTGCCGGCCTTGGTGTCCGCCACGATCCGCTCGTGATACGCCCGGGTCACCTCCAGCGCTCGCCGGAAGTAGTCCCGGACGTCGTCGGCGCCGCGGATCACCGCGTTGTGGCTCAGGCACAGCACCTCGGCGTCCAACGCGGCCAGACGCTCGATCGAACGCACGTACGCGCCGTAGTCCGAGAAGTAATTCGGCCACCAAGTGTCGTGCTGCGGCACGTAGTAGCCCGTGGCGTCCGAGATGATCAGGACGCGGCGCGCCGCGTCGTAGAAACTCAGACTGCAATCGCTGTGGCCCGGCGTTTCCAGAACCTCCAAGGCCACGGCCTCGTCCACGTCGATGCGTTCCCCTTCCTTGACCACGCGGTCCACCGGGATCTGGTTCGACGCCAGCGGGGGGCGGCGATGCTGCTCGCCCACGACGCCCGACTGAATCAGCGCGCCGGTCAGCATATCGTCCGCCTTGCAGAAAAAAGCCACGGCCTTCTCGGCCTGCAGGGTCTTGGCTGCCGTGGCCGAAGCAATGACCGTCACGCCGGGGAACATCTCCCGGAACAACGGCACGGCCATCACGTGATCGGGATGGGCGTGCGTGACGATCACCTGCCGCACGAAATCCGCTGCAATCCCGAGCTGGGCCAGTTGCTCGCGCAAGATTGGCCCCATCGCCCCCGTGCCGCCTTCGACAATCGTCCCACCCTGGCGGCCCTTCAGCAGGTACAGCGGGTACAGGTTCGTGCCCAGCATCCACAGGTTGTCGATGATTTCGACGGGAGGGTCTTGGACTAGCATGCGGTGGCTCCTGGGGGATCGGTGATCGGTAATCGGTAATCGGTGGTCGGCAATCGGTGACCGGTAATCGGTGGTCGGTAATCGGTGACCGGTAATCGGTAATCGGTGATCGGTGGTCGGTGATCGGTAATCAGGGTTGGGGTTGAAGACATTTTGCCAGCGAGCATTTCTGCGTCCGGCGATCAACTCGTCTCGCTACGGCGCGGGGTGGAACCGTTGGCCTTCTCGTGGGCCATCAGGGCCGCGCCGAAGGCGCCGATACATTGCGGATCGGGAGGCACCTTTACTTCTCTGCCGAAGGCCTCCGATGCCAGCGTGGCCAGCAGCGGATTGTGTGCCACCACGCCGCCCGTCATCACCAGGGCGCCGTCCACCAGGCCCATCTCGACGACGCGCTTGATGACGGCCCGAAAGGCGCCCTTGACGATGTCCTCGACGCGTTCCCCGGCGCGAATCTTGGCCAGGATTTCGGTGGCCGTGAACACGGTGCAGAAGCTGCCCAGGGTGACTTCCTTCGTGGATTGCTCCGCCAGGCCGTTCAATTCGCTGACCGGCAAGTCCAAGCGGAGGGCGATTTCTTCCAGAAAGGCGCCGGTCCCCGCCGCGCATTTCCGGTTCATCTTGAAATCGACCCGGCGGCCGTCGGCGTCCAAACGAATCAGCTTGCAGTCCTGCGCGCCGATATCGACCACCGTCAACGGCTGCCGAAAGTGGAAAAACGCGCCCTTGCCGTGGCAAGCGATCTCGGTGGCGACGTCGTCGGCCCAGCGCACATTGTTGCGGCCATAGCCGGTGGACAGCGCGCCGCGAATCTCGTCCCGCGCAAGACCGTACTTCGTCAAGGCTTCGTCCAGACAGCGATCGGCGGATTGGGCGTAGTCGATGCCCGAGCGGCGGATGGCCCGCGCCACCGGATGCTGCTGATCGTCGATCAGCACCAGCTTGACCGACGAAGCGCCAATATCCACTCCACAATAGTACGGCATGGTTCTCCTAAGCCTGCATCAGTTGCTCGGCAAACGCCTCGATGTTCGTCCGGGCCTGCTCTTCCGAGTACAGACGCAGGTCGTTCAAGTCGCCGTTGATCGTCAAAAACGGCTTGCCCAGCCGCTCGCGCAGCCGCACCGGCAACTCGTAGCGGCTGTTCGAGTTGTTGGGACAGGTCTTGGCGTCGTGGTACAGGATCCCGTCCACCCGGTACTCCTGGACCATCCGCTCGATGTAGGCTTCCTTGAAGTCGTCGCTGCGGCAGATGAAGATGCTGGAATACGCCCGAGCCATGCTGCGGAAGGGGTCGGCGGGATCCAGGTCCTCGAACACCCAACTGTTGCAATACGTCGAGGCCACGACGCAAGTCCGCAGATTCAGGAACTGCGTGGAAAGGTCCCGCAGCTTGCCCCAGATCGGCATGCCTTCCCAATAAATCCGCAACCGCTCGCCTTCGACCGCCGCCACGCCCTGGGCGATCCGCTGATTCAGTTCATCCACCAGCACGCGGTAGTAGTCGACGGCGTCCTGCGTGCCCCGCAGCACGACGGCCGGTCCCATCTGGATCGTTCCGTCGAAGAACGTGATCGGTGAGGGCACGTGCGTGGCCGACTTCAGCACCTGTTTCCACAGCAGCGTGCATTGCTTGGACAAGCCGACCACTTCCCGCAACCGGTCGATGTCGAACTTCGTCCCGGCGACCTGTTCCAGCGGCTCGACGAGTTTCTCGGTTTCCTCGGCGACGTAGTCCAACAAATCCTCGTCGACGTCCGTCATGCCGCGCGGCGTGTGGATGCCGATGCAGGGCACGTTCCACCGGCGCGCGTACCACTGGAACCAATCCTTGACATCGCGGCACTGGTTCGTGTTGAACACCAGCACGTCGGCTTTCGGCGCGCCGGAGAGCCCCATCTTTTGCAGCGGCGTTTCGTTCTTCAGGTAGGACCCGATGTCGCTGGTCAGGTACGAGCAGATATCGGGCGAGAAGCCGTGCGCGTTGGCCAGGGGGATCAGATCGGTCGCCATTTTGGAGGCCCCCAGCATGGCCCCGTGGTTCTCCGGGAAAAAGACATTGAAGCCCAGCGAATACAGCAATTCGGCGGGCCCCACGCTGGTACACCAAGCCGTCTTCTTGCCCTGCGCCGGGCCTTGTCCCAACTCGGTGAAGTACTTGCCCATCACCGCCTTCATCTGCTTGTTCGCCGCGAAATCTTTGCGTTCCGGTGTTGCTGCCATCAGCGAAATACCTTGCCTTTCCAGTGTTTTTTGTCGTAGCACGGCTCTCCGAGCCGTGCCGTTCTGCCCAAAACCATCAGCACGGCTCGGAGAGCCATGCTACGAGACGCGCTCCGCGTGCGAATCTCACACTCCCACGCTCTGCGACGCTTCCACTTCTTCACACTTCCACTTTTTCACTCTTTCCCCCTCAACCGCTCGCACGGGAAGAATCGTTCGCCGTACTGGGCGGCCAACTGTTCCAGTCGTCG
This sequence comes from uncultured Pirellulaceae bacterium, assembly GCA_964409865.1. Taxonomy (GTDB): domain Bacteria; phylum Planctomycetota; class Planctomycetia; order Pirellulales; family Pirellulaceae; genus Anammoximicrobium. Next base: position 10,729 of record CAYPGE010000021.1, read on the forward strand.
CCGAACTTTGTCCAGCCCGACATCGCTGGCATATGTTACCACGCCGCCGCGAAAATCGGGAAATCCGGTGCCCAGCACCATCGCCACATCCACATCGGACGCATTGCGGGCGACCCCTTCCTCCAGGACGCGATACGCCTCGCAAACCATCCGCAGGACCAACCGCTCGGTGATTTCCTCCCTGCCGACATCCCGCGGCTGGCGGCGCGTCTCTTCCCGCACTTCCGCGACCACATCCGCCGTCTCGTCGCTGGCCAGCGGAGTGTGGCTGCCGGGCTCGTAGCGATACACGCCCCTGCCGGTCTTCTGCCCCAGGTATCCGCGTTGTACCAGGCGGACTGCGATGGGCGACAAGGGGCCGTGATGACGAAACGCGCGGTGCAGCACGCGCTGGCCGTGCAACAGAATATCGACTCCCACCATGTCGATCAAGGCGAGGGGTCCCATCGGGAAGCCGAACTCGACTGCCGCCGCGTCGATCTCCGGTGCGGCGGCCCCGTCCTCGAACAACGACAACGCCTCCTGCAGGTACGGCAGGAACACACGATTGACCAGGAACCCCTCGCGGCTCTTGACCAGCACCGGCGTCTTGTGCATGGCTCGGCACAGCTTGACGGCCGTCGCCAACGCCTCGCACGGCGTGGACTCGCGGCGGATGATTTCGACCAGCGGCATCCGTTGGGCCGGATTGAAGAAGTGCATGCCGATCAACCGGTCAGGATGGCGAAGGTCCGCGGCCAACTCGTCCAGGGAAATCGTGGACGTGTTCGTAGCCAAGATGGTTTGCGGAGGGCAGACCTCCTCCAATCGGCTGAGGACCGTCCGTTTGACCGCCGGATCCTCGAACACCGCTTCGATCACGAGTCGCGACTCCGCCGCATCTTGCCAGCGGCTGGTGGCGGTCAGCAATTCGGTCATTCGCTCCGCCCGCTCACCTGATAGCTTGCCGTCGGCGACGCGTCTCTGGAACGCGCTGCGGATGAAATGCAATCCCTTTTGTGCCGTCGCCTCGTCCTGGTCCAAAACGGTCACCCGCACGCCTGCAGTCAAGAGCGATTGGGCGATGCCCGCGCCCATCGTGCCCACGCCGACGACGGCAACCGAGTCGATCGTCGCGCCGGCCGCATCGCCCAGTTCGGGCAGCTTGCTGGTCTGCCGCGTGGCGAAGAACAGATGGATTCTGCCTCGGGCTCCGGGCGTTGCCAGGCACTCGGCCAGCGCGGTCTGTTCCCGCCGCAGGCCGGCAGTGAAGGACTCCTCCAGCCCGGTGCGGACACACTCCAGGATCTTACGCGGCGCCACGACCTCCGGCCGGACGTGGGAGATGGCTTTCTCCGTGTTTTCGTAAACGGCGCTCCGCGCGGCTTCGTCCACGAGCTTGTCGGTGCGGTCCCGCGTCTTTCTCACGGCTGCCGAACGCAGCAGTTGGCGCGAGCCTTCCACCATTTGTTCGGCAGAAAAAACCGCATCGATCAGCCCCAACTCCAGCGCCTTGGCGGCGTCCACCGTGGCTGCGGTCAGCAACATCTGCAACGCCGCGGCCGGACCCACGAGCCGGGGCAGCCGCTGCGTCCCGCCGGCCGCGGGATTGATTCCCAGATTGACCTGCGGCATGCTGAATCGCGTGCCGACGGCCGCGACGCGGTAGTGGCAGGCCATGGCGAACTCCAGCGCGACGCCGACGACACTGCCGGCCACCGCGGCCACCACCGGCTTGGCCGACTCCTCGATCTCCTGAAGGGCATCCTGGAAGACGCGCGACGTCAGGACCGCATCTTCCTCCGAGGCGATCAGCTGAAACGAATGCACGTCGGCCCCGATGCCGAAATGGTCTGCCGCACCCAGGATCACGGTCCCTCGCACGCGGGCATCTTCGTTGGCCTGTCGAACCGCGACCCGCAGCATTTCCAGCAACTGGATGGTCAACGCGCTCAGCGGCGGCGCGTTCACCCGCAGCACGCAAACACCGTCAGAGACTTCGTATTCCAACATCGGAAGTAAACCTCGCCGGCCGCGCCGGGACTTGGGGTGGTCAGGGCTGTGTCGTGCCGTCCAACAAACGACGGTTGCGCAGAGCGTCGAGAAGGACCGCTCTCACCTCCCGACGGCTCAACAGAAGAACATTCCTGTCCGCGGAAGTCTCAAACCAGCCACAACTTACCCCTGCCCCGCGTCCGGGTCAAGAGGCGGTATCATCTGGGCAACACGGCACCGACCGTCCAGCACACCCCCGCGGCGAAGACCAGGCAGATCAGAATGGCGAACTTGCCTCGCGCGCAGCGCGACGCCAGTGCGGGCCAGAAATCCTGTTGCGGCGGCCGGCCGTACAGGAACCACAGGTGCAGGCAGTTCTCCAGGATGTCGCAGAGGGCCGCCAGCGCCACGCCGGCAAGGAACAGCCCCCAGACGCCCTGGCGCGCCAGACTCGGTTCAGGGACCAGCGTCTCCACGGCGATCTTGCCGATGATCGCCAGGGTGACGCCGTAGACGACGATGAAACCGAAGTCCAACCACAGACTCCGCACCGCTCGGTCCCGTACCCCGCGGGCCGACCAATCGGCGATGATCTCGCGGGTCCGCTGGGCGGTCCAGGCGAATTGCAGAGAGACGATGCCGGAAGGGGCGGCGGCGGTCTTCAGCGGTCCGCCCACGGATTGCAGATACAGGAAATACGCGACCGTGGCCGCGCTGGCCATGATCAACAGCCAGACTTGCAGTCCGTAAACCGTTTCCAGCATGGCGGAGATTCCCATCAGGGCGCCGCCGGCGATCAGGCCGGCGCAGATCGGCTCCTGATTCTTGACCAGGATCTTGTGCCAGTGAGCCTCCGGGTCGCTCCACCTGCGTTCCGCCAGCCAGAAGAACAGAGAACCCAGGAACATGGCCAGGCAGGTGTTGAACGGAATCACGGCGGCCAGCCCGATGCCGACGCCGGACAGCCAGAAGCGGCCTTTGGTCGCGAACCGCGCCGCCTCCAGAGCCAGTCCCAGCACCGCCGCGACCAGCGCCGTCCAACGCGCCGAGACCTCCAGGTTGCCGATCCCCTGCGTCAATAACTCTGCGACGGCCTTCCACACCGCAGCCGACGGCATCGGACTGGCGTCGGTGATCAGCCGCTGGGGCCCGTCCTTGAGGAACACCAGGTAGTACACCGGCACGGCGGCCAGCGCGCCGGCGAAGATCCCCAGGACGTGGCCGATCGCCTGCTGGCGTGGTTTCGCGCCCAGCATGTAGCCGGGCTTGATGTCCATCAACAAATTCGACGCGTTGCTGGACACCTCGGCGGTAATCCCCGCGGTGGCGATGTTCGTCGTGATGTTGCGGGGCGCAATGACGCCGAAGGTCAGTTGCGTCAATTTGCCGAGGGCTCCGATCGGCGTGATCGACGTCAGGGCGGTCGAGTTCACGGCGATCAACGTAAAGATGAAAATCAAAGGAATCGCGATCACGCCTTGCCAGACCGCCACGCCGAAGAATCGATAGGCCAGGGCCACGACGATCGCGCCGATCACCGGGATGCCGATCGCGAACACGCGCATCGGCAATTCAATGTCCCGCAACACGTCGCTGCGTTCTTCCGGCCCCTGGCGGCGGAACAAGCCTCGGAAGGCGCTCACCAGGATCTGCGGCCGGGCAAAAAATGCGTACAGCGAAGCCGTCGTCATCATGGCCACGCCGCCCCACAAGCCCCACACGGTAACCCGCCGAAACCCGTACTGCAGCACGCCATCTACCAACTGGCCTTCGATGTCGCCGCGCTGGATCATCCAGGGCACCAGGATACAGTAGTTGACGACGGCGCCGATCATCAGCGATACGCCGGTGCGGATCCCCATGAGACCGCCGGCGCCGAACATCACGATGTCGGTGTCCAGCCGCACCGTCATTTCGCGCAATTCCGTGCCGGCCAGCCGCGGCGACCAGAACCGGTAGATCCAGCCGTCCAGGTACTCCGGCACGGCCAGCACGCCCAGTTTGAGCCGCTGCAGCAAGTCGTGGCTGGTGAACAATTTGACCAGCGCGGAAAACGCCGCAGCGGCAGTCAGCAGCTTGGCCTTGCGCAGCCCTTCACCGGGGTCGCCACTGTGCAGCGCCTCCATCACAATCCCTGCCGCCCGGCCTTCCGGGAACGGATGTTGCTCGTCGTTGATAAAGCGGCGTTTCAGCGGAAAAGCAAACAGCACGCCCAGCAGCGACAGCGAGGTGATCCAGACGATCGTCGTGGTCATCGGGATGATCGTGTCGGTCACCATCATGTAGGCGGCCAGCGACGAGATCAGCGGCCCCGTCATATAGCCGGCGGCCGTGGCGATGGACTGCATGCAGTTGTTTTCCAGCACCGTGAACTCGCGGGCCATGCCCAGGCCCGACAGGATCTTGAACATGCCAAAGGCGAGAATCACCGAAGTGATGCCGACGCCCAGCGTCCAGCCCGTCTTGGCGCCCACGTACAGGTTGGTCAGCGAGAGGATGCCGCCCAGGAGTATGCCGGTCACAGCGGAGCGGGCCGTCAATTGCGGCATGTCGCCGCGCCAGACGTTCTCCAGCCACCAGCGGTCCTTCTGGTCAAGGGTCCACCGCTGGATTTGTTCGTCGCTCAGTTGCTTGATCGCCATGCAGTTCCCTTCCTTGGGCCGCAGTATAACCGGTGGAAACCGCGCGGGCCATACAGCTTGACACGGCCGAAGTGCGGGGCAAGAGACGGCCGCGGACGCTCAACGCGGCTCGATCGCGCGGCACCGTCCAGACTCGATCAGGTTCCGTTCGCCGCCGGGAACCCATCAAGGGCGCGTCCCCAATAGTCGTTCTACTCCGCCGTCTCGAATCTGCAGTTCGCGCGCGGTTGATGTCCACTTGTCCAATTCAGCATCGCGGCACGCTGGCTGAGGTTTCGCTAGACCGAACAACCGCACCGGGGAAGCAAACAATTTCTGCGCCGCGCCGGGCGGCACCAACACCGAATTCAGAACCTCGGGTAGAATTGCGCGCGGCTTCCCGACCTTGAGTAGTGTCAGTACTCCCTTGGCCGAGGTCGCATTCTGACGAGTTTGACGCGGATGGGTGCGTGAGAGGGCCTTGTGCAACGGAACTGCGCAGCCGCTTCAGGCGGTCGTTTCGGTCCTGCGCTTTGCGCCCAACGGAACGATGTTTCGCGTCCTAAGCGCCAGGTAAACCTCAACGCTAGCCGCCCGCAGATTGGCGACACTGCGGAAAGACTGACGAATAGATAAGGCAGACAAATGGAATGCGTAAGGGCATGGACGCGCCCACGGACCACCGACGCCCGGTCAAGTCGTCGGACTCGAAATCGCCAGAAATCAACAGGTCGTGTCCATGTTTGAGAATCGAAGCCTGGCCTCTGATTTGTTCGCCCTGGCACTGCTGGTCGCCGTCGTCTTACTGGGCATCGCGTTGTTCACCTACGACCCGGCAGACCCGCTCGGCGAACCGGTTTCACCGCTGAATCAAGTCTACACTCCTGACCTGGTGGTCTACCCGCAAAACGAGACGATCGCCAATGGTTGCGGATACTGGGGGGCCTACGCCGCCGACTTGTTGTTCACTGCCTTGGGTGCGTGCGCCTACTATTTCCTGGTCTCGCTCGCCGTCTTGGATTACCACCTGCTGCGACGCCGCGAGATTGGCGCACCGATCATCCGCGCGGTCGGGTGGGTGGCATCGCTGGTCGGGCTTGCGGCGATCGTGGCGATTATGACGCCTCGCATGTCGCCCGGTCCGGTGCTCAGTTCGAGCGGCTACCTGGGTGCGCTCGCCAAAGGCCTGCTGCACGCGCATTTCGCCACGACGGGCAGCCTGATCCTGGCCGCCAGCTTGTTCGTGGGCGGGCTGCTGCTCTGCACGGACTACGTCCTGTTCCGCCTGATCGGCATGGTCCTCTCGGTCGTCCTGCTTGGTCCTGCGCGTGCCGCCGGACTGCTGCCGGTACCACGCAAGGCCGAAGCGAAGGACCGCAAGCAAGAGAGCGACAAGGACGAGGTCCTGGACGAGTTCGACGAGGTGGTCTCGGTCAGGTTCCGCGGCCGCCAGACAAGCGACATTGCCGAGGACGAACTGAGCCGACTGGACGAGGAAGAATCGCCACTGGAGGCGGAGACGGCGAAAGCGGCCGTTGGGTCTTTGCTGAAAGGCCCCCTGCTGAAAAAGTCGCTCGGACTGAAACACCTGTCCGACACCCGGACCGAGGAAGATGAGGATCGCAGCGACGTGCGGATCCGCAAGCCTACGGATCGGAACGAACGCGAGGCCGTCATGCAGTGTCTGGACGAGGCGGCCCGCGGCGGCGAACATTTGGATTACGTGCTGCCCAGCCTGGATCTGCTGCTGCCTTCCGACGGATTTGATTTCGAGGAGCAGGAGAAGGAAGTCCGCCGCAAAGCGAAGGTACTGGAAAAGACCTTCGCCGACTTCGGTTTCAAAGTCAAAGTGGTGGAGATCGAGACGGGGCCGGTCGTGGCGCAATATGAAGTGGAATTGGAGGCCGGGTTGCGGCTGTCCAAAATCACCGCCCTGGCCGACGACTTGGCCATCGCCCTGCGCGTTCCCAGCGTGCGGATCGTGGCCCCGATTCCCGGCAAGAACACGGTGGGCGTGGAAGTCCCCAATTACCAGCGCCAGGTGGTTCGGTTGCGGGAAGTGATTGAAGAAGGGGGCGTCATCGTGCGCAAGATGCGCGTGCCTCTGTACCTGGGCAAAGACGTGTCCGGCAGCCCGCTGGTGGTCGATCTGTCGTCGCTGCCGCACCTGCTGATCGCAGGCCGCACCGGCACCGGAAAAAGCGTCTGTCTGAACGCGATCATCACGTCGATCCTGATGACGCGGCGGCCGGACGAAGTACGGATGCTGATGATCGACCCGAAGATGGTCGAGTTGAGCGGCTACGGCCGACTGCCGCATTTGATGCACCCCGTGGTGACGGACATGCGCAAGGCGGAAGCCATCCTGGCCTGGGCGGTCGACAAGATGGAGGAGCGGTATGCCCTGCTGGCCCGCGCCGGCGTGCGGCACATTAGCAGCTATAACCAGCTGGACGAAGAGGAATTGATGAGCCGCCTGAATCCGGAATCGGACGAAGAACGGGCCTCGATTCCGCTGCACCTGCCCTTCATCGTCATCGTGGCCGACGAAATCGCCGACATGATGATGACCGCCGGCAAGGAAGTCGAGCAGCACATCATTCGCCTGGCCCAAAAGAGCCGGGCGGTCGGCATCCACTTGATCCTGGCCACCCAGAAACCGACGGTCGACGTGATCACGGGTCTGATCAAGTCGAACTTGCCGGCCCGGATTTCCTTCCAGGTCGCCAGCCGCACGGACAGCCGCGTGGTGCTGGATGAGATGGGCGCCGAAAAGCTGCTGGGCAACGGGGACATGCTGTTCCTGTGGCCCGGGACCAGCACGTTGCTGCGTGGACAGGGCACCTACCTGGAGGACGACGAAATCGCACGGGTCGTGGACTTCGTCAGCACCAGCGAGCCGAACTTCGTCCACGAACTGGTGAATCTGAAGGTCGAGGACAAGAGCGATAGCGCGCCGGCGGGAGGGCTGAAGAAACGCGACGAGTTGTACGAAACGGCCGTGGACATGGTCGTCCGCGAGGGCCGCGGCAGCGTCTCGCTGTTGCAGCGCGCCATGGGCATCGGCTACGGCCGCGCCGCCCGGTTGATCGACTTCATGGCCGAAGACGGGATCGTTGGCCCCTACGCCGGTTCGCAGGCCCGCGAAGTGCTGATCTCCCTCGCCGACTGGGAGCGGATGCAGGGCGCCGACGCAGCGGCCGAAACCCTGCCCGCGCCCATCCCGTCCAAGAAGAGCCGCAAAGTGTCGCTGCGCCCACCGGCTCCGCCCGTTGACGAGCTGGATGAAGACATCGACTTCGAAATGGACGACGATCTGGCAGAAGACGACGACGCAGACGAAGACGAAGAACTGCAATTCGTCAGCCGCCGGTCCGGGTGAAAGCGGTCAGGTCTTGAGGAAGCCCGGCGAAAACTGGTATCGGCGTACCAAGGCCGTCAGACGGCCTTGTCTTTTTCAAGTCGATGACCTGGGGCCGATGTAAACCAACAAGAAACCCACGAACGCCAGAACGACGATCAGCAGCAGTCCGTGTAGGGTGCGTCGGGGGGGCATGGAATTGCATTCAGGCGAGCTTTTGAAGACGCTTGGCCAAGGGCGGCAAGCCTTGGCAAATCCTCCTCGTCAAGACGGCCCAGCTGTCCGCGAAGGCGATCAAGGTCACAAGCTCCGAGCTGGAACACCAGGGCGATAGAGGATGCCGTCAGGCCGTTTCTTGCCGTGGGCTCAATGCGCAGGGTGCCCGGAAAACGCGAAGCCGAGAGGCGCGAGGTCAAGGGCACGACGAGGACCGTGGGTAGGCCGGCGTACGCGTGCGTGTCTTGCCAGATGACGGCTGGACGTCGGCCTCGTTGCTCGCGGCCGCCTCGATCGGGAAGTTCGACCCAGAAAATGTCGCCGTGGTTCACGAGGGCAACTCCTCAGCAGCCAGCCAAGCCTCGTCGCGAACCTGTTGCCAAGCGTCAAGTTCGTCCAACAATTCCGGTTCAGCGCCCAGGTACCATTCCACTGCCTGACGCACGAGTTCCTCGACACTGGTTCGCCTTTGCCGGGCCGTCGAACGCAGCTTTTCCTCCAATTCCACTGGTAGTGTCACGGTCATAGATGCCTCGTGCTTTTTTGGCCAACGGGAACCGCGAACCAACGCCACCATAGTACCACAACTCGCCCTGCTGGGGAAAGACAACGAAGCATCGCAGTGTCGCCGCAAGCGTTGATCCATGGCGGCCGATGTGTCCGGCGGGCCAACAAGGAAGACGGGGTGAGTGGGAGATTCTTCGAGGGCCGTTTGAAGTGCCAAAAACTGCTGGATGAAGCGGCGATCTTGGCCTGCAGTGTCTATGTGGATCTGAACCCGGTGCGGGCGGGAATCGCCGACACGCCCGAAGGCTCGACTCATACCTCGGCCTACGAGCGGATTCAGGGACGGCAGCAGCGTCAAGCCCAGGAAGCAGGGCGAAGCCGAGACAAGTTGCGTGGACGCCGAGCGCGTGCCGCCATGTGCCCGGATCGCGATGCCTGGCTGCACGGCACCTTGTCATGGGCCGCCGCCGGCGTCATACTCGCAGCCGCAAGGGATCATCGCCAGCCCGGCCCCGACACAGAGCGGGCCTTTTCGGCAACCGCGGTTTTTCGGAACAGCCGGGCGGCTGTAGGTGCGCATGAATTACTACGCTCACGCCCGGCCATTTCTCGATAATCCGTACTTCGCGGCGGGCACCGCCGTGCCGGATTGGCTGAGTGTCCTGGACCGCAAGATGCGGGTCAGTTCCAAGGCGGCGCAGACGCTGGCAGCCCACGCCGACGGGCGCGTCGCGTCGCTGGCCGCCGGCATCGTCCAGCACCACCATGATGACGGCTGGTTCCACCAGACGCGGGCGTTTGCCGAGTTGAGCCTGCAATTGACCGCAGCGGTTCGCCAGGTCCTGCCCCAGGACGACGGCTTTCGACCCAGCTTTCTGGGGCACATCCTGGTCGAGATTCTGCTGGATGCGTCCTTGATCGCCGCGGCACCCGCACAACTGGACGCGTATTACGAAGCCCTGAACCGTGTCGATCCGCAACTGATCGGGGATGCGATCAACCAAGTGGCCACACGTCCGTCGGGCCTGTGGCCGGTCTTTATCCCCCAATTTCGCGCCGAGCGGTTCTTGTACGACTACCTGGAGGATGCGAAACTGTTGGCTCGGCTAAACCGCGTCATGCGGCGAGTCCAGTTGCAGCCGTTGCCGGACGAGTTCCTGAACATCCTGCCGGCTGCTCGACAAGCCGTCGGCCAGCGGCGGGAGGAGCTGCTGAATGCACCGTAAGGCGAAAGATTCACAGCCTCTCAGGCCGGGGCTTAGGACGCTGCAGTTGAGGCTCATTGGCCAGTGCCCCCCTGACTTCTGAACCCTGAACCCTTTCCAAAGGAGATGACTCATGAAATTCGGTCTGAATCTGTTGCTGTGGACGGGCGAGTTGCACGACGGCTTGTTGCCGGTGTTGGAATCGCTCAAGAAGATGGGCTATGACGGCGTCGAATTGCCGCTGTTCAACACCAACCTGGATTACGCCGCATGGGGCAAGCGACTGGACGCCCTGGGCTTGCAGCGGACGAGCGTCACCATCCGCGGCGAGGCCGACAATCCGATCAGTCCCGATCCGGCGGTGCGAGCCAAGAGCATCGAGAACACCAAGCGCGCGATCGACTGTGCCCACGCGGCCGGCGCCACGGCGCTGGTCGGCCCGTTCCATTCGGCCTTGGGCTATTTCAGCGGCCAAGGCCCCACCGTGGACGAATGGAAGTGGGGCGTCGAGAGCTTGCGCCCGGTCGCAGAGCACGCCGCCCAGGCGGGGGTCGTGTTGGGCTTGGAAGCCGTGAACCGTTTCGAATGCTATCTGCTGAACACCGCCGCGGACCTGGCGCGCTTCGTACGCGACGTGAACCATCCGAATTGCCGGGCCATGTACGACACCTTCCACGCCCACATCGAGGAGAAGAACATCCCCGAGGCCATTCGCGCTTGTGCCCCGGTGCTGTGCCACGTCCACATCTCCGAGAACGATCGCAGCACGCCCGGCAAGGGCAACGTCCGCTGGAAGGAGAACTTCGACACGCTCAAGGAAGTCGGCTACGACGGCTGGATGATGATCGAGGCCTTCGGTCTGGCCCTGCCCGAGCTGGTCGCCGCCACCAAGATCTGGCGGCGGATGTACCAAAGCGAAGAGCAGTTGGCTCGCGACGGCCTGGCGTTCATGAAAGACCAATGCGCTCGGCGCTGGTAGTCGTCGCCCGTCGCGTCGCTCCGCACCGCTAGTCATTCCTCTCCAGGTAACAGACCACCTTTTGCTCCAGCGAATTGGCTGCGAGTTTCAGCGTGGCGCCGGGCGATTGCGTTCCGGGAAAGTCGATCACCCGGACGACGTGCGCCCACGGTTGGGCATCGGGCAGTAATTCGGCCAGTCGGTTCGGCGCGTTCTCGAAGAACTCGCGGTTCCACCCGTTGCCTTTCTTGCCGGGAAACAGGGCCAGATACAGCATGTCCCATTCCACCAGGTCGTTGAAGAAGTGGGTCCCCAAGGAGACGGCCGGCACGAGATCCTCGCGCATGGCGACAATCTCGCACAAGACGGACACCGTGTCGATCTCGGCGAACGAGACCGGCACGCCCAAGGACGGCGTCGTCGTTCCCCAGCGGCCCGGTCCAATCAGCATCACCTGCGGGGAGGGCCCGTCCGCCGCGGGCCCCTTCTCGGCGGGGTGCAGCAGCCTGCCGATCAAGCGGGCCACGCTGTACCGTTCCTGGATGGGCAGCTCGCCGTAGACGGACGGAGGCACATACACCACGCGGTCGATCGTCCCTACGCGACTCTGTCCGATGACCGCTCCGCAAGCCTCCAGTGCCACATCCTCGGCCGCCACCGGCGCCGGCAACTCGGTGGTCGCGCTGCCCACGACCACCTGCAGCGGCCGACATTGCACGAGGTTCACGCGGTACTGGTCCTTCGCGAAGAAATTCGCGGTGAATTCCACGTCCACGGGATAGTCGTAGGCGGCGTGGAGGGTGGATAGCACCTCGCGCATGTCGTCTACGAACGAGGTTTGGGTCAGCAAGTGGTCGAAGGTCAAAACCCACGCCGACGAACTCGGCAGACCGTATTCGGCCGCCCGTCGAGCCATTTCGTGGTCTTGCGACGCGAACACGTCCACCGGCAAGTCATGAGTCCGCTCGACAATCTCCGAGAAATCAACGGAAGTCAGCTGGTTCGCGTCCAAGTCGATCACATCCACCCGATGTTGCGAGTATTGCCGGACCTCGTCGATGTCCGTCTCGGGACGCCGCTGCGGCTCGTTCAAGGCCACCACGCGGGTATAGTCGTCGTCGGCGCGGTCCACCGCCCGCGTCCCCAGACCAAACACCAACCGGACCATGCCCGCCGCTGGATCGATGGACTTGTTCCAGACATAGGGATTCACCGACAAGCCGACGCCGGCGATCTGCGGGAAAAACAGACTGCCGTGCAGGCTGCCCGAGACCCGCTGGACCAACAGCGGCATTTGTTCGTCCCGGTCCAGCAGTCCGCGTTGCGCCCGGTAGCGAAGCGCCTTTTCGTTCATCGTGCTGGCATAGATCGTCTTGACCGCGGCGATGAAATCCTCCAGCCGCTTCTGGTGCGAACCCTGATTGGCGCAGAACACGCTTTCGTACTTGCCCGCGAATGCGTTGCCATAGTTGTCCTCCAACAAGCTGCTGGACCGCACGATGATCGGCGACTGGCCGAAATAATCCAGCATCTCGGCAAAATCCTTGATGATGTTGTCGGGAAATGTCCCCGTGATGATGCGGCGGCGCGCTTCCTCGATGTCGTCCAGAAAGCCCTGCCGGTCGTGCTGCTTCTGGCGGAGCCACCAGCAGCCGTTCTCGACCAGGAACGAGTAGAACACGTCGGAGCCGATGAAGAACGAGTCGTGGGCTTCCAGCAGATCGTTCCAGCGGGAATGCGTCGTGCGGAGGATCGCGCGGGCCAGCAGCATGCCCACCGACTTGCCGCCGATCAATCCCGTGCCAATCATGCGTTTCCAAATCGCCAGCATATCTCCCAACGTCAAGTACTTCTCCGCCATGCCCAGCAATCGCTCGTCGCGCGTGAACACCATCTGCGCCAGGGTGCGGAACAAGCCGGCTGGATCTTCGGCGGGAACTTCGCCACGCTGGAGCGAATCCCAGGTCTGTTCCGCCTTCAGGAAGGTGCGGTTCCAGCTGCCCAGACGAAAACGCACGGAATCCAGCCCGCCCCAAGGCATGGACGTGCGGATTTCGGCCGTGGTCAAACTGTCGGTGACCGGCACAAAGCGGTCGGCCTCCCAGGCGTGCAACATGTACATCGTGGGTGAATAGCGACGCTCGACTTTGCTGGGCTGGATGTACAACGCGCCTTTGTGACGATACACGTCGATGAACATCTGCGTCGTCCGGGCGATAGGCGCAGTGGCATGCACGGAATGCATGCTCCGCAGCAGCGGAAAGTAGGCCAGCGATTCCATGTCGTACACGTAGGGGCAAGTGAGCATAAAGAAGTTGCCCAGCATCCGGTCGCTGCACCACTCCTCGGAAAGCGCCGACAAGCAGTCGAACAGAAAGAACGCCCCGCGACCCGCCTCGCGGATCGTCCGCCGGATCTGGGTGATGAACTTCTCAAACCCGACGGAACTCTTCAACTCGCAAACCGTTGCGCCGTCGGTCTCCGAGGCCAACGGCGGGTGGTCCGCGAAGCGAAAGTACACCAACCGCCTACCCGCTTGCTGGGCGGCTCGGCAGTACGGCCCTGCGAACGGCGCGAAATCCCCCATCGCATCGACCTGCCACACCAGGTTGTCGCCGGGCAACAGCCCGCGAAACACCCGATCCAGCGAGGACATTCCGGTACTTAAAGGCGAATCGACCATGAGTTGTCCTTCCTGTTGAAGGGGTAGCTTACGCTCCGTGCGCTGTCACGGTCAATGATCTCTACGGGCGGGACCTTCCTTTGCGTCGAACAGTTCGTCGAGACGTCGCGAGCAAATCAGCACGGCTCGGAGAGCCATGCTACGACGGAGTTCCCCACCAAATGCCGAGAAAGCTGGGCTTCTTCGAAGAGCGACATTCTGGGTTTCGTATCCATCCAAGAAGCGGATGCGAGTGTCCTAAACTCGGCGGTCCCAACGGCCGATAACTGGCATTTGCGGAAACCCGACCGGCGACTATACTAGCAGAGCGGCTTACGATTTTTACTAGACGCTCTATTTGCCCCAAACTGTAACATTTCCTACCGATTGGCATTGAATCCAATCACGCCTGCCCCTATTTTTCCCGCCCCGGACGAGACTATTTCAAGAACCGTTCCCGGTACACGAATTCCTAGTCATGATCCACGACGCTGACACCCTGAAGCCGATCAGCCTGCGGATCCTCGTCGCCGAGGACAGCCGCACGAATCAGAAGCTGGCTGCGCGCTTGTTGGAGCGTCAAGGCCATAACGTGACCCTCGTCAGCAACGGGAGCGAAGCCCTCGAAGCGATTCGGAGGGACCTCTTTGATCTCGTGTTGATGGACGTGGACATGCCGGTCATGGACGGTTTGACCGCCGCGAGGGCGATCCGCAACTACGAATCGCGGCGTGGAACGCGCTTGCCGATCTTCGCCGTAACGACGAAGAACAACCGCCAGGATTGCCTGGCGGCGGGCATGGACGCGCATCTGAACAAGCCACTGCGACTGGACGTGCTGAACCGGGCCCTCGAGTCCGTGCTTCCCAAGTCAGCGGCGTGACGCCGCCGGTTGGCCCTCGTTCTCAGCAGGTGCGGGCGAGGTTCGAGTGACGATGAAACCCAAGTCTTCGATCATGGCGTAGTCGGCCTGCGGCGCTTGGCCCTTGGTCGTCAGGTAGTCGCCAACGAAGATCGAGTTGGCTGCGAACAGGCCCAACGCCTGCAGACTTCCCAAGTGCAGTTCCCGTCCCCCGGCGATGCGGAGTTCGCGACTGGGGTTGGCGAAGCGGAACAGGCACAGGACTTTGAGGCAGTAGCGAGGGTCCAGGCGGTCGACGCCTTCCAGCGGCGTGCCCTCGATGGCGTTGAAGAAGTTGATCGGGATGGCTTCGGCTCCGACGTCGTGCAGTTCCAGCGCCATGCGGACGACATCTGTCTCCGCTTCCCCCATGCCGATGATGCCGCCGGAACAGATCTCCAGGCCGGCTTGACGCACGGCTCGCAGCGTCGCAACCCGGTCCTGATAGGTGTGTGTCGAGCAGATCTGGCCGTAGAATTCGGGGCTGGTGTTCACGTTGTGATTGACGCGGTCGACGCCGCAGGCTTTCAGCCGATCGGCTTGCTCTTGTGCGAGCAGTCCCAGCGAGGTGCAGATCTTCAGGTCATACTGCCGCTTGATTTCGGGCACCAATTCCTCGACGGCCTGTAACTCGCGTTCGTTGGGACCGCGGGCGGAGATCACGATGCAGTAGGTTTTCGCCCCGCGGTCGTGGGCGATCCGAGCGCCGTCCAGCAGGCGCTCGCGGTCCAGGATGTTGTATTTTGGAATGGCCGCCTTGGAGACTCGCGACTGCGAGCAATAGGAGCAATCCTCGGGGCACAGGCCGCTCTTGGCGTTGATCAGGAAGTTCAGTTGCACCGTCTTGCCGAAGAATCGGCGGCGAATCCGGAACGCCGCGGACAGCAGGTCCAGCAAATCGTCATCGGGGCAGCGGAGGATCGCCAGACCTTCCGCGGCGGTGATCGAGTCGCCGTCCAGCACTCGCTCCGCCAGTTCATGCCAATCGGTCATGCCCGACGATGACGCGATGTTGTCTTCCTGCAGTCCGTGAATCATCCTTCGCTCCGTTTGACACCTGAGCCCGCTTTGTGCGTGCCCACCTTAGGCATTGACGACGCCTTTCTTGAGAATCAGGTTGGCGTACAGGGCCGTCTCGCTGGTCGCCACAACCGCGTAGGCTTGTTTCGCCTGTTCGTAGAAGGCGAACCGCTCGACCAGCTTCAGATCCACACTTCTTCCTTCCCCGGCGTCGAGCAGTTGCTTGAACTTCTTCCATATCGGCGGCTTGGGCGGATCGCCCGGCACGGGCTGCATCACGAACGCCGCCGCGTCGACATAGGTGTCCAAGGGAAAGAACTGGAGAATGGCTTCCAGCACCTCCGGGACGCTCAGGCCGTCGGCCCGCACGATCCGCCGCGCGGTGGAATCCGCTGGGAAATTGCCGTCGGCCAAGACCAGTTCATCTCCATGCCCCATCTTCATTAAGGTGTACATCAACTCCGGGGAAATTCTGGCCGGGACGCCCTTTAGCATGACTTGATCACCTCCTGAGCAAACAAGACCGGGTAACGCGAACGCGGCCTATTCGGAAAAGCCGAGCATCCGCCTTTTGTTTCTAGCATATATCGTAGCATGTCGCATCCCGCCGGTGTAAGGCCCGATCGAAACTCGGAACCCGGACCGCGAAACCCGAAACGAATTCAAATCACCAAGGTTATCGACTCGCCAGTTCCCGCCAGAACTGGAAGGCCGTCGCGGGCCGGGTGTGGACGTGACGGCGAAGCGCCCGGCCGATCGCAGGGCCGAACGGTGACGGCAACTGCTCGGCGGTCTGCCGCGGGATGCCACGAACGATTTCATCCGCAGTAAACGTCGGTTCGATGCCCATGGCGACCGCCAGGAGAACCAAGCCCGCGTGGTAGATGTCCGTCGGTTTGCCGACTTGTCCGAACTCGTCCGGGTCCAGGACTTCGGGGGCCACCATCCAGGGCACGGTGGGGTTTTCGCTCTGCACCTCGTGTTCGAACCGGCTGACGCCCAAGTCGCCGATCTTGAAGGTCACCGACTGGGTAGGGCCCGTCATCAACTCGTCACGAACATAGGCCCAAAAAACGTTCCGGAGGTGGATATCCTTGTGGACGTACCCGTGTTCGTGCATAAAGGCGATGGCTTGCAGCATGCAGCGGGCAATGGGCGGAATCCATGCGTAACCATCGTATTCGGCGATGGAAAACAGCGTCGAAATGCTGCCGCCGCAACGTTCCACGACGATGTGAAACGTCTGGTCCCGTTCAAACGCGTCGTACGCGTAGGTGATATTCGGGTGCCGGAGAGTGAACAGCGAAGCGATTTCCCGCTGCCAGTTCACCCGCACTTGCTCGTAGGTCTGCCGATGGGGCACGAGCACTTTGACGACCAGACTGTTGTCCCACTGGTCGGTACAGGCGAACGTCGCTCCGTAGCTGCCGCGTCCCAGGGCCTCGGCGACCACATACGCGTTCTTGCCGTGGGTGATGATCTCGCCGGGAACCGGCCAGCGAATCGACGGCGGCGGCAACGGTTGCGTACTCATGGTCGCGTGCCTGTCTGGAAGATGCGAGGGGGACCGGTGTTGGCAAGAAATGGTCGCCATAACTTGACAGCTGTCAAGGTGGTGCGATCCGCGCCGCGCGGAAACAGAAAAAACGTTGGCGTGTCGAATCAGGTCGGTTGCAGGTCGGCTCCATTCTCGGCATACTTCACAGTCTTCCGTTATCTTGGAATCCGAGACGAGGACGATGAACGATATTTTTCCTGACTTGGCTTGGCGCGGGCTGATTCAACAGACGACCGACGATCGACACTTGCCCCAGTGGCTGAACTCCGGTTCGCGCACCCTGTACGTGGGCTTCGATCCGACGGCGACCAGCTTGCACGTGGGGAGCCTGTTGCCACTGCTGACCCTCCGCCGGTTCCAGCGGGCGGGCCACCGCCCGATTCCCCTCGTGGGCGGAGCCACGGGCATGATCGGCGACCCCAGCGGCAAGAGCGAAGAGCGCAACTTGATGTCCGTCGAGACGCTGCAGGCGAATGTCGAGGGCCTGCAGCAGCAGATGCGGCAGTT
Organism: uncultured Pirellulaceae bacterium; assembly: GCA_964409865.1. Classification (GTDB taxonomy): domain Bacteria; phylum Planctomycetota; class Planctomycetia; order Pirellulales; family Pirellulaceae; genus Anammoximicrobium. The sequence goes on from CAYPGE010000021.1 coordinate 28,219, forward strand.
TCTGGATTTCGATTGCGGGGACCAGTCGGCTCTGCTGGTGAACAACTTCGACTGGATGCGCAACTTTAGCTTCCTGGATTTCCTGCGCGACGTGGGCAAGAACTTTCCCGTGAATGTCATGCTGACCAAGGATTCCGTCAAGAGCCGCCTGGAACGAACGGACGGTGGATTGAGCTACACCGAATTCAGCTACATGCTGTTGCAAGCCTACGATTTCGTCTATCTGTACGATCAATACGGCTGCCAGCTGCAGGCCGGCGGCAGCGACCAATGGGGCAATATCACGGCGGGCATCGACTTGGCGCGGCGGATGCGGGGCGTCCAACTGTACGGCCTCACCTGCCCGCTACTAACCAAGTCTGACGGCACGAAGATGGGCAAGACGGAGAAAGGCACCGTCTGGCTGGCGGCCGACCGAACCAGCCCGTACGCGTTCTACCAGTACTGGGTCAACGTAGCCGACGTGGACGCGGGAACGTGCTTGCGGATGCTGACGGAGCTGAGTCGCGAGGAGATCGAATCCCTGGATCGTTCCCGCGAGACCGAACCGCATTTGCGGCAGAGTCAGAAACGTCTGGCCGAAGAGCTGACAAAACTGGTCCACGGCGACGCGGGGCTGGCCACCGCGCGCCGAGCCACGGAGGTGTTCTTCGGCGCGGAGATCGCCGACTTGAACGACGCCCAATTGGTCGAAATCTTTGCCGACGTGCCCAGCAAGCAACTGCCCAAAGACCGGCTCGCCGGAGACGGACTCCCGCTGATCGACGCGCTGACCGAAGCGGGACTGGCCAAGAGCAAAGGCGAAGCTCGCCGGACGATCCAGCAGGGCGGGGCTTACGTCAACAACCGCCGCATCGCCGACCTGGAAACGCGGCTGACCGCAACGCACCTGGCCAGCGAAAGCGTGATGGTGCTCCGCAGCGGCAAGAAGAACTACGCCCTGCTGCGGTTCGCGGATGGACTTTGATTTCACCAATCCTGATTCTGTCCGCGGCCTCTCGCTCGCGCCTTAACATCGACGCTTTCTTGTCGATGTTAGCGTCCTAAAGGGCCTGTCCAAATCAGTCGCAGAAGACGTTCAGGTTGACAGGTGTTTATCGCGCCACACGCAGCAATCGTCCGCCGCCGGGCGGTAGCTTCAATTCCGCTCGCGAGTCGCCTGTGGGCTGCCAAGCGGAACTCGTCGCGTCAAACAGCTCCAGCTTGCCAGGGCCGATCATCGCCGTCGCGGCCTCGGTCTTGTAGTCCAGATTGACCACGACCACGTGGGTCGGTTCGTGCTCCGCACCGAAGTAGCCCAGCGTAAACCCTCGGACGCGTTCCGGAACCCGGTACTCCATGTCCGGCACGGCGGGTTCCAGGCGGAAAGGAGCGGCCGCCGGCAAAGGCACGGTCCCGTCAGGCTTCATCCCCAACTGGTAAACTGCCAGCGATCGCAGCGGCTGCAGTTGACCGGCGATGGCCGTGAACTCGCGGTTCAGGGACTTCAACGTCTCGTAGATCGGCGTGGGCGTGCCATCGGGCAGCGCGATCCCGCCGGTGTGATTGGGCCAGCAATAAACATAGTAGGAGATCCCCTGCGCTCCGTAAGCCAGCGTGGTGTAGACCAGGTACCGCATCTCGTCGCTCGTGGGCACGCGCATCGACGGCGTCCACGTGCAGGCTTGGACGATGTTCAAAAACGGCAGCCCCGCGTCCTGCGAAGCTTGCCGAATCATGGCCAGATTTAGAAAGTACTGGCCGTTGTCCCCGTTCTTGGCGAATTGGTAGTGGTCGTAACTGACTAGCGCCGGCCGAACGATTTCCAAGTACTGCCGCAGGTGCTCGCGGTACGCGGTGACCGTGTCGCCCTGCGTGCCCAGTTGTTGATTGTTGGCGTACGTGGGGAAGAGGTTCACGTACGCCATGTGGGCAGGGTCGCGCTCGCGGAGATATGCGACCAGCTTTCCCAACGCCGGAAACGCCCCCGCGCTGGGCTCGTCGGTGATGAAATAGCTGTACAGTGCGGGATGAGTCCGGACGCGAGCGATCAAAGCGTCGAGTTTCTCGCGGGCAGCGGGGTTGTCCAACGTCGCCGGCGACAGCAGTCCGTCGCTCAACTGGGCTCGCAGACCGTGCCGCTGAGCCGTGTCCAGGTGCTGTTCCGTGCACCACACGACATTGAAACCGCCCTCGGCCATCTGCTGGGCGACCGCATCGGTCAACGGCGGCCCGGCCCAGTAAGTCACCATCGGCGTGCCGACGCTCCAGGCTTTGGCGTCGCGCGGCGCCGGATCAGCGCCCCGCGCCGACGGGACCGTGGTCTGGACGAGAATCAACAAACAGAGGATGGACGCGGTTTTCATGGTTCTGCCCTCTACATGAGTGATCAACTGGTTTGCTGTTGTCTTGCATCCGTTCTTTCCCAAACCGCAGCTCGCATCGGCTTCGGCACGTCAGGACGGTGAATGGCGATTACTGAATCGCGAATAGCGAATGCGGAATGGCCAAAGCGGCCGTCCTCCGCTCCCAAGTCATTCTGACTTCTGCATTCGCGGTTCTGTATTCGCTCTTCATTCCTTCCGGCGACTTGACTGCGTCAGGGCCGCGCTACAGTGTTTCGGCCATTTCCAACACGAGCCGCTCCGTGGTTGCCCAATCGATACAGGCGTCGGTGATCGACTGGCCGTAGACCAGCGAATCCAGGGACTGCGGAAACGGCTGGCTGCCGGCCAGCAGATTGCTTTCCAGCATGGCCCCGAAAACCGATGTCACGCCCTGCGCCCGCAGGTTGGCGACGTACCGCAAGACTTCGGGTTGCCGGCTCGCATCCTTGCCGCTGTTTCCATGGCTGCAGTCGACCAAAATCGCCTTCTCCAATCTTGCTTGCGCCAGCTGCCGCTCCGCGTCCGCGACGTGCTCCGCCGAATAGTTCGGCCCACTGTCACCGCCGCGCAAGACGATGTGGCAGTTGGGATTGCCGGTCGTCGACACGGCCGAGGCCACGCCATCGCCGCTGATGCCGAGAAACGTCTGCGGCTCGCGCGCGGCCTTGATGGCGTTGACCGCCGGCCCGATCGTTCCGGGCGTAGCGTTCTTGAAGCCCAGCGGCATCGACAGGCCGGATGCCAACTGCCGGTGCGTCTGCGACTCGGTGGTTCGCGCACCGATGGCCGACCAGCAGATCAGATCGGCGATGTATTGCGGTGTCATGGGGTCCAGCAACTCGGTAGCCGTCGGCACGCCCAAATCGATGACGTCGCGCAGGAAGCGGCGGGCGATCCTCAGGCCGTTGGGAATATCGTGCGAGCCGTCCAGGTGCGGGTCCATGATCAGCCCCTTCCAGCCCACGGAGGTGCGCGGTTTTTCGAAGTAGCAGCGCATGACCAGAAAGATCTTGGCTTGCACGCGGTCGATCAAGCCGCGCAGCCGGGTCGCGTAGTCCCGGCCCGCTTGGGCGTCGTGGATCGAGCAGGGACCGACAATGAGCAGAAAACGCGGGTCCTGGCGGTGAATGATGTTGCGGATCGTCTGGCGGGCGTCGGCCACGAATTCTCCCTGAGCCTCCGAACGCGGAATCTCGTACAGCATCAACGCCGGCGCCGGCAAGGGGATGTTGGAGGCAACGTTCAGGTCAGCGACTTTTCGCATGGCAGGCTTTCCCTAGCAGGTGCGGCCGGGCAGGGACACTCCTCATCCAGATTGTTCCCGATGGCCGCGCGATCTGCAAGACCACACAGCCGGCGCGGCAGCGGGACAAACGTAGGTTGGGACTCCGTCCCGACCGGGTCGGGACGGAGTCCCAACCTACGAAGAGGCGCGCATCATCCGAACTGAGAGCTAATACCCCAGTGCGCACCCCTTGCGCCGCAGGTCGGCAACGCCGTGCCGCTGGCCGGTTTTCGACTCGACCCAAATCGTATGGGCGTCGCCTTGGGACCCGGACGGCTTGCCAATCGTATGCCCCATCGCTTTGAGTTCTCGCATCAAATCCGGGTGGTCGGCTTCCAGGCGACGTTCGAAAACGACCCGGTCGGGCAGCCACTGATGGTGAAATCGCGGGGCATCGACGGCGGCGGCCGGGTCCATCTCGAATTCGGTGACGTTCAGGACCACTTGCAAGACCGTGTTGATGATCGTGCGGCCGCCGGGGCTGCCGGTGATCAGCACCACCTGACCATCCTTGGTGACGATGGTCGGCGTCTGGGAACTGAGCATCCGTTTGCCGGGTTCGATCAAATTCGGCTCCGTGCCGATCGTCCCCGTCCGGTCCGTGCGGCCGGGTTTCCAGTTGAAATCCCCCATCTCGTTGTTCAGCAGAAAGCCGCCGCCCTGCACGACGACGCGCGAGCCGTAGCTGTGCTCCAGCGTATAGGTGTTCGCGACGGCCATTCCCGACTCGTCGATCACCGAAAAATGCGTCGTGTCTGGGCCCTCGTCCGCCAGCGTGATCTGGCGCGACCCAGCCAACGCGGCGCTGCTGCCGGCGCGGTTGCGGTCGATGCTTTCGGCCAGACGCCTGGCATATGCCTTGTCGACCAGAAACTCGGGCACGCGGACGAACCCTGGATCGGCCAGGTAGCAGGCTCGGTCGAAATAGGCCAGGCGCATGGCCTCGATCATCAGGTGGATGGTTTCGGGGGACCAGCGGCCTTGCGACCGCAAGTCGAAGTTCTCCAGAATGTTCAGCATCTCGACCAGCACCGTGCCGCCGGTGGGCGGTGGAGGACAGAGGATTTCATGCCCGCGGTAGGAGCCGCGCAGCGGAGCTTTGACTTGGGGCGTGTAGGCCCCGAGGTCCTCTTTGGCGACGAGTCCGCCGCCGCGTTGCATTTCGGCGACGATCAGATCGGCGATCGGCCCGCGGTAAAACGCGTCGGGCCCCTCCTCGGCGATCTGGCGCAACGTGCGGGCGAGTTCCTTCTGGACGAGGCAATCGCCGGCCGCCCAAGCCGCTTTCCCGCCGTCTTTGCCGTAAACGCGGCAGAATTCCGGGAACGCCGAAGACTGTCCAACCAGGCGATTGAGTGCCCCCGCCAGATCGCCGTCCAGGGTCAAGCCGCGTTCGGCGATCTCGACTGCCGGCTGGACGACTTCCTTCCATGACAAGCGGCCGAAACGCTGGTGGGCAGCCGCTAGGCCGCGAACCGTGCCCGGCACACCGACGGCCTTATGTCCCAGTTTACTCTCCAAGGTTGCGAACAGTTCACGGGTGGCTGCCCGCGGCGCGACCTCCCGGTAGTCGATCACGGCGGGGTCGCTTCCGCCTCCCGGACGCACGACCATGAACCCGCCGCCGCCGATATTGCCGGCTTCGGGGAACGTCACCGCCAGGGCAAAGGCGACCGCCACCGCGGCGTCGACCGCGGTGCCGCCCCGTTGCAGCGCCGCCAACCCGACCTCCGTCGCGGGGGGCGAGACCGAGGCGACCATGCCCCCGCACGCCTTGACCGGCTCACGAGCCGAGACGGAGCCTGCCAGCAAAACCGAGATCAGAATCACCGCCGCGCCGGCCGCGGGGGCCAATTTTTGCCCGCATAATCCGTACATCCGTCATTTCTCCCTCGGCTCGCGCCGCTCAGTCACCCGTGTCCCCGGAATCTGTAACGGCAAATTGGAAAACTGCGCATTTGCCGCATCTGGCTGCCGAAACCAATTCTACACGCGTAAACGTTCCAGACGCTATACGTGGCGTCTTTGTGTTTTCCGGGAAAACGCTGCAGGCACACACATGACCCATAAAGCTGGCTCCGCAAACTGGACTGTTCGGATGGCGGCAGGCTCGCTGACGCTGATGCTCCTTTTGTGTTGGACGGCCTTCCAGGCTGGCGCTCAAGATGATTGGTGGCCAAGGTCCGATCTCACGCGCTATCCAAGTGCGGACGTTCCGGAGTTGTTCCCAGCAACAAGCGACAGGGGCGGTGAACTCGTCCGTCTGCCCACGGTCGACGATCTCACTCTGCAATCACCGGGCTTTTTCGATTCGTCCGTGCAGCGTACCGACTACGTGCCGGAAGCGGACCTCGCGGCCCAGGAGGTGGCCGACGAAACGCAGTTGTACACCCTCGATGAACTCCGCGAGGAGATGAAGAAACTCGCCTGGGTCAAGGGCGACTACAAAATCGTGCCGTATGGCGCCATTTGGGGCAGCGCGATCTACGCCACTCGGCGAACCTTCCCCGGCTTCTTCATTCTCTACGTCCCATCGCCGACCGTCGAGGGCGAGAACGATCTCGAAATCGACACGCGGCGGACGCGACTGGGTCTGGATGTGACCGGTCCCAGGATACCGTGGTTTGGCGGCGCCGATACCGCGGGCAAGGTGGAAATCGACTTCCACGGTCAGTTCCTCACCGAGAACCAGAGCACCATCCAAATCCGCCACGCCTACGCCGAAGTCAAGAACGAGAATTGGCGGGTCATGGCGGGGCAGAACTGGGACCTGATGTCGCCGCTGCTGCCGTCCACCGTGAACTATTCCGTGGGCTGGGCCGGCGGCAATATCGGCTTCCGCCGGATGCAGTTGCGGCTGGAACGCTATCTGCACGTCAGCGATACGGTGATGATCAGCCTGCAGGGGGCCGCCTCCCAAGACATTATTCCCGACAACCTGAACCGAGTTTACGACGTTCCCGAGGGCGAAACCTATGACCGAATCGTCAAACCCGAATCTGCGGCCTGGCCCGTGATGGAGGGCCGCGTGGGTTGCACGCTGGGCCAGCAGGGGCCCGGCTGCCATCCGATCGCGTTCGGCGTGTCCGGGCACATCGGCCAACAAGGCTTCGACTTCCTGAACCGCTCGCTGGACGGGATGCCCTACCAGGTGCCGGCGGACGACGTCCGCATTTTGACCTGGTCCTTCAACGTCGACGCGCGAATCCCGTTCACCAGCAATTTTGGTGTCCAAGGCGAGTTCTTCACCGGACAGGATTTGGGCACGTTTTTCGGCGGTGTGGCCCAGGGAGTCAACTTGACCACGCGCCGCGGCATCCGCTCGACGGGCGGCTGGGCGGAGGTCTGGTACGATTTGTCTCCGACGCTTCATACCCACTTGGGCTACGGCATCGACGATCCCTTCAACGAGGACATCACGGCAGCGGCCGGCCGCACCCGCAACAGCTTCCTGTTCACCAATCTGATGATCGACGTGACCAAGAAAATGAACCTTGGTTTTGAGGTCAGTTACTGGTCGACGGAATATCTGAAGTACGCCACAGGCGACTCGGTGACCTTCGAGTTTAGCGGCGCTTATGGCTTCTAAATGGGCGTGTTTCACGGTCCTTGTGGGATTCAGCGTTGGGCTGCCCGCGTGCCGCCTGGCCCAACGCGAGATGCAGGATCGTACGCCACAGGGCTGCGCGAACTGCCACACCAACATCGCCCACCAGTGGGAACGGTCCGCTCATGCTTTGGCGTGGAGCGATCCTGCGTTCATCCGCGAGACGGAAGAGCGTGCGGCCAGCGACTGCCTGCCGTGCCACGCCCCGCAGCCGCTGCTGGAACAGCCGCCCGGCGAACCGGCCGTCCTGCGAGATCATGACCGGCAATTCGGCGTCGAATGCCGCACCTGCCATCAGCTGGGCGATGCCTACGCGGGACCGCATGCAAGCCGCCTCGGCCCGCATCCCGTTGTCCAGGACACTGTGCGGCTGCCCTGCTCGGACTTCTGCGGCCTCTGCCACGAGATGGAGGCGGAGGAACATGCGACGCTGTATCTCGCGTCGCCGTCCTCGAACCAGTACTCTTGCGCTCAATGCCACATGCCCACCTGCCGCGAGCGTCTGACGCAGGGCCATGTCCTTTCCTACATCCATCCCAAACGGGTCGTTCACGACCACTCGTTTCCCGTCTGGAGCCCGGTCGTCTCGGCCGGCGCCGTTGAAGTCAGTCAGCCTTCCGTCACCCGCGCCGAGGGCGGTCCGACGGAAGTCTCCTTCACGCTGACCAATCAGGGCGCCGGGCATCGTATCCCGTCCGGAGAATTCGGCTACCGAAAACTGCGCGTCGCCGTCGAACTACTGGATCGCAGCGGACGGACGCGTGGCCAAGCCGAACAAGCCGTCTTCCCCGGCCAGGATCTCAGTCTGGCCCCGCGGGTGCCGACCCCGTTCCGGCTACGGGTTGCCGCCACGGGAAACGAGGCAACGGAACGCGTCCGAGTCGTCGTGCAGCGGGTGGATCGAGGCCGCTCGTTCCAGTACACGCTGGCGGAAGGCGAGTGGCCGGTCTCGCCGTGACGAGAACCTCCGAGGTTCCACACCCTCCCTCGAAAACCATCCCGGTCAATCCTGTTCGATGCTCGGCGGATGATCGGGTGCTGAACCCGCAACGGCTGGCGGTCGTTGGCCTTCGTCCTCGCAACCGGCCATTTGCCGAGCGATCGCACCGGTCAGCTGGTTCAATCCTTGGCCGGTGACCGCCGAGATGAGTAGCACGTCGCGCTGCAGTTCCTCGGCCAGTCGCTGGCGGACTTCAGCGGCCCCGGGCAACTCGCACTTGGTCACCGCCACGATTTCGGGACGTTCGCAAAGCCGCTCGTTGTACTGCCGCAGTTCGTTGCGAATCGCTCGATAATTCAGAATGGGATCGGTGCCATCCAGCGGCGACGGTTCGATCAGGTGGACCAGGATTCCAGCTCGTTCCACGTGCCGGAGAAACTCCAGGCCCAAGCCCACGCCCGCGTGGGCGCCCTCGATCAATCCCGGAATGTCCGCCATGACGAACGAGCGGTCGAGATCGACTTGCACGCGTCCCAGGTTCGGATGTTTGGTGGTAAACGGATAATCGGCGATGGCCGGACGAGCTTTCGACAGGCGGCTCAGCAGCGTGCTCTTGCCCGCGTTTGGCTTGCCGAGCAGGCCCACGTCGGCGATCACCTTCAGTTCGAAGATCAGGCGGCGGCGTTCCCCCCTCTCGCCCTCGGTAAACTCGCGCGGCGCCTGATGGGTGGACGATTTGAAATGCGCGTTTCCCCAGCCGCCCTTGCCGCCCCGCGCGGCCACAAACTGCTCGTGGGGTCGGATCAGGTCTTTCAGAACGAACTGGTTCTCGGCGTCGATCACCACGGTTCCCGGCGGAACGAGGATGGTCAGATCCTGGCCGCTGCGGCCATGCCGGTTCGAGCCCTCGCCGCGGCCGCCTTTTTCGGCTCGCCAGAACTTGCGGTGAGCCAGTGCCGTGAGGCTGTCCACGCCTTCGCTGGCGACAACCACCACGCTGCCCCCATTGCCGCCGTCGCCGCCGTCCGGCCCGCCGTGCGGAACGTACTTCTCGCGGCGGAAACTCATGCAGCCGCTGCCGCCATCGCCCGCATGGACTTCGATTTCGACGCGGTCGACGAACATGGCGCACTCGGAGTCGGCTCGTGAAAAAAAGGACGCCCAACAGGGCGTCCTCGAAGACGGGTTCTCTGTTCCGTGCGAACAACCGTCAATTGTTGGGAACGACGTTCACTCGCCGACCGCCGCGGTCAAACTCCACCACGCCGTCCACCAAGGCGAACAAAGTGTAATCGTTCCCCATTCCGACGCCGCGCCCGGCATGGAACCGCGTGCCGACTTGACGGACGAGGATGTTGCCGGACCTTACCGCCTGGCCGCCAAAACGCTTGACGCCTCGTCGCTGAGCGTTGGAATCTCGGCCGTTTCGAGTCGAACCTTGACCTTTCTTATGAGCCATCGAGCACCTACCTCGCTAGAAAAACCAACTTGTGCTTAGCTTCGCAAGCCATATTTCTAACGATAAACCCAAAGATAATCAACCCGTTGCGAGATCTTATATCGGGCACAGATTTCGGCCTGCTCGCGGGGATCGGTCACAGAAGGCACTCCGTAACGAATTTCTCCCTCGTGCTCGTCTTCCGTGTCGCCCGGACGCCAGAAATTCAGTTGCAGCGTTTTCAGCCGTTGCGTCACGCCGCCCGTTGGAGACGGTTCCAGGCGAAAGGCGTTGGTTAAGCCCTGAACGTGAATCGAGAAGAAATCGATCCCTGGGTCCACATCCTCCCAAGTCACGACTCCCCAAACGCCTGGACCGCCATCGCGAGGCACCACTGGGATCGAAACTTGGCTAATCTCCACCGAATTCAACAGTTTGGCTCCACGCATTTCCCGCAGTTGGATCACCGGAATCGCAGCCGGGATAATCCGATCCAAATAGGCTTTGTCAACCTCCGTGCTTTCCAAAACGAAATGCGGAAAAAAGCGAACCGAATTGCTCGGCTGCGCTGCACCGATGTTGAGCACTTTGTCGACGGGTTCCGGCTTGTGCGTCTCGTCGTCGGCTGGCACAGGATTCAAGTGGCCACCCAGGTTTCGCACGCGATAAACCATGTACCAGATTAGCTTTCGCTGCATTTTGCCGGTAGGCTGCGGAATGTCCACATAGACCATGCGCAGGGGCTTGAAGGCCAACTCCAGGTTCCAGACGTTGTGTCGGAGAATCACCTGGGCGGACTTTTCCCGCAACGTCTCGGTCTTGGGCGTGAAGTTCGGCGCCCAATCGAGTTTGGAGACGTTGGCCAGAGGAATGGGCCCCTGGAACGTCTCCTGCTCGAGTGGTTCTGGCGGGATCACCGTCAAGACACCCGCAGCCAGTTTCCTGATGGTCTGTGCCTGACCGTCTTGTTGACCAATCGCAAGTCCAACTACGAAAACGACGAAGAAAAGCGTTCGGTGGTGGAACATGGCAAGCGACGTGTGCCTCCCTGGATCGACAGGCAGGGAATCCTGTCCTCGTGGCGACCAAAATGAGCGGATGGCACGAGCATTTGCGCTACGATGCCTGATCGCTCCCAGAACTCAGCTCTCAAGTATACCTAGCAGTGCGGTTTAGGGGCAAGTTTTTCGCCACTTTACCAAGTCATCATGACTACACGAAGACCAAGTTGCACCATCGTTGCCGATGGCATGCAAGTTGCAATCTGTAGATTCGTTCAATCGGCCGGATTAAGGATGGCGTCCGCTATCGGGGCCGGCACGAGAAAAGAGGCAACGGTCGAGGGTGGTCATCAGAGCACGCTCATTGCGTCATAACTCTCTTTATAAAAAAGAGTTATAGCTCGTAATCGGTGACAGGAAGCGGGCCGAAACAGAGAAGAAGGCAACGCATTTCGGCCACACCACGCGTCCGCAGAGCGTCCAGGGCGAGTTCACGGTTCCGGGATTTCCCGGTTTCGGACACTCGCCCTGGCCGTTTCTTGCCGCATTGCATCGCGGCAGATGTGGCATTTTCGTACAAGTGCCGGGGACGGCGAAATTTCTCTTGACCGGGTTTCGAGACCCGTTATACTCCCCCCGCCTCGTCCCCGGTGGACGGAGCACGCAGGAGGCGAAAAGCGTGATGACCGACAGCGGATACTTTGTCGACATTCATTGCCATTTGGTTCCGGGACTCGATGACGGGTCAAAATCCTGGGAGCAATCGCTGCTGATGGCCTCCATGGCGGTGGCGGACGGGATCAAGACCATCATCACGACGCCGCACCAATTGGGGAGTTTTGCGCACAACAACGGCCAAGCAATTCGAGCCCGGACCGGCGAATTGCAGCACTTCTTGGACAATCACGGCGTCGCCTTGCGAGTTTTGCCCGGCGCGGACGTGCGGATCGAACCGGGGATGCTGGAAAAAATCCGCAGCGGAGAAGTGCTGACGCTAGCAGATCGGTGCAAGCACGTGCTGCTCGAACTGCCGCACGAACTGTATTTTCCGTTGGAAGACATCCTGGACAGTCTGCGACGTGCGGGGCTGGTCGGTATCCTGTCGCACCCGGAACGCAACCAAGGTCTGCTCAAACAGCCGCGACTGGTCCCGCCGCTGGTCGATCGCGGTTGCCTGATGCAAGTCACCTGTGGCAGTCTGCTGGGGACTTTCGGGCCGAGTTCGCAGCAGATGTCGGAATGGATGCTGGATCAGGGATTGGTCCATTTCTTGGCGACCGACGCGCACGGGCACAAGGCGCGGCGTCCCTTGATGAAACTTGCCTTCGAGCGGGCCAGACAGATGGTGGGCGATGGAATCGCCATGGATTTGTGCTGCCACAATCCGGCCGCTGTCGCGGAGGGAGCTGACGTTGCCGGACAACGCTACCAGCCCAAGCCGCGAAGTTTCCTGGCCAGTCTTTTCAAACGTCGGAACGCCGCCTAAGTGTCCACTCACAAGTTCTCCGACAAGAAGAAGCCCGGCTTCTCCAGGAAGCCGGGCTTCTGGCGCCTGACTGCGCTGCTGCTGCTCGCTGCGCCGTTGCATGCCTCCGCGCAGTCTGCCCGCTGGCCCGACGAGTACCAAGTCGGCCAATTTCTGTGCCACGCGGATTTTCCCCTCACGCCCCATCGGCCGCTGCTGGACAGCATGCCCTCCTTGGAGCAGGATTTGATCCAGCGGTTGAGGCTCCAGCCCTCGCGGACACTGATTCACGTCTTCCTCTTCCACAACAAGAAGACCTATCAAGCCTACCTGAGGCAGTACTTTCCAGAGGCTCCGTCGCGCAAGGCGCTGTTCATCAAGGATCGCGGGCTGGGCATGGTTTTTGCGTATGTGGGCGACGAGTTCGAGGTGGACTTGCGGCACGAGTGTACGCACGCCTTACTGAACGCCATGCTTCCCGTAACGCCTCTGTGGCTGGATGAAGGCCTGGCGGAGTACTTCGAAGTCACCGCCGAAGAGCGTCCGGACGGGCATCCGCACGCGAAGTATGTCAAGTTCAACGCGTATCTTGGTCAGACGCCTCGTCTGGAAGATCTCGAACAGCTGCGCGACCTGAGCCAAATGACGCGCAGCCGATATCGTCATGCCTGGGCCTGGGTACACTTCCTGCTGCACGGTCCGTCGGAAGCTGGCGAGGAGCTGCAGTTGTTTCTGGCCGACATCCAGGCCCTCACGCCGCCGGGACTGCTGAGCCTCCGCCTCCGCCAACGCCTGCCCGACCTGGACGCCCGCTTCGCGGCACACTTCCGCAACTGGAAGCCGTAAGCAGCGTTCGAGAAATAACTGTCCCGTGTTTCTTGCCGATCATCACACGGAGTGTGATGGCTGCTTTGACAAGGCGACAGTTATTTCTCGAACGCTGCTAAGGGGATTCGTTGCTGATGAGAGGAGGGCGTCGGAACGAGGGCGATGGCGAAGGCCGGCTTCTGAGATCCCGGAACCTCCAGCGGGCCTCTACGCCGCGACGCGCTGCTCGCGATCGTCCGTATCCAGTTCATTCAGCCACTGCACCAATTCGCCCAGCACGGGGCGGCGCTCTGGGTGCTTGTCCAACATCGCGTCCAAGAGGCACAGGATCCCGTCGTCGAGCGTGGGATTGAAGGGACGCGGATTGGGCGGGTGGTGGTGCAGTTGGGCTGTGACCAGCGCGGCAGGGTCGGTCTGCGGGAAGGGCAGGACGCCGGTGACCATGCGGTACAGCGTCACGCCCAGGCTGTAGACGTCCATGGCCGGGCCGAGTTCGTCCACGGAAGCAAAGGCTTCGGGCGCGCTGTACGCCAAGGTGCCCGCCAGCGCCGACGCTTCGGCCTCGTCGGTCCGGCCGATTCTTCGCGCCAGTCCCAAATCAAGGAGCGTTACGTGGCCGGTCGAGCCCACGAAGATGTTTCCGGGTTTAACGTCCGAATGCACCCATCCCTCCGCGTGCAGGGCGGTCATCGCCTCGGCCGTCTGCCGCGCGATGCTGATCGCGTCGCTGCAGGCCAGTCGCCGCTTGGGGGCCAACGCCGTTTCCAACGGCTGGCCTTCCAGGTAAGGCATCACGACGTAGTGCGGAGACCGATGGAGCCGCGCGGATAGGATGGAGGTCAAGTTGGGATGGGAGACCTGGCGCGCCACGACGGCCTCGCGCTGCAGCAAGCGGATCGCCAGCGCGTCGGGGGCGGTGGCGGGCTTGACCAGCTTGACGGCATAATCCGCCGGCGTGCCCGCGTCGCGGGCGGCCGGCCGGGCGCGATACACTCGGCACCAGCGGCCTTCCCCCAGCAGTTCGGCCAACTGCCAGTTGCCGATGGAGGCCAGCCAAGGCGCAAAAGCGGCGGCCCTCGCGGTCGAATCAAGATCGCGGGATCGAGAAGCCATGAATTTGGAACGAACGGGTCTTTTTGGGTCCGCCGTTTGGGTCGAAACGGCGATCGGGAGCGATCACGCTGGAGGCTGAATTCGTCCGCGGTTGGCGTTTTCAACTGCCGCGCGATCGCCATCGCAGTGATTGGGTCTGTTGATTGAATCGGCTTGTTCACGCCGCAAGTTGAACCGGATGTCCGACGGCAAGGCAGAGGCGCCGGAGTTATCCGCGGCGGGATACGGATTGCGAGTTGCGGGTTGCGGCTGGCAGCGCGAGATACGATTGGAGATTCCAGATCTCCCAAACGAGATCTCTGGCTTGAGATTGGAGATCTTAAACTTGAGCCTACAGGAATTTGTATAGTGGCGAATTTGGGGTAGCTTGGGGCAGGGGACAGGTGCGGAAGAGATTTGTGTGTACGAGTAAGTGTAC
>CAYPGE010000022.1:0-41033 GCA_964409865.1 uncultured Pirellulaceae bacterium
GTTCGAGATGGTCTGGTCCGTGGACCAGGGCCGGCTCAAGAAGCAGACGCTCAAAGGCGAACCGCCCGTCACCGTGCAGATGATCCTCAAGGCCATGGGCGACCGTGTGGACGAACGGATTCTGGAACTGACGCAGGACCGGCTGCTGTTGCTGGACAAGGACGGCAAGACCAAGTATGACTGGCGGCGCGTGCGACGGCCTTGATTTTCGTATGGGGGCAATGCGCATGAAAAAAGGCACACTTCGAATCGCACTGGTCGGTTTCCTATTGTCGATCTCCGGCCCGTCGGCGGCTGCGGAGTCGGACCTCGTATGGCCGCAGGAGTGGACGGTGTTCGGGCCGATTCCTTCCAAGACGGCTGGCACGTCCTTTTACGGGCGTCCGCGGAAGGAGGACCTGTTGCCCGGCGAGGCGCTGAAGAGCATTCCGCAGGAGCTGACGATCGCCGGACAGAAGTACCGAGGCCGATCGGTCCGTTTGGACCAAGGCGTATTGAATTTGGGCCGGGAGCTTGCCTGTGGCAGCGACGGCACAGGCGCGTATCTCCTCGCGCCCATTACCGCGACGGCGGACACCACGGTCGAGATCGGCGCCGGGGCCGACTGGTGGATGCACTGGTGGGTGGACGGCGAACCGGTCTACGACACGCTGGGCAAGGGCCATGCCGGCAACGGGACCACGCCGATCACGGGCCGGGACCATGTGTTCACGGTGAAGTTGGCCAAGGGCCAGCATGTCCTGGCGGCGGCTGTGTTCGGCTATCGCCAGTTCCTGTTCGCCGTCACCAGCCCACAGCAGCTGCAAGAGCGCCCGCTCACCTTCCGGGAAGTCATGGAGGCCGGCCGGCGCCGATACAGGCCCCCGCACTGGTCGATCGCCGCGGATTTTGCCGCCGCGCGGGCCGATTTCGAACGGGCCGTGAAGTTAGCCGCTACAGACGTGGAGCAGGCCGATGCCCGTGTGGCCATCGCCGAGAACTATCTGCTGGACGCCCAGAACCTCAGGGTTGCCGATGCGACTACGATCCGACAGCAGTGCAGTACGGTGCTGGCGCTGACGGGCGCACGGGCCGAACAGAGGGCGCAGGCCGCCCTGTGCGCCGGTCAGGCATGGCTGCTGGAGAATCGCGGCGAGCAGGCTCGAGCCGAGTTCACCAAGGCTGCGGAACTGTGCACCAGGCCGCCCTGGAAGGAAACCGTGCAACTGGCCGTGGCCACCGCCTACGCTCAGGACAAGGAACACGCGGCGGCACGCACCATCCTGACTCAATTGCTGGCCGCTCCCAACCTGGACAGGCTGTTGCGGTTCCAGGCGCGGTCGCTCCAGGAGGCGCTGGAGGTGGCGCCCCGGATTCGTCCCGATCACCCACGGCTGTTTTTCAACGCCGACACGTGGCCCACCGTCAAGGACCGCATCCAGCGCGATGCCGAAGGCTTCCGGCGACTACAGCAGATGGTCCGAGGCCTGCCCGACGAGCCCGCGGTCAAAGATTGGGGATCGGAATTGATGCGCGCGGCGATGGTGCGGCGGGTGACCGGCGAGGCGCCGCTGTTGGCAAAGATCCGCAAGCTGCTGCGGGCCTCCATCGACCATTACCTGTTGCGGCAGGACTTCAACTCGCACGTCGAGACCCGCGTGGGCTGCGCCGCGGCATTGGACTGGACGTGGAACGACCTGCCGCCAGCCGAGCGCGAGGGCTTGGCGCACGACCTGCTCCGCTATGCCTACGGCCGGCACGTGCAAGACGTGCTCCAGGGCGCGGGCCGCGTTGATCACGATCCCTACTACTATGCCGCGAACATGCACTGGTACGTCGGGCTGGCGGTGTGGCGCCCGGATCTTGCCGGGCCCGATTGCCAGCGGGCGCTCGCCGTGCTCGGCCGCGGCTACGACAACAACGTGGTGGCGAGTTTCGGCCATCGCATGGAGATGATGAGAGATCGCGGAGGCGTCACGCGAGTCGAGTACAACTTCGAGGACTTGCCGACTCCGGCCTGGACGTTTCTGCACTGCTGGCGGTCGGCGGTGGGCGACATTCCCAACGAATGGGAGTTTGCCAGCGGCTTTGCCCCCAGCTACGTGCTGCGATACATGCTGGGGTTCAAGCCTGGATACTACCGGCAATTCGGCCATGCCCACTCCTGGCGACCCAAAGGCGGCTGGCATTCGGAGCACCGGCTGTACGACAATTTGGGGCAGTTCATCTACTTCTTTGCCAAGAGCCAGCCGGAGGAGGCGGCGATTGCAGGCTATCTCCGGCAACAGATGGGCCAAGGCGGCGCCGTCGGCACCGGCTCCTATCCGATTTACCCGTACGTGCTGGACCTGGCCGGAGCGCCGGCGCCCCGGTTGCCGGACGGACTGCCGCTCGCGCGGCACTACAAAAACAACGGACTGATGCTGATGTCGTCGGGTTTTGATCCCGGCGCGACCTACGTGCTGTACTCGTGTGGGGGCGGGCAAGGAGAACACCTGGACACCGGCCACTTTACCATTTTCAAGAAAGGCTACCTGGCCCTGGACAGCGGGACTCGCGCCCAGGACGAGTATGCGGATCCGAGCAGCGGCGAGAACTACGACAAGCAAAGCGTCGCGCACAACACGATGCTGATCCGCATGCCGGGCGAGACGATGAAAGGCCTGACGCATCCGGCGCTCGAAATTCAGGCCAACAGTGGCGGCCAGCGCAAGCTGCCCACTTTTGCCCGTGTGTTGGCGTTCCAGTCCGACCGGCTGTTTGCTTACGCCGCCACCGACGCGACGCCCGCCTACCACCCGGACAAGTGCGGCCAGATGGTCCGCCAGTTCTTGTTCCTGACGCCGGACCATTTCGTCGTGTTTGACCGCGTGATCGCCAAGCGTGCGGACTATCCCAAGACGTGGCTGCTGCACGCGGCCAACGAACCGGCCATCACGGGTACCGAGTTCCGGGCGGACCAGGAACAGGGCCGCATCTTCTGTCGTACCTTGTATCCGGCGGATGCGGTGCTGGAAAAGGTCGGCGGGCCGGGCAAAGAGTTCTGGGCCGATGGCCGCAACTGGCCGATCCCCGCCCACTCGCCGTATTTCCGAAATCTGGGCATCAAGGACGCCTCGGACGTGGCCGAGAACATGGGCCGCTGGCGGGTCGAGGTCAAGCCCGGCGCGCCGCGTACCGAAGACGTGTTCTTGCACTTGCTCCAGGCATCCGACCAGTCGGTGTCGAAGATGGTTGACAGCCGGGTGAGCGAGAAGGGAGACCAGATCGAGGTGACCTTCACAGTCAACTCGCTCACGTACACCATCGGTCTGAACAAGACCGGAGAGGTGGGCGGTCACATCCGGATTACCGATGGTGAGAATGTTTTGGTGGATCAGGCCCTGACGCAGGAACTCCAGCCGCAGACAGGCCTGGCACTGACAAGGTAACGTAGGATGGCTCTCCGAGCCGTCCATAGCTTGTGCCAGCGTCGCCTGTCATGTCCAAGATCCGCCACCCCGCCATCGTCGAGGTCTCCTGTGCGGCAGTTAGGGGGCTCAAGATCGCAAGGCCGATGGGCAACCAGACAGTAGCGAGTCTCAACGGTCATCACCACTTGGACAAAAGAACGCGCGAGGCGCCGCCGGCACGACGGCGCGGGGCAGCCTACCGTGTCGTGTACGTATCGGCGAGTGCGGTAGGCCAAGGGCACAGTCCTGCCAAAACCCCACCGGTTTTCTAACTTGGCCCTTTTCGGCTTATCGCAACGCCGTTAGGCTGAGTCCGGTGTAGACTGATCCTCAACGGTTCCCGTCCCGCAAGAAAGGCGTTTTGTCATGATTCGCTCACTGAACTTCGTGTCGACGTCGTGTTTCCTGTTGGTCGCAGCCGCTCCGGCGGCCGAAAACGCCAGGACGGCGCAGAAACCGGCGGCGAAACCGCCGCTCCGGGCCGAAGACCTGGTCCACGACCGGGGCGACGGCGTGGATCGCATCCCGCTGCTGCCGCCCGGGCCGGGCAATCCTCGCAACAGCGAAGGCGGATTGGTGACGCTGGCCGACGGCCGCTTGATGCTGGTCTACACCCATTTCACCGGCGGGGGCGGCGATCATTCGGCGGCCCATCTGGCGGCGCGGTTCTCGTCCGATCACGGCAAGACTTGGACTGCCGAGGACGTCATCGTGGTGCCGAACGAAGGCAAGTGGAACGTGATGTCGGTGTCGCTGCTGCGTTTGGCGGACGGGCGGATCGCGTTGTTTTATCTGCGCAAAGAGTCAGCCAACAATTGCCGCCCGGTGCTGCGGTTCTCGTCGGACGAAGGCCAGACCTGGTCGGAACCGCGCGTGTGCATCGAAGACCAGGTGGGCTACTACGTGTTGAACAACGACCGGGCCGTGCAACTCGGCTCCGGACGGCTCGTGCTGCCCGTGTGCCTGCACAGCACGCCGGAATACGAGAAACCCGACTGGGCCGGCATCTGCATGTGCTACCTGTCCGACGATGGCGGCCAGACCTGGCGGCGGAGCAAGAGCCAACTCAAGGGGCAAACGGCCGACGGCAAGCGGGTGACAACCCAGGAGCCCGGCGTGCTGGAACTGAAGGACGGCCGGCTCATGATGTTCTCCCGCACCACGGCCGGCAGCCAGTTCGTCAGCTACTCGTCCGACGGCGGCGACACCTGGTTGCCGTTTCAGCCCTCCTCGCTCCTGAGCCCCTGTTCACCCGCCTCGATCAAGCGGATTCCCAAGACGGGCGATCTGCTGCTGGTGTGGAACAACCATGCCGGGATCGATCCCCGGCTGAAGGGCAAACGCACACCGCTTCATGTGGCGATCTCACGCGACGACGGACAAACGTGGGACGCGTCCAAGGTGTTGGAAGACAATCCCGACGGCTGGTACTGCTATATCGCCATCGGCTTCTCCGGCGACCATGTCGTGCTGGCCCACTGCTCGGGCGACACAAAACTCGTCGGCCACCTGCAGTTCACCCAGATCACGCGGTTCCCTGTGGATTTCCTGTACCGGTAAGCTGGGCTTCCGTACCAGCGCATGGAGCGCTGAATCGCCCGCTCATCCTCGTCGGTCTCGGAGATACCGGTCTACGTGAGCGGCTTTGTTAGCGATTTTAACTCAGATTCCAGTTCCACGATGCTTGGCTGTAGCGCGCGACGACCAGATCGAGCGTCCTCCGACGCGGCCACTCGGACAACGGCTCGAAGGCCTCCCAGCCGGCAGCGAGGGCTTGCTGCAAAGCCGTCCGCGAGACGGGCAGGTTGGTCAGAAACTCGTCGTGCGAACGGTTCTGGCGATACTCGGGCTGGCGCGGCGGCGCTCTCAAGCAAGCCGAAACAAGCGGCAAGGCGAAATCGTACAGGATGGTGCCGTGGTACAGCAGGTGCGTGCGACGGACACGCAGGCTGTTGCCGGAGAACTTCTTGCCGCCCCACGTCAAGTCACTGGTCCCCTGGCATTGAACGTCGGGAACCAGGCCTCGGACCGCGTCGCCGAGCGTCGTCAGTGCGAGGCAGTGGGCCGCGCTGATCTGCTGCAGTTGTGGCCGCAGGCAAAGACTCAAAACCACGGAATACATGAGACAGCCGGGACCGACGACGACCGAGGCGCCGCCGCTGCAGCGGCGCAGGATCGGAATGCCTCGCGCTTGGCACGCTGCCTCATTCACTTCCACCGCGGCGCGCGAGGCCCGGCCCAGCACGACCAGCGGGCGAGGCGCTTCCCAGAGGCGCAATACCTCGCATGGTCCGCCCGCATCGTCCGCGGTGTCCAGGAGTGCCTCGTCCAAGGCGAGATTCGCTTCGGGCGTGTCGAGCGTCAAGTCGATCCGTTTCATCAGTGCTTCATCATCAGAGAAACCGGTTCTTTCAACACTCAGAAGCCCGGCCTTTCCAACAAAGCCGGGCTTCTTTTCGCTGCCAATTGCCCTACACTGTAGCGGAATGACCCCACCGAATGCGAGACCCGTACCGTGACCGAGTTGACGGAATCCGATGCTTCGCTGCCGCCGAACGATTCGGTCCCCGGCGCCGGAACCTCGTCGCCGCCCACTCCCACCACGCCTGCTTCTTCGCTGCAACTGCTGTTCATCCCCTTGGTGCTCGTCGCCGTGACCGTCCTGATCTGGGCCATCCTGCGCTGGCCGACTCGCGAAACCGTCACGGCGCGCGATTTGGCTCGAGATCTCAGCCGGCCCGGCAAGAGCCACTGGCAGCAGGCGTACTCGCTGGCCGAATTGCTCCGCGATCCGCGGCACGCGGAACTGAAGCAGGACGCGGCGCTGGCCGCAGACCTGGCGGCCATGCTGCAACTTCAATTGGATGCAGCCGAAATGGATGCCAATCGCATCCAGCTGCGGATCTTCCTTTGTCGAGCGTTGGG
The DNA here is from genome assembly GCA_964409865.1 of uncultured Pirellulaceae bacterium. Taxonomy (GTDB): domain Bacteria; phylum Planctomycetota; class Planctomycetia; order Pirellulales; family Pirellulaceae; genus Anammoximicrobium. The sequence continues at coordinate 6,357 of CAYPGE010000022.1, forward strand.
GGAATTTGCCGTGCCGGCCGTCTTGCCCGTCCTGGTTCAGGCAGGCCGTCAAGAGCGAGGCCAGGCCGAAATCGCGGTCCGTCGCGCCGCCCTCGCCGCGCTCGCCGCGTTCGCCTCCCAAGCCGGCGCGGCCGCGCTGCAGAACGATGACGCCGTTTTGCAGACCTTCCTCGCGGCGGCTCAAGATCGTGAGCAGGCAGCAACGGACTCGGGGCAACGGGCCGAACTGCGTGCCAGTGCCGCGTTCGGACTGGGTGTGCTCGGCGGTGCGCCGGCTCTGGAGGAACTGCAGCGACTGCTCGATGACCCCAGCCCGAACGTGCGTTACAACGCCGCGACGGGCCTGGCTCGACACGGCCAAGCCGCCGCCATCCCCGTGTTGCTGGAAATGCTCCAGCCAGAGAACCGAGAAGCGATCGCGGACGAACCGTCGGCAACGGGGCGCGCGTGGAAACAAGCCCTGGTGTGGACCAACGCGATCCGCGCCACGAGGCAGTTGGCCCAGCGAAACCCCAACGCCGACTGCCGGTCGCTGGCGGCGGCGATGGAATCTCTTGCCGGGTCCGCTGTGCCCGCTCACGTGGCCAGCCAATCGCGCGAGGCGCTGTTGGAACTGGAAAAAACGCAGCGGGAGTGACGGCGACTGATATCACTGCCAGCACGCCAGTGCTCTCGTCCACAAGCGGCCGGCCGTGAAATCGAGACTTTTCCGGATCTGCTGACAAGTCGGATTGTAACGATTGTTCACGTCCTACCCGTAACTGACGTCCAGCACGCCGCTTGCGGTCATCGCACGCTCGTGCCGGAGACTCCGCCAAAGGACAGACGCGGGAAGCCATCGCCTATCACGTCGTCGTGGGTGATCAGGAACTTGAGAGATTTTTCGAAAATTCCCGATTTTGCCCGACCGTTACTCGTTGCCCTCGGACGCCGCAATGTGAGAATTTTTTCGTCGTAGGGTGTTGAAATATCGGCGGATTTTTAGCTTACTAGATGACAGGTCCAATCAATTTGTTGGCGCAAACTCTTGGGGCGCGTACCATGCCACTTCGAACTTTTCTGCTGACGTTGGTGTTTCTGCCGTTCGCGGCCGCCGCTGCCGCTCAAACCTGTTGCGAACCGGCCTACCGGACGACGTACAAGACCGTCTACGAGTACCAACCGGTGACCGCCTACCGGCTGGAGTACGAGACGGTGTTTGAGGAGAAACAGGTGACCGTCCAGAGGCCGGTGTGGGAGACCGAGTACCGCGAGCGGCGTTACACGGTGGCCAAGCCGGTGACGGAGACCAGCGAGCGGGAGGAACGCTATACGGTGATGCGCCCCGTCTGGGAGGAGAGCACCCGCGACTGCAGCTACGATCAGGTTCGCTATGTGACGGAAACCGAGATGCGCGAACAGCGGTACGTCGTGCAGCGGCCGGTGGTGGAGGAAACGTACCAGGACCAGCAGCGCATCGTCCGCAAGGCGGTCACGGATACCGTGCTCCAGGACCACAACTACACGACTTACGAACCGGTCACCACGATGCGGACCGACTACGTGGACCAGGGCAGCTACGTAAACAACTACGTCTACACACCGGGCCGCGGGCGGAACATCCTGCAATGGCTGCCGGGCCAGTACGTGGCGGATCCGCTCACGGGCGTCAGCTACTGGCGCCGCGCAGGCTTGTATTGGGTCCCGGCCGCGACGCCGGGCACTTACGCCGTGCAGCAGCAGTACGTCCCCAATGTCGTGGCCGTCCAACGGCCGGAGACGTCGTACACGGCCCGCGTCGTCACGGAGAAACGGCCGGTCCAGGTCACCCGCTACGTGGACGAGGTGGTCACCGAGAAGGTGCCGGTCAAGGTCTGCCGGATGGAGCAGACGGAGGAAGTCCGCCAGATTCCCATCACGGTGCAGAAGCCGGTGGTCGAACGAATCAACTACAAGATTCCGGTCAAGACCTGCCGCTGGGTCGAACAGGAGATGGTCCGAAAGGTCCCCGTCACCACGCAACGAATTGTGGTTGAAGAGCATGCCGAACAAGTTCCCGTGCAGGTCTGCAAGTGGGTCACGGAGAACCAGACGGTGCGGGAACCCCGGACGGTGGCGACCTGGAAGCCGTACGAAGCCCAGCAGTGCGTCCCGCGCACGGTCGTCATGCGAGTCCCGCTGGATCCTTGTTACTCCAATCTGCTCACGACGACCTATTACTACCCCGCGCCGGCGTCGCCCGCTCTGCCTCCGGCTCCCTCCGGCAGTGCCACGACGCGGCAGCGCGTTCCGACCGAAGCGGAGCCGGAAAAGTCCGTCCTGAAGCACGGCAGCGAAGCGGAAGCGAAGCAGCCGGCTGAAGAATCGAAGGCCGCGACGGCGACGCCGGAGCAGGCCGAATCGCCCGCCGCGGACGCCGACAAACCGGCAGCGGAACCTAAGGATACCGACCCCACGGGAACGCCGCTCTTGCGTCTGGAAGATTTGAAGTTGACCCCGCCGGGCCCAGAGAGCAGCGAGGAGACAGCTGGGCCAGCCGCCGGGAAATCGGCTTGAACAGGGCGCGGGGCTCAAGCAGGGCCGCGTCGAAAGACCATTCGACGCGGCCTTTTTTTGCGCCGTGGTTCTGTCTTGGACCATCCGGTCAAAGCCGACGATCCTGCTTGCGGCGTGTTCCCTAGGCCGCATCTTGACGCTACACTTACCGCAGATGTGAACTGAGTCTCCTTGGTGCGGAGCGGCGCTCGATGAAATACCTATTGCCTTGTGAGCGGTGTGGCGAAAAACTGACGGTCGACCTGAGCCAAGCCGGCAGGCAGCTTGTCTGCCATTGCGGCGCGACGCTGGAGGTTCCCTCGCTGCGCGCGATTCGTTCTCTGGAGACGGTGGCCGACACCGCCGCCAAGCCGTTGCGGCGTTTCTGGAACCCGGCCCGCGGCGTCGTGTTCGCCGCAGGATTGGTGCTCGCCCTGGGAGGTCTGGCCGCAGCCGGCGTCGTCGGCGTCAATTGGGCGAGGGCCACGATTCCCCCGCCGCCGACAGCCAACGTGGAGCCGCTGTTGGCCGAGGTGGACGCTTTTAGCGCCGCAGCCGCCTGGGATGATTGGGCGGATTTGCGGAACAACGGTTTAGGCCCTTATATACCCCCCGCCAAATTCATGGTCGAGGCGTCCCTGCAGCGCATGTTTCGCATCATGGTGGGGGGGCTCGTGGTCGCCGCCGCGGGCTCGGCCATGGCCGTGACAACGATGCTCCTGCCGGGACCTCGGGCTGCCCGGCCGCTGAAGAAGTAAACAGCGATTGAGAAAAACGGACCAGTGTTTTTGCCGATCATCACACGGAGGATCGGCGAATCAATAACTGTCGCGATTTCAAAGTAGCCCTCACGCTCCGCGTGATGATCGCAAACAAGAACTGGACAGTTATTGATTCGCCGATCCGGAGTGTGATGGCTGCCTTGACGAGGCGACAGTTATTTCTCGAACGCGGTTGACGGGGGCAGATCGGTGATCACTCCCGCGGACGCGGTCGGGCGATCTTGGGCAGCGTGATGGAGAAGGTCGTGCCCGCCGCCTCGTCGCTGAGAAACTCGACGCGTCCACCCAAGTAGCGTTCACCCAGCAGCTTCATGCTGTGCGTGCCGATACCGCGTCCGGACTTGGCTTTGGTGCTGAACGACCGCTGAAAGACCTGCGATTGGATTTCTTCTGGCATGAGACCTGGATTGTGGACGCTGAAGACGACGTTGTCACCGCTCTCGATACATCGCACGGTGACCGTCTGGCCCTGGGGGATTGCCTCCAGGCCGTTCTTGATCATGTTGCCAAGCACTCTCCCCAGCAGCCTCCCATCCGTCACGATCTGGCCCCTCCAGATTTCGGCTGCAGCGATTGTGCGTTTGCGGGCCACAGGATGTCGGGCGTACGTTTTCTGCAAGTGCTGCACCAGATCGTGTGTCGCGACCGGCTGAAAATCGGGCTCCAACTCGCCGGACTCGGCGTACGTCAAGTCGCGCTGGGCCCGGATTTCTTCGATCAACTCCTCGGACAATTGAGCCAGTTCGGCCAGATCTTGGTCCTCCGGTGAATCTCGCGGAACGCGCTCCCGCAGCAGGTCCGTATAGCCCTGAATGCTGCCGGCCGTGTTCATCACGTCGTGGAAGAACAAACGGGCCAGGACGGCCAGTCGCTTCTGGTCGCTGATGTCCTTCGCGACGCAGATCGTGAACCGCTCGTCGTCCACCACCACCGCCGTAGCGCTGACCTTCAGGTCCAACGCCGCCCCAACCGGTTCGGCCAGCGAGATCCGGCACTCGCGGGTCACGCGGTCCTCGCTGCGCTGGCTTTCTAGGATGGCATTCACGGCGCCGCACAGCGAGCAATCGGGAGCCGTACCACACCCGTCGGGCCCGTGCGGCGTATTCTTGCAGCCCAGCAGTTCCCCTACTCGCTTGCCAAGCACTGCCGACAGCTCGCAATCCAGCATCTCCAGCAGCGGTCGATTTGCGCCAACGACCTGACGGTGTCCGTTCAAGATGAGGACCAGGTCCGACATGCCGTCGATCGTGCGCTGCAGCAGCGGGACGGCGGCGACTGCCTCGCGTCGGTGCTGCAGCTCCTGCGGCTCGTCGCGACCTGCCGGAGCGAAATACGTCGTGACTGGCGGATCGGATACGCAAGACTCGCTCATCTGGTCCTCCTTATGGAATCAGAACCGCAGGCACTTCTTTTCGAGGCCACCGTGCCTGGACCTTTATCACGGCATTAGGCGATTTCCCTAGCTCGCCCAATTTCTCCAGGTTTTGTCGCGACTGCCTATTATGACACACGACCGGCTGGAAGTCATCGGCGGGGAAATCGCGTTTCAAAAAACGCACTTGGCCAGCCGGAAGGAGCCTTCCTGGCAGACGTTTTGCACACGGTTTCGGCTGCGAGAATGGAAAAAAACTGATCTTGTTCGGTTTGGCCGGATGGTTCAAAATGGGCCTTCGCAAGTCGCATGGAAATGATCTCCGCTGCTCGTCTCGTCGCAGACCGGTCCGGCAATGACGCCGGGCGATTGCTCGCGTCTGAAAATACTCATTGTTACCGGCTATGGACCCAGCGTTGCTTGGCCTTGGCAAAGTCACAGGAGATCCTCCCATGCTGGTGCTGACCCGCAAGGAATCCGAGAAGATTCTCTTTCCCACCCTGGGAGTCACCATCGAAGTTCTGCGCATTCGCGGGAACAGAGCGCGCATCGGGATCGAAGCCCCCTCCGAGATCCCCGTCGTGCGCCAGGAGTTGTCCGGCCTGAAGTCCGTCGAGTTCACGGCGGAGGTTCCGCCTTCCGTTCAACTCAGCCGCTTGCTGCGCGCCGTGCGCCAGCGTTTGGATCGGGCCTCGCTGTCACTGAATCGGCTGCATCGTCACTTGGAAACCAGCGGTGACGGAGAAGCCCAGCAATTCGTCCTGGACGTCTTCCGTGAACTCGACTCGCTGGACCGCGAGTCCGGCGAGGCCGTCGAGTCGCCGCCGTCGCCGGTACTTCGCGCCCTGTTGATTGAAGACGACGAGAACCAGCGCGAATTGCTCGGCGGATTTCTTCGCCTGAGCGGTTTCGACGTCACGTTGTCCTGCGACGGCCAGGACGCCCTGGACTACCTGTCGCTGCACGCCCCGCCCGACGTCGTGTTGCTGGACATAATGATGCCGCGACGCGACGGCCCGTCCTTCGTCAGGCAAATCCGCTCCAGCGCGGGTCTGTCGGATCTGAAGCTGTTTGCCGTCAGCGGTACGGATCCGGCCTCGCTGGGGGTGACCACCGGCGCAGGCGGCATCGACGGCTGGTTTCCCAAGCCGATCGACATTGAACGCCTGGTCCAAGTCGTAACAAAAGAAGTCGGGCAGGCAGCGGCCAGCAGCTTGGCAACTTAGGATCGGCGAATCAACAACTGTCGCGATTTCAAAGTAGCCATCACGCTCCGCGTGATGATCGCAAACAAGAACTGGACAGTTATTGATTCGCCGATCCTTAGCAGCGTTCGAGAAATCACTGTCCAGTGTTTATTGCTGATCATCACACGGAGTGTGATGGCTGCTTTGCCCCGCACGCCCGGCGCAGACCGGACCTTGCAGGCGACGTGACCTGGGATAATAATCCTACGCGAACACTGGTGCGTCTGTTCCAATCGTTGAGGGTCAGATCATGGCTGGTTCGCAGGTCGACGGGGCTGTTGCTGGAGAGCGGCGGGAGACGTGCCACATGCCGCGGCGAGTCCGACTCCTTGCGTCCTATCTGTTGTTCGCTGCAGTTGTGGTGTTTTGGCGGCCGGGTGTCGCCCAGGCGGAGGAGTGGACCGACAGCACGGGAGCGTTCCGGATCGAGGCCGAATTCTTGGGCATCCGTGGAGTTGACGTCTACCTGAAGAAGGCCAACGGCGTCACGATCAAGGTCCCCCTGGACCGGCTGAGTGTGGACAGCCAGCAGAAGGCTCGTCAGATGCCGTCTGCTCGGAAGCCGATTGCGACGGCGGCCGCCGCCGATGCGCCGGATGTGGCGGATGTGGCGGTCCAAGCAGCTCTGGATGCGCTGCGGGCCGGCAATTTGCGAGCGGGCTGGGACGCGATTCCGGCCAGCTACCAACAAGACGTGACGGAGATCGTCCACACGTTCGCCGCCAACATGGACCCGGACCTATGGAAAGCCGGCGTAGCCATCGCACAGAAGGCGACGCAGGTCTTGAGAAAGAAGAAAGCATTCATCGTTGGCCACAGCAAGTTTTCGGAAGGTCCAGCGGAGATACGAGAGCCGGTGGAAAAGAATTGGGACCCGATTGCCGACCTCCTGGAACTGATCGCCACCAGTGAACTTGCGGACCTGGAGAAACTGAAAGTCCTCGACGTGGGTGCCTTCCTGGGAGGAACCGGCCAGTCGATCACGGACAAGATGCGGGTCATCCAGAAGGACTTCGACCCGGCCAAGTTGGCGCCGGAAGGCTTTCCCGGACTCCCGGTGAACGCCATGCCGTCCGGTGAACTGCCGGATGCCAAGGTATCGACCGTTCAGGTCACGGGCGACACGGCAACGCTGCGGATCGAATCCGAAGGCGAAACGAAGGACGTCGAGTATGTCCGCGTGGAAGGCAAATGGATGCCGAAGAACATCGTCGATGGCTGGCCGGACGCAATCCAGAAGGCCAAACAGGCCCTGACGACGACCATGCCGGAGCAACTCAAGAATCGCAAGCAGCAGGTGCTGCTGCCGATGACGATGGCCCAAGCCGTGCTGGACCAGATGCTGGCTGCCCAGACGCAGGAACAGTTCAATCAGGTGTTTGACGGCATCCTGGACTTGATGGCCCCGAAACCTGCGCCGGGCGGTTCGGGCCAGCCGGGAAATCCGGCGGGCAGCGCCGATCCGTTCGGTTCGCCGGCGCCTTAGCACCTGTCCAGGACCAACTCCACGATCTTCTCGTAGAGCGGACTTCTGTCCGCTCGGGCGTGCATGTCAAAGGCGTGGCCGGGCGCCGGCATCCACCAACTGGCTGGCGGCGTCTGAGCCACGATGCGGTTGTAACGTGCCTCGTACCCCGTGCCCGGATCGCCGCTGCCGGCCATGGCGTGCCACGCGCAGTGAATCAGGTTCGCCTCGATCAGCATCGGCAGTTCGGCCTTGTGTCCGACGACGACCGGGTAGGCGTGTACGTCGTGAATGAAGTTGTGGTGGACGCGTACATTCTTGCCACGGACGTTTACGCCCGAATGGTTGAAGTGGGAGGGCGGCGAGGAACTCCGCGGCGGTGCTGACGCGATGATCTCCACGCTCGACGATCCGTTGATAACCGTCGCCGCCGCCGATCGGTTCGCCGGTCGGATTGGCTTTCGTGCTCGGCAAATGCTGAGTCCCAATTTGCACCGGCACTGGCCGTATTGTAGCATGGGCGTCGGGTCAGCAGTAATCGGCCGGCAAGAACCACACCAATACTGCGAGCCGGCATCGCACTCCCAGACCAAGGGCGGACGTGGATCCGCATTCAATTGACCGCCTGCCTACCGAACAAGGAGCCAACCATGAGACCAACCGTCCTCAAAGACCGATTGTGGATCGCCGCGATTCTTTGCCTGCTTTGCGATCTCACCGTGCGGATCGACACAGCGCGGGCGGATGTTCAAGGCGGGGACGAGGCTCCGCTTGCGATTCCGACGTTTCATTGTCTGGGGCTGTACTGGTCCCCGCCCGGCGGGGCGGCGGACAAGGAAGTCACGGTTCGCTATCGGCGGCAAGGAGCCTCGGATTGGAACGTAGCGCTGCCCATGCGCTACAACCCTATTCCGGACACGGACGAAGACCTGGCCGACTACCGCGGCAGCATTGTTCACCTGACGCCAGCCACGACGTACGAAATCCAGCTGACGCTTGCCGGCACCCAGACGACCGCCGAGTTGACGGCCACGACATGGAGTGAGGACTTCCCGATCGGCGAAACGGTCCGCGTGCCCGGCAGCGACGCTCCGCTGGCGATCACCGAGTCGGGCACGCCGCAGGCTTGGCGAGTGTACGACGGCCGCGACGCCACCATCGACGTCAAACACCGCCACGACAGCTGTGTTACGATCGACGCCTCGTACGTGATCGTTCGAGGTTTGACGCTCAAGGGCGCCGGCGTGGCCGACAATGCCCGCAGAACGGCGATCGGGGCCATCCGGATCGAGGGCGGCCACGACATCGTCATCGAGGACTGCGATGTCTCCGATTGGGGCCGGCTCAATCCCGCGACCGGATTCGGATTCAACATGGACTCGGCCATCCTCTCGCACAGCGGCACGCTCCAGCGGATGATCGTCCAACGCTGCAAGCTGCACCATCCGACCTGCGACGGCAGCACGTGGTACGAGCCGAAGTACCCGACGCACACGATGGGGCCGCAGTGCATCTCGTTGTTCAACACCGCGGGAAATCACGTCATCCGCTACAACGAATGCTACTCGGACCTGGAACACATGTACAACGACGTCATCGGCGGCGGCAGCAACGGGAGTTTTCGCGGGTCGCCGGGGCACGATTCGGACATCTACGGCAACCTGGTGAGTCACTGTTGGGACGACGGCATGGAGGTGGAAGGCGGCAACCGCAACGTCCGCGTCTGGGACAACTACATTAGCCAGTCCATGATGATGATCGGCAATGCGGCGACCTCGATCGGGCCGCTGTACATCTGGCGCAACGTGTGCGCCCGCAGCCAGTGGCAGCCGGACCACAGCGGCGGGTACTTCCTGAAGATGGGATTTGCGGGCGGCGAGCACTGGATGACCGGCCACCAGTACATTTTCCACAATACGCTGTTCCGGTCTGACGAATGGCTCCCGACGGGCGGCCTGGGCGGAAATCGGATCGTCAAACACACGGTTTCGCGGAACAACATTCTGCACGTGCGCAGCCCGGAGAACCGCTGCGCGAGCGAGGCCCCGCAGAACATCGACAACGACTTCGATTGCGACCTGTTCAACGGCCGTGTCCCGGAAGGACACGAAACGCACGGAGTCCGGGGGGAACCGATCTATGCCGCTGGCGCCGGTTTCGACCCCGCAACCAAGACCGGCCAGTTCCAGTTGGCACCGGCCAGTCCCGGTGCAGGCGCGGGCCAGCCCATCCCCAACTTCAGCGACACCTACACCGGCCCCGCGCCCGACATGGGCGCCCACCAGCGGGGCGCTGGACCGATGCGGTTTGGCGTTGCCGCAGGGCAGCCAAGACCTTGACGCGGCCTGGCGCCCGCAACCCGCAGAGCCAGCGCATTTCTCTGAGGCCGTCCCATCTCTGCGGTGTTTTCTGAAGCTCCAAGACGAACCGGGCGTCGGCTCTGACTGGCCGTCCCGTGTGTTTCCGCTTTCATCTGCAGAACGGCAACCTGTATGCGTTCTGAGTCAGTCCTGATGCCAGCGGCGCCAGCCACGGCTATGTCGCCGCCGGACGTCCGGGATTTACGGGAGCCCAGGATACGACGGGGAAGTAGAAAGCCTTGGGCGACCGCGGACTCGGCCTAATCACAACCCAAATCACGGATCAGGTCGGCATCCGGGGTCACTCGTTCCACCGGCACATCGAGCACGTCCGCGACGAGAACGCGCAGCGACGGCCACACGTCGTCGTCGCGGTCGCCGTACTCGTGCACGTAGCGGTTTCGATTCAACCCCAGCACTGCCGCGCCCAGGTCCTCTACGCTCGTGATGTGCTTGGGCAATCGCCGGCGCAGCCACCACGGCAGTGACACAAAGGCGGTGGCGCCGATCGCACCCGGCATAAACGCGGCAATAGAGATCATGACGAAAGCGAACCACCGCGATGCGGGGCTTCCCGGATCGTTACTGATCCACCAGATTCCGGCAGCCGCCGTGGGCCCTGTGAACAACAGGCAAGTTGTCCACCATAACGCGCGCTCGGACACGTAGTCCAACTCCAGGCGTGGCAACCGCTTGCGGAGACGCCGAGCCAACCGCCGCCAGATGGATCTGCGACGGTGTCTGTCGACCAGCAATTCCAGTTTCTCGCCTGGGGCGATCGCCTCCAGTGGACGTTCCAGGACTTCGGCCAATGCCCGTCGCACATCCGCGACGGCCAATTCCCGCAATCCAACGTCGCCATCGTGGCGGGCCAGCGACTGCCGCTTGCGCAAGATCACTTCCAACAGGTCGCCAACCGTCGTGCGGAGGCCCTGCCAGCCGGCGCGCGAGTCGGAACCGAAGCGGAAGTCGTCGGGTTCCACAGCCACCCCGAACGATTCCTTGACCCGCATCGTGAGTTCGACGAAGTCCAGGCCCATGATTTCGCCCCCGGATGTCGATCATAGCGGTCACCCGGATTCTCGTCCACCGATTCTGTCGTCCCTGTGACAAAGGCCCCGGAGCCTGTATGATCTCGGGTGAGCGGCTCTCCGGCGAAAGACTGAGATCCAGGAAGAACGGACATCGTGGAAATTTCCGCCTTTCGGGACGATGAATATCTGCCCAAGTGCGACCACCGTTGCACTGAGTTTTCCGGCCGAGAACGAAGCGGTGTGGCAAGGCTGGTGCGATTTCTTCAGCCGCACCCGAGAGCCAGACAGGCGGCGCAAGGGACTGGTGGAGGTCGTGCTATGATTTCGTCGGCGCAAGAGTACGAGGCAGCGCAAGAGGAACTGAGCTATCTGGAGGATTGGTTGTCCCGTCTGTTACGTGACCACCCGCCCCCCAGTCAGGGTCTCAGCAAGGCTGGGATCCGCAAGATGATCGCGCGTCTGCACGAGGAACTGGCCATCTACGAAGGCAGCCAGGAAGTAAGATCCATCAAGTGACGGCGTTCGGATGCTTCTTCCTCGGTGCACTGCTGCCGGTCTCGTCCACGAACAAGTGCGGGCCTGCGTCGATCGGGACTACTGGCGGCGATTGCTGTAGTTCAACAGGTTGCGCAGCAATCGCTCGGCCACAGGATGGGTGCCGAGGTTCTCGCGGATCAGCAGGGTGTTTAGGATCAACCGTCCGGCGCCGGATTCGTAGACCGCCAGCATCAGGCCGGACGAGTAGTCCTGCGAGGCCTTGATCGCGCCGGCTACGGCCTCGGCAGGCGGGTACTGACCGACCAGCACCGTATCGGGAATGATCTCGCGGTAGAACGTGTAATCCATCAGCCCGCCGCTGGGCAGGCCGTCGAAGATCGGATGACGCTTTGCCCACTCGTCCTTCAGGTACAGCCAGCCGCGAATCGGCGTCGCGGTGCCCTTGCTGGCCAGCGGCAGCCAGCCGAGCGGTTGATCGCCCTTGTTCAAAACGTCCGGCGACAGAAACACCGCCGTCGCTCCGCGTTCGACTCGTCGCCACAGTTCCTCGAACGGCGGTGGCGTTCTGGAAACGAGAATCACTTCGCGCGTCGCCGCTTCGCCAACGCCCAGCGGGCGGCAACGAATGCCGTGGGCGCCGAACCACTTTACCAACTCGGCGTCCTCGCCGGCCAGCACGACCTCGGCCTGGACCGCCGGCATTTCCGCCGGATCGGCCACGAAGAACTCCGTCTCGCCGCCTGTCGCCGCACCACCGCGCTCGAACGAAGCCTGGAACCGATATCGGCCCGACGGACCGTCCACGGCCACGTCCTCTGCAAAGATCGGCAACGCGAAAGGCGATTCTCCCTCGATCGTCACGTTCACGGTCTTGTCGAAGATGCGCTGGTTCTGCGGGCCGACCACCAGCAGTCGCACCGGATATTCGCCGGGCGCCAGGGCGTCTTCGTTGGCCAACACCGCCTCGCAGCGGACCCGCGTGCCGCGATACACGTTCACCGGCTCGGCGAACAGGCACAGCCGCAGCGGCGCCAAGCCCTCGAACAGCGCGTCCACCGTGCCGGGCTTCAGTTCGCGAAACGTCGTGGTCAGCCCTTCGCCGCAACTGACGTGGTCGTTCATGCCGGTCAGGCTGTAACCGACCATGTTCGGGTTGGCGCGAATCGCATTCAGGCCAAGCGCCCGCTGGCCCGCCATCTTGCGCAGGCTCTCGGCAAAGAAATCCTCCGGCCGCGCGACCAGTTCGTCCAGCTTCCACTGCTTCCAATCAGCGAGGAAGCGGTCGAGCTTGTCGCGATAAAACACCGCGTCCTCGACTTCCGTCTTGCCGAGCCGCTCGAAGTGGCGGGTCACGCGCCACAGGTCCACCGCGCTGCCGATGCCGTATTCGGACAGGAACAGTGGCAAGTTTTCGCCCGTCAAGTTCCGCAAGCCCAGGGTCGTAGCGGCCGTTTGCGGCACGCGCGGGTAGTTGTGCTGGTCGGCCAGGACGTCCTCCCATTCCACAGAGCCGGGATTGGCCAGGCTGCCCAAGCGCGGTCGCGGTTTGTATCTGGACTCCGTGTACAGCGCGAACGTGGTCAAATCGGGTTTGCCGCCCGGCGCGAGCCAGCCGCACGACCATGGCTCGGTGGGATTCTCCTCGCGGGGAAAACCGGTGGCCAAGTCAAACACGCCGCCCGCCGCGGATGTGATGGTCGCCGTCAGCGCCGTGCTGTCGCTGCCGTAGTTGCCGTTTCCCCAGCCGACCACAAAGTCGACCGTGTCGCCCGCCGCTAGCGCCAAGTCGCTCGTGTGCGTGGCCGTGTTCGGGTTGCCGCCGAGGTTCAGTTGTGCCGTGAACTGCGGCCGGCCGTTGTGCAGCAGATGCACGTCGGTGGTGGCCTTGAACAGGCCCGTAAAGGTGGCGGCGATGCTGTACCGGTCCGCCGCCGGCGCGGTCCAGCGGACGACGCTGTATTCGCCTTGCGGCCCCGGATGCAGCGCGACCTGCCGCGGCGGCCAGGTGAAGTTGAACGGCGTTTCGACCGGCTGGTCGAACGGGTTGAGCGTGGCCCACGGTTCGCGGCCGGCGGGGCTGTGCCAGATGTCGAGCTTGGAGAACACCTCGTCTTGTACGCCGGCCAGATCCCACCGGCCGCTGTTCAGAAACACCATCCGGGTGTCGTCGAGTTGGCGGATCAGCGGCAGCGAGGCCGCCGCGAGCCGGAAGTGGGGCGTGTCCCGGACTTCGTTCAACAATCCCCAGATCACCACGCTGGGATGATTGCGGTCGCGGCGGATCAGCTCGGAGATGGTGCGTTCCCAACGCTCGGCCAACTTCGGCGAGTCCTGCATGCCCCACGAGGCAAACGATTCCTCGTAGACCATCAGCCCGATCTCGTCGCACAGGTCCAGCTGATATCGCTCCGCGCCGCCCCAGATGAACCGGATCATGTTGAACCCCATGACCTTCAGATCGAGCAGGTCGCGGCGGGCCATGTCGGGATCGGGCGGCAGCTTCAGGCCGACGGGGAAATGGTTGCAGGTGTGCGTCGAGCGCAAGAAGATGCGCCGGCCATTGAGCCGGAAGTAGCCGTCGTCGAACCGGAACTCGCGGAAGCCGCAGCGCACCGAGCGTTCGTCGTCGCCCACGCTTGCGGTGACTCGATAGAGGAACGGATCGTTCAACTCCCACAACCGCGGTTGGGCGATCGTCACCTCCGCCTCGACCAGCGTGTCTCCCGGCTCCAGTTCCCGCTCCAGCGTCGCCACTCGCAACGTCTCGCCCCCCGCCGCCGGCGCGACCGTCAACTCCACCCGGCCGCGCACCGCCGTCTGGGCCGCGTTGCGCACGTTGGCTTGTATCTTGATCGTATCCGTCTCCAGATCGGCGCGTGCAAAGAGACCCTCTACGCGCACCACCGGCACGACAAGCAACTCGACCGAGCCGGTGATCCCGCCGTGGTTGTAAGCAGCGCCGGCACGGTACGGTATCACGCGGGCCTGCTTCGGCGTTTCGTTCAGCACGATCCCGTCGATCCGCTCGTGCGTCGGGTTCAGCACGCGCACCGCCAGGAGCTGTTTGTTGTTCGCGCCGGCACGGATCGCCTCGGTCACGTCGAGCACAAACGGCGTCTCCCCGCCCTCATGCTCGCCGACGCGCGTACCGTTCAGCCATACTTCCGCCAGATAATCCACCGCTCCGAACCGCAACAGATACCGCCCCCCAGCGTAGGTTGGGACTCCGTCCCGACCCAAATTCGCCGGCGCCTCGAATTCCCGCCAGTACCATGCCACGCCGTGATAACCGGGGAACGCGTCCTGGATGATCCACGGCACCTTCGTCGGCTTGGCTTCTTCCCGCGGCGCGGCGAACCATTTCGCGTCGCGCCCCTCGTTGTGCGGGTCGGCGGCGATTCGCCAGCCGTCACCATCCAGTGATTGAACTGTCGAGGCCGGCGCCTCTGCGCCGGACGCGAACGTTGCCAGCGGAGAGAGCAACGACCCGATCAGCAGGCACAGTGCCAACCCATGGAATCTCGTTTTTGACATCGGCGACAACATCGATTCCTCCACGTCGCACCAGGGTCTGAGTCCGGCCCCAGGATGAAAAATGACGCCCGCAGCCACCCGGCGTCCGTCCGTGCTGAGAGATTACACGCAGCCAATGCTCCGCAAGTTTGAGCCATTGTATTTGCCGTCAAGGCGGCTTCCAAGTTGGTCAGCAACGGTTTCGGGTGCGGGAAGACACGTCATTTGTCGGACGAGTGTCATAGCCCCCGCCAAATTCTTGAAGCCCGCTCCCGCATTTCCCCGTTTGGCCTTAGAATTGAACTCGTAACCAGCACGGAGAAATCCTGATGAATCTTCTTGCCCGCCTGCTGACGTCCCGTTGGGGACCGATCGTCACCGGCGCGGTGGTTGGCGTGCTCGCTCCCGTTCTCGTCCGCCTGGGCAATCCCGGAAACATGGGCATCTGCGTGGCTTGTTTCAGCCGCGACATTGCCGGATCGCTGGGATTGCACCGCGCTGCTGCCGTTCAATACATCCGGCCGGAGATTATCGGGTTGGTCCTTGGTGCGCTGGCGGCCGCACTGGTTTTCCGCGAGTTCCGACCCCGCACCGGGTCTGCGCCTCTGGTGCGATTCCTGCTGGGCCTGTTCGCAGTGATCGGGGCGCTCGTCTTTCTGGGATGTCCCTGGCGAGCCTACCTGCGTCTGTCCGGCGGCGACTGGAATTCGCTCTACGGCATCCTCGGACTGGCAGCCGGGATCGGGATCGGCATCATTTTCTTGCGGCTGGGATTCAGCTTGGGCCGCAACCGGCCGGCCACGGCGGCACTGGGTTGGGTGATGCCGGTGGCGATGGGAGTGCTGCTGTTGGCCTTGGTGTATGCCACGCCGTTCGGCCGGGACGCCGAGGGAAACCCCACGGGCCCGATTTTCCTGTCGGCGAAAGGCCCCGGCAGCGAGCATGCGGCCATCTGGATTTCTCTCGGCGTTGGCCTGATGGTGGGCTTCCTGGCTCAGCGCAGCCGCTTCTGTACGGTCGGCGCGTTGCGGGACCTGATGTTGATGCGCGACCCTTATCTGTTTAACGGCGTCGTGGCGTTGATCGTCGCCGCGCTGGCGGCGAACTTTGTGCTGGGAGAGTTCCGTCCGGGCTTCGACGCTCAGCCGGTCTCGCATACCAACGCCCTCTGGAACTTCGCGGGCATGGTGTTGTCGGGGTTGGCGTTCACGCTGGCCGGGGGCTGTCCCGGGCGCCAATTGATCCTGTCGGGCGAAGGCGACGGTGATGCGGCGATTTTCACGCTGGGGATGATCGTGGGAGCCGGGTTCGCGCACAATTTCAGCTTGGCGGGTTCTCCCAGCGGCCCGGGGCCGTTTTCCGCGGCGGCGGTGGTGACGGGGCTCGTGGTCTGCTCGCTGATTGGGTTCGTCATGCGCGAGCCTCCCAGATCGTGAAGCGCGCGGGCCACGGCGGAAGAAAACCAAGACGAACGGAGAAAGGCGATGAGCGAAACAACGACGGTGGATGCCCGCGGGCTTTCCTGCCCTCAACCCGTCTTGCTGACGCGCCAAGCGATCAGCGGTCTGGCGGAGGGAGTGGTGGAAGTTCTGGTGGATTCCGGCACCTCGCGCGACAACGTCAGCCGCTGCGCGCAGACCGCGGGCTGGACGGTGACCGTCCAGGACGCCCCTGGTGGAGACTATCGGCTGGTGCTTCGGAAATGACGACCACATGATCTACCTCGATCACGCCGCGACCTCCTGGCCCAAGCCGCCTGCCGTCATCCGCGCGATGGCCGATTTCTGCGAACGCGCGGGTGGCAATCCGGGCCGCTCTGGACACCGGCTGTCTCTCGCCGCGGCACGGATTGTGTACGACGCCCGAGAGTCACTGGCCGAGCTGTTCGGCGTGTCCGATCCGCTGCGGATCATCTTTACGGCCAATGCCACCCACGCGATCAATTTGGCGTTGCGGGGCCTGCTGCACGCCGGGGACCGCGTGGTGACGACCGGCATGGAGCATAACGCGGTGATGCGCCCACTGCGCGCGTTGCAGGACCGCGGCGTGCAACTCTCGATCATCCCCTGTGCCAGCGATGGTTCGCTCGATCTGGCGCAGGCCGCCGGCGCGATTGCGCCCGGAACACGACTGGTCGTGATCAACCATGCCAGCAATGTGGCGGGGACCATCTTGCCCGCTGACCAGATCGCTCGTCTGGCCCACCAAGCCGGCGCGCTGCTGTTGCTGGATGCGGCCCAGACGGCCGGCGTCGTTCCGATCGACGTCGCGGCAATGGGCATTGACCTGCTGGCTTTTACCGGCCACAAGGGACTCCAGGGTCCGCCCGGAACCGGCGGATTGATCATCCACAGCACCGTCGACACGAGGCTCATCGAACCCTTGGTGCGCGGCGGCACGGGCAGCCATTCCGAGTTCCAGACCCAGCCGGAATCATGTCCCGATAAATTCGAAAGCGGGACACCCAATGGCGTTGGCATCGCAGGCTTGGGGGCAGGTGCGCGGTGGGTGCTGGATCGCGGCGTGCAAACGATTCGCGAACACGAGATTGCCTTGACGCGTGCGTTGATGGAAGGTCTGTCCGCGATTCCCCACGTCACCGTCTACGGCGCGGCGGATGCGACCCAACGCACGGCTACCGTGTCGTTTACGGTGAGGAATAGGACCGTCTCGGAGATCGGTTTGCGACTGGACGACAAGTACGACGTGTTGTGCCGGGTAGGACTGCACTGCGCGCCTGCAGCCCACCGCACCCTCGGCACGTTTCCCGAGGGCACGGTACGTTTTGCCGCGGGTGCGCAGACCACGTGGGACAACATTCAAGCCGCCGTAGCCGCGGTACGGGAACTTGCGCACTCATGAACGATAACGGCGTGGTCCTGTTTCACACGACCTCCTCGGCGATGCGTGCCGAGAAGACGCTGCTCCGGCACGGCTTGACCATCAAGATGATCCCCGTGCCGCGCCAGTTCTCCAGCGATTGCGGCATTGCTCTGCGGTTCGATTGGAGCCGGAAAGACGCGGTCCACGAGTTCTTGACGGCGGCGCGCGTCGAAATCGCCGGCCTCCATCCGCTGGATTGACACGGCAGTGTGCACTAGGCCTGGCGGCGTGGGTCCGCATAGTCCTGGGCCATCAGATAGGACTTCAGACTGACGAACAGATGCCGCGCCCGCTCGTCAGCCTCATGGCGGCGGCGGTCCCGTTGCCGTTTGGGGCGGACAGTGACTTGGACCACGGTGCGCAGTTCCGTTCCCGCCGACCGCGCGTCACCGTCCGATGGGATCTCCTCCAAGTCCAGTTCCACAAGAAACGGCGTGGGACGGTCGTGGTTGCGGCGCGTCATCGGCAAGTCTTGTCCGGCGATTTCCAGCATCACGTGGTTTGCCTTCAGCTCGATGATCTCGGCGCCCTGATCCGCGACAAACCCTCGCAGTTTCTCGGCGGCCACTTGCAGCGGGACGACCGTGACGACGCGGCGTTGCAGCAGGTGCTGTCCAGGGCTGGACCGCCACCAGGACAACCAATGCCGCCGTTTGAGTTCCTTATCGCGCGGATCGTTCTGGGGGCCTCCCAACTGGACCACCGTATTGCGGCCTTCGCTCTTGGCTTGCAGCAATGCCCCATCGGCCCGCCGCAGCATCGTCTCCCCGGTGTCCCCCGCCTGCAACTCGGTGACGCCAAAGCTGGCCGTCAGACACTTGCCGTTGAGCATCGGATGAGGCTGCCGCGACCAGGCTTCGCGAAGGGTTTCCGCTCGCCCGGCGGCCGCTGCGGCGTCGCAATCCCAGCACAGCATCACGAACTCCTCGCCGCCGTAGCGGGCGACCATGTCGCCGGCCCGGCAGTACTTGCGCAGCAGGGTGGCAAAGGCGATCAGCGCTTCGTCGCCCGCCTGGTGACCGTAGGTGTCATTGGTCCGCTTGAAGAAATCGAGATCGCAGATGATCAGGCTGTACGGCAGACCGCGCTCCAGGTGCAGCGCGACCCAGCGTTGATGCGCCCGATCGAATTCGGCCCGGTTGGCAACGCCCGTCAGGCCATCCTGCGAGGCTCTCTCGTTCAGTGTTTCCAAACGCTCCTCGAGACTGACGCGAGACGAGGCATCCTGCAACAGCAGCGTCGCGCCGCAAATGGCGCCGTCGGCGCCCAGCACGGGCGACACGCAGGCGTCGATCGAGATCTTCTCGCATTTTCCGTCCGAGACCAGGATGCGTTTGTGGGAGCTGGTGCCGTTGCGAATCGCCTGGATGACGGGGCAGCGGTCGGCCGTAATCAGCTTGAAATGCTCGTCGCGCCACTGCAAGACCGCCGGATCCCAAAGCTGTTGCTCCATCTTGGCGGAAGAAATGCCGGTCAAGAATTGGATGGCCCGATTCCACTTCAGAATCCGCAAGCCGGCATCCACGAACACGACGCCGTCGTGCATCGTGTCCAGCAGGTGTTCGTGAAACAGGCTGCCGAAGACAGGCGATCCGCCGGCCGACAACGGCTGGGACAGTTGCCAGTACTGCTGCGCACCGCTGGGCTTCAAGTCCTGCAGCCAGCGGCGCGCGACCAGACCGCTGAGTTTTTCGTGGTTGCTCCGCAGGTAATAGTCGAATTGCTTCACGAGATGCGGATCAAACTGCGTGTCGGCGTGTTCCAACAGTTCGTTCAGCGCCTGCTCGCGCGAAAACGCTCGCCGGTACAGATGATCCGTGGTCATGGAATCGAAGGCATCCGCGATGGCCAGCACGCGGGCTCCCAACGGCAACTGCTCGCGGCAGCGGTCGAACTCGCCCTTGCGTCCGTTGTACCACGCCCGCGAGTAGTAAATGATGTCCAGTACCTCTCGCGACGTGCAGCAGACCGTCAGGATCTCGCGGGCATACTCTCGACTGCGGCTGACAGCCACCGACTCTTCGTCCGAGAGTTTGCCGGGCTTCTGCAGAATCTGATCGGGAACCCCAATTTTGCCGATGTCGTGCAGCAACGCGGCGACTTCCAACTCGTCTTGCTCCTTCACGCCCAGATTCATGAGCACGGACCAGGAGGAACAGACCATCGCCACACGCAAGCAGTGATCGGCCGACGGCGGATGCTTGGTGCGCAACGCGAGGAACAGACTGCTGGCCACGCCGAGTCTCACCTGAGCCAGCTGATTCTGCAGACGTCCGCCTGCCTGAACCCTGGACCGCAACGGGGATTGCGCAACTTCGTCGAGGTTTCCGAGCAGCGACGAGATCGTCGTGAGCACTCGTTCCGCGGAATGTGCGGACCCCTGCGTGCCGTCCGTAAGCTTGGCGTTCAAGACCTGCTCGACCATGGCTTCGACTCGCTTAGTTTTGGAAATGGTGGGCATCGACAGCCTAGGTCGCGGATGTCAGCGGGTCAAACTCTGATGTGCTGGCCTGGGAACGCTTGTCATGCGACGTAACACGTTTGAGTGATTGATCTTCCGATGCGTCGGGAAATCAGGAAGGAGAAGCTGTCCGGCCAAGAAAGCTGATGTTTGGCGGGACTCTGCAATCTTTTCTGATTCCGATTACCGAGCCCGATCTATCTATATCCCCAATTCGATCCAGTCTGTCTATCCTGAGCAAAGGATACTCGCCGCGTAAACTGCAGTTCGTCCGTCCAGACGCCGAAGTCTTCTTGGGCAGTGCAACTTGGACGGCGGTGTGAGAATTGTGAGATCCAGCGATGGGATTGAGGCGAATCGCGGCGTGCGATCAGAGACGGCGTCGAGTGCTGATCGAGGAAAGCCTGAATGTCGTTGGCGCAGAAGGCGAGTCTGCTGCCGAAAGACCGCCGACTGCCAAACTCGGCGCGCGCAACGGCAATTCGTACTCCGATGCTGCCTCTCCCGGCAACCAGCCTCCCTGCGCTGCCATCTTGGCTTCGCGTCCGTTCACTCAGGTCGTGATATCGCTCTCCTGCCTGGTCGCCATCGTCGGGCTGTTGGCGAGCTATGGTCACTGGCAGCTCTGGCCGGCCGGCACGTGGCAAAATGCGTTGTCGTGTCTGGACGTTCGGCATCCCGGCAGTCTGGCCAGCTGGACCTGTTCGCTGATGCTCAGCGTGGCGGCCTTTCAGGGGCTACAGATCTATCGTCTGCGCCGACACAAGACCGACGACTATCGCGGTCGCTACCGGGTCTGGACGTGGTTTCCACTCGTGCTGTTCGCGATGGCGACGGCGGTTGCCACGGGCGTACATCGCGACTTGACGGCACTCACGGTGTTCGCAATTTGGCGAGGCGCAGCCCCGGGATTCGCGCCCCTCTTGCCGATCATTGCCGTTCTTCTGTGGTCGCTGGCGGCCGTGCGATTGGCGTTTGAAATGCGACCCAATCGCCTGTCCTTGGGATTTCTGGCGGCGGCGACGGTCGGATACCTGGCGGGCACGATTGTTGCGCAGATCGAAGTCCAGCCGATCAGCGGGTTGCTTGTCGATCTCATCAGTTCGACACTGCTGATGGTTGGGCATTGGGGAGTCTTTGTCGCCGTGATGGCCTTCGGGCATTACGTGTACCTCGATTCGCAGGGGCTGCTGCCGGCCCGCACCGCCAAGCCGCGGCGAGCGAGATCGCGGACTCGCGAGTCGGCTGCTGGAAAAACGCGAACTCGTCACAAACCGGCCATCGAAACGGTTGCGGAGCCCCCGCCAGAGCAGCCGGAAACGGACGGTGCTGAACCGCCGCGGAACATCTCTCCCCCCGTGCTGCGGCTCGGTGCAAGAGCGGACGAAGCGGTGGACGAAGACTCGGACGACGACGATCCCGCGGCCCCATCGTCTGGCGAGCGTATCAGCAAGACGGAGCGGCGCCGCCTGAAGAAACTGCGGCGTCAGGAGCAACTCCGCCGCGCCGCGTGAGGACCAGTATCGGCGTAGACGGGATAGGTTCAGTCTCGCGTTCGGCGATCCCTAGGCAGTTGCGAGGATACGGTTATCGCGCGCCGAGAAAGTGAGTGCCTTGGGATGGGAGGCACTTGCTGGCGCGTCGTGCTTGTGTTTTCGGATCGACACCCGAGGGACATTGTCAGGGCGCGGCGATACTCGCGGCGCGGGTCCGGTCCGCACGCGCGGAATCCGCACGCAGCCTCCGAATCTGGTCCGTCACTTGTTGCAGGATGACCGGGAAGTAGACGATCACCGTATAGTGGTTGCCGGGGACGCGGATGTGGTGGGCCTCGGACAAGCGGGCGGCCTTGGCCAGCGCGTCGGCGTTGGCGATCGGAACGACTTGGTCTTGTTCGGCGGAGAACAGCCAGGTGCGCTGCGGGTCTAGGCGGTGGACAACTCGCGTAGGTTCGATCTGCCACAACAGCTCTTTGAGCTGCACGTCGGTGATTCCGGCCTCGGCCAACTCGCGGCGTGCCTGGGCCACCTCGCGCTGGCCACGCTGGAACATGTCGTACAAGTTGCCGCCGGCCAACATGATGAACACGGACTGGAAGCCGCGGTCCAGACTGGCCGAAGTCGCGACAACGAATCCGCCCAGGCTGGTTCCTTGCACGGCAATGTGGCTGGCGTCCACGTGCGGCAACACGGCGATGGCGTCGCGGGCGCGGCGGGCGTCGGCGATCGCTTGGCGGATCAGGGTGAACAGCTGGTCCGGCTTGGGATCGCGCCCCTCGGCGTTGCGTTTACCGTAGTAGGGCAGGTGGATCAGGAAGCTGTGCATGCCGGCCGCTTGAAAGCTGCGGGCAAACAGCCGTCCGACCGGCATCGAGCGGCCGGATTCGTGGATCACCAACACCGCGGGCGCTTCGCGGACCTCCCCTTGTTCGTCGCGAGGCTGATACCACTCCATCGACACCCGGTCGTTCACCGCGTCGCCGCTGGCGACGGGCGAAGGAAACTGCACCAGGAAGTCATACGCCGCGCCCGGTTCGCGGCAACAGGTGACGAAAAACGGCGCAGGTGTCCAGGTCAAATCACGCAGGCAAGACGCCGCGTCGGCCAGCGGATCCGCCACGGGAGACAGCGTGTCGCGGGCCTGGTAGGTTTGTCGTGCGGCGGGATCTGCGGCCGCGATGGAAACCGTGCCGAGGGCCACGAACAACATCGCAGCAAGCGCATAGCTGCCCGGTCTGCGAATCCAAGCCGTTGCCGCACGAGATGGAAAGTCGTTTCCAGCCATCATTGCTGTCATATGTCTCCTCCCTTGACCGAAAACGTCTCCCACCCCGCCAGCCGGCGACCGCAGGCCACGTCCGGCATCTGATCCTTTATCCTTCATCCTTCATCCCTTCCCAGATCCCCCACTGCCCGTTGTCCTCGTCAACCGCCACTTGCAGCCGCTCGGGCCGGACGCCCGACTGGGTCTGCAGCGATTCGAGCAAGCGCCGGCCGATATGGCGGGCCAGCAGTTCGGCCGTAGTGTTGGGCAGCGGCAGCAGCACGCAATCGCAGCGCGGGAACACCCAGCGGCGATCCTCGAACGTGACGGTCACCTCCCGTTCATCAGCCTGAACGCGAATCGCACGGTGCTCGGTGGGCAGCATCATGCGGTGGTCCAGTTCATCGGTGATGGTCTTCAGGGCATCGCGGAGCGCGATGAAATCGACCACGTAATGGTTTTCGTCCAGCGGCCCGTCGACTTCGACTTGCACGCGGTAGTTGTGGCCGTGCAATCGTTCGCAGATGTCGCCGCCGAAGGTGATGAAATGGCCGGCGGAGAACATGTGGTGTTCCTTGTCCAGCCGGACGCGGTATCGTTCTGTCATCGCGTCAATCCGATCGTTCAAGATCCTCACGTAGGCGAGTCTCTCCGAAACCCGCCAAGGCATCATAAAAGGTTCCACCCCCGGCGTCCTCGCGAACACGATTCCCGCCTTCGGCCTCCACTCACGCCAAGTCTCCCGGTCCAGCGAGCCGCCCTGATCTACACGCGGAGCAACTGCTGACGTCCGCGCCGTCGGGTTCCGCCAACCTATGCGGCGACCAGCCAGCTGTCAACAAACGGTTCTTGTTTCTGGCGCGTTGCCGGGCGTGCCGAAAACACCGTTCGTTCTTGGGACGCTTGGGTCGCGGCGACGACGCGGGCGATAGCTGATCCAAAACGCAAAGTCATTAAAACAGATAACATTATCAGGTGATTGTCAAATGCGACCAAACTGGGCACCAAGCATAGGCCCCCCTCCGAACGACGCCGACACAGCCACGCTTGGTACGACGGATAGTAGCGCGTCCCCGCCGCAGTCTGGCCGATGGCCGTTGCACGCTCAGGTGTAGTCGTTATGCACTCAGGTGAAACTCATCCAAGCAAGCAACGGCATGTGCCCAGCGCGCACAGGTCGCGCCCCCCCAAGTAACGAACTGAGATTGGCCGAGTCGTTCTCGCTGAACAGACCTGACACCGTCGAATCTCGACTTTCCTTAAAGCGGATGATCTTATCCGGAAAAGATCGTCTTCGACCGGATGGACCGCCGATCTGGCGGCCCGCAGTTCGGCGAGCCATGGCCGCTGCGGCGTCCGACACGCCCGACGGTCGCCGCGCCAAACGCTGCCGGAGGATCAGAGATTGCTCAGGCTGAATGCCATAGGCCAGGAAGACGGGACGGACTGGTGGGCGGCGCCGGAGGCCGCAGTCGCCCGCATCTGCTGCGTGTCACGACTGACGCGGCACTGGACGGCCTGGTGTGGCTGTCGCACGCGGCCATTTCGTTCGAAGTGGTCGAGAACTGTTTCGCACCGAGGTCGCTGGGCGCAGAGCCGTTGATGCGGGAGAAGACCTGGTGCGAAGTCTGGCAACGCGACCGGATCGAAGAGCTGCCGAGGTACTCGCTGGGCTACCTGGACGTCGCCCTGTGGGACATCGCCGCCCAGGCGGCGAGCGTACCGACCTACAAGCTTCTCGACGGCCACAAGGACCAAGACAATCAAGGGCCGGGACAAACATGATTCTGCCGGTTATGATTCTGCTTTCGCCCAACCGACTCTTGGAGCCATCGAACATGTTACGCTGCCTCACTGGTCTGCTCTCCACGTTCTGCCTCGCGTCGGCCGCTGTGCGGGCCGCGGACTTCTACGTCGCGACGACGGGCGACGATACCCAAGCCGGCACCGAAGCCCAACCGTTCGCGACGCTGGCCCGGGCGCGCGACGAGATCCGCAAGCGGAAGCAGGCCGGACCGCTGCAGGAAGCGGTCACGGTCCACGTGAGCGGCGGGATCTACGCGCTGCCGCATGGCCTGAAGCTGGACGCGCAGGACAGCGGCACCGCGTCGGCGCCGGTCGTCTACCGCGCCTGCGGGACCGAGCGGCCGATCCTGATCGGCGGGCGCACCATCACCGGCTTTGCTCCGCACCAGGGTCAGATCCTGAAAGCCGACGCCGCGGCTCAAGGCTTCCGCGGCATCGCGTTCCGCCAACTGATTTTCGACGGCCAGCGGCAGCATCTGGCGCGCTACCCGAACTTCGATGCGCAAAATCCGTACGGCGGAGGCTGGGCCTACGCCGAGGGCAAGTTCGTGCCCATGTACCAGGAGGTGCCCGGCGAAGACCACCATTCGTTCGCCTACAAGCCCGACGACGCCCGGCAATGGGCCAAGCCGGACGAGGTCGAGGTGTTCGTGTTTCCGCGGTACAACTGGTGGAACAACATCTGCCGCATCAAGTCTGTGGACCGGGCCACGCGGCAGGTGACGCTGGCCCAGGACGCCTCGTACGCCATCCGGCCCGGCGATCGCTACTACTTCCGCAACGCCTTGGAGGAACTGGACGCGCCGGGCGAGTGGTACCTGGACCGCAACACGTGGACCCTGTACTTCTGGCCGCCGGCGCCGCTGGCGGGCAAGGCGGTCGTGGCCCCGACCACGCGCACGATTCTGGAACTGGGTCCGGGCACGGCCTACGTGGCGTTCCGCGGTTTCACGATCGAATGCGCGGAGGGGAACGCCGTGGTGCTGACGAACGCGACCAACTGCCACATCGTCGGCTGCACGATCCGAAACGCGGGCGACTACAACGGGTCGGGTGTGGTGATCCACGGTGGCGCGCGGAACGGTGTGCTCGGCTGCGACTTGTACGAAATCGGCCGCGACGCGATCAGCATCAACGGCGGCGATCGGCAGACGCTGACAGCGGCCGAGAACTTCGCCGACAACAACTACATCCACCACACGGGTGTGTACTACAAGCAGGGCGTCGGCGTCCAGCTGAGCGGCGTGGGCAACCGGGCTTCGCACAACCTGATCCACGACTGCCCGCGGTTCGGCATCGGCTTCGGCGGTAACAACCTGGTGCTGGAATACAACCACATCCGGCACGTGGACCTGGAGACCGCCGACACCGGCGCCGTGTACACGGGCGGCCGGGACTGGCTCGGCTCGCGCGGCACCGTGATCCGCTACAACTACTTCCACGACATCCTGGGGTACGGCTTCGAGGACGGGCACTGGGTGTCGCCGCACTATGCTTGGGGCGTCTATCTGGACGACAACACGGGCGGCGTGGACGTGATCGGGAACATCGTGGCCCGCGCGATCCGCGGTCCGATCCATCTGCACAACGGCCGGGATAACCGTGTTGAGAACAACGTCTTTGTGGGCGGCAAGCTGCAGCAGATCGAGTGCAACGGCTGGACCGAGACGCACAAGTACTGGACCGACCACCTGCCGACGATGGTCAAGGGCTATGAGTCGGTCGCAGACCAGCCCGCCTGGCGCGCGATGCGCAACATGCACATCCATCCCACCAAGGCCGTGCTGCCGGACGGCAAGATCATGACCGGCAACGCCTTTCTGCGGAACGTCGTGCTGTGTCTGGAACCGCAGGCCAAGTACGTCAGCGTTCGCAACTTCCCGTTCGAACACAACGCGTGGGACTACAACCTGGTCTGGCACGGCGGCCAGCCCGTGCTGACCGGCCAATCGCAGGCCGGCCGCGAGCTGTCGGCCGACAACCTGGCGCCGAACGGCAGCTTTGAAGATGGTCAACCGGGCTCGCTACCCAAGGACTGGCAGTGGCAGATCCGTCCGACGCCGACGGCCACGGCGGAGCTGGCCGCCGGGACAGGAGCGGGCGGGAAGCTGGCACTGCGGATGGATGCCGCGTTCGTCAAAGAGAAGCCGCGCGACAACTTCCCGATCGTGGTCAGCAAGGAGTTGGAACTGCCGCTGGGTCACCACTTCAAGTTGTCCGCCCGGATGAAGGCCACGCAGCCGGATGCCAAGGCCAACCTGATGCTCCAGTCGTACGTGGCCAACGCTTACTTCTGGGCCAACTGGCCGAACGATCTCAAGGTGGGGACCGAGTGGAAGGAGTACCAGTCCGTGTTCAAAGTCCCGGCGCCGGGTGAGAGAGGTTGGCACGACCAGATGAAGACGTTCCGTGCGCGAGTGGATTTCCGTGACGATCAGGGCTCGCTGTACGTGGACGACGTCGTGCTGAAGGAGATCGAGATCCTGGACGAGTGGGCCTCGTGGCAGGCGCTGGGCATGGATCGCCACTCGGTGGTGGCCGATCCGCTGTTCGTCGACTCGGCACACGACGACTATCGCCTGCGGCCCGAGTCGCCCGCGTGGAAGCTGGGCTTCCGGCCGATCCCGATCGAGAAGATCGGGCCCTACGCATCGGAGCTGCGCGCCAGCTGGCCGATCGTTGAGGCCGAAGGTGCCCGCGAGAAGCCGCTGGTTTCGGGTCCGTAGCGCGCGTTTGGGACGAGCCGCGAAGCAGCCGGGGGTCGCCGACTGCCACGCCATTGTAGGCGGACAATTAACGGCTTGGTTTTGCGCGCTTTGGTGAAATCGACCCAAGCAAGAAATGCGAGGTGCCCAGCGCGCACATGTCGTGCCCACCTAAGTAACAAACTGCGATTTGCCCACGCCGTCTTGTTAAACCAACCCACAGATCCACAATTGGTCCGTTAGAGAAAAAAACCTCGTTGACTTCGAAGCAGCTACGGGTTGACTGTGACTCGGGATACCTGACCGGCGTTCGAGCCAAAACACGAAGCCGGACTTTGCATTGCTGATGACCCGAAGGCATTTCGGATTGAAGCGGGAGGCCCGCCGCTGATACCTAAAAGAAAGCCGCCCGGAAAGCGGCTCCCGCCGCGTTCGGAGCGGCAAGAAGGCTGACGGAGAGAATTCAACTTCTACCAGATCGCCCAGGCAAGGACGACTTGGTTGACGCCGCCCTGGTCCGGCCACTCACGCTTCCCACGACCGGCAGTGGTCATCCCGGTAGTCGCACATCGCACAGCCCAGCCCGGGACGAAACACAAACCGCCCGGCGTCCAGATCGTCCAGGTACGCCCGGACCACCGCGAACAGCCGCCGGAAATGGAGTTCGTTGCGCGGTTCGTAGCGGTGGAACTCGATCTTCGGCACCTTGGTCTTGATCAAGGACCTGATTTCCAGACCGCCCTCTTCCCTGCCCGTCGCTTGACGGTAGAGGTACGCATAGCAGGAAAGTTGAACCTCGTGCGTGACCTCGAACGGGGCCGCCGATTTGCTGGACGTCTTGAAATCGCAGATTAGCGGGCCGTCTCGGTCGTCCAGGATCAAGTCCAGAACTCCCAGCAAGGGAATGCCCAAGTCTTCTCCGGTCGTCGGGTCGATTAGCGGGCGTTGCAGCGTCGTCTCGACAGCCAGGGGGATGTCGTTGGCGTCGGCCATCAGCGTCAGGTAAACCCTGACCAGATCGGCGGCCTGCTGTTTGACCTGCAACTCCGCCGCCACCGACTCGAACTTCATGGACTCGGCTTCGACTGCCGCTTCCCAGCTGTCTGCAATCCTTCTGACGGCCGTTTCGACCGACAACGCGACACCGAGCTGCCGATGGCGGTAGAACATCTCCAAGGCATCGTGGACCCGCGTGCCCAGAAACAAGGCGGGAGTCGGCGGAGTCTTGATGCCGTCGATGTACCGCAGCTTCCAGGCCAGCGGGCATTTGAGCCAGAGGTTCAGGCGACTGGGGCTGATGTAGTCCCAGACGCCCTGGCTCTGGTTGATCGCTTCTCTGTGACGGGCTGCCAGGCTGATCATGACGGGGCTCCGTTCAAAGCCGCATCCAGCGACACGCTGCCGTCCTTGATGGCCTTGAGCTGGTCGATCAAAGCGCTGGCGTCCAGGCTGCTCAGGCCAGCCAGCGGTTTGCCGAACATCTTGCCCGTGAGCGAGTCCAGCTTGCGCACGCCCAAGCCGCGGATCTGCCGGGCCAGCTGGTTGATGTAGGCCCCGCGACCGCAGATGGCCTGATGCACCGCCAGCACCGAGTTCAGGGACTCGATCAGCGTCTGCACGCCGGCTCGACACCAACTGGTCGGGCTGTAGCGTGTCAGGTTGCCGACGGAGCGGGCCTCGGCGGCCAGGGCGTCGATCAGGTCGCAAACCTCAACGACCGAGACCGCGTCCCGTTTGGCCAGATACCTGCGGGCGTGCAGCGAGCGTCGGGCACTGCCGGGCGTGTAGCGCACTTCGACATACTCCGTTTTGTGAGCTTGCCAACGCGAGCGACGACTGTGGTGCGCCACATCCAACGGCAACGTCCGCAGTTGTAGAAAGTAGCCCGCTTCGGCCGGAAACATTCCGCGGCAGTGCTGCAGGTCCGCGTCTGCCAGCCACACGGGCCCTGCTGCCTGTGCTGCGGCTTGGACCTGGCCCGTGAGGCAGTCCCCAGCCGGAACCACAGGCACCGGCAGGATCAGGAAACCGTAGCCATTGTTCCTTTGCAGCCAGTCCAGACGGGAAACATCAGGCAGGTACCGCCGGTACGCATCGGGCGCCGGACGCAACTGCTGGAAATACTGGTGCGTCCTTTTCCTACTTGAGCGTGCTGCTCGCGAGTCCCAGGACAAACAGAAGCACAGCCATCGCGGTGCCGAGGATCATCCCGGCACGTGTACTCCCCTGGGCCGTTCCGTCCATCCGGCTCTCTGTCATTTGCCACAGGTCTCGGAACCCCATCGCCCACGCGAGCGGGCCGAGGATGAGCCCGACCGGGACGCACGGGACCAGACTGAGAATCCCCAACACCAGGATCATGATGCCGCGATTGGCGATGACATACCGTCCCCCCGCCTGGACCAACCTCCCTCGACAGACCGGACAGGCAACTGGTCGGCCCGCTACTAGGGCGTCTGGGATTTGCAGTGGCATTTCGCATGACGGGCAATAGATGAGATTGGGCATGGTTGTCTCCCTCGTACGAGCCAGAGATCACGAACCGCGTATCAGCATTAAGCCCAGCGCTGCGATAGCCAGGCCCACCAGGATACCGCCTAACTCAGCCAGCATCTCCGATCTCCGCCTCGCCAACGGATGCTTGCACACCACCAAGCCAACCATCCCAACGACCACAGAGGGCAGCGTCAAGAACAGCAGAAGCAAGGCCAAGACGCAGCCGTGCATCGACAGTAGCTGCCGGTCCATCCAACCGATCTTGCCAGGCATCTGAAAATGCGTGTGACAATGGGGGCAGGCGACCAATCGCCAAGCGAGCTTCTCGTTCCGCCGAACCTTCCGCTGGCAGTTGGGGCAGAAAACGGGCCCCTCGGTTAAGGCTACGATCCCGGCGAACTCATGGGCTTTGGCTCGGTCGAAATCGGAATGCTGGGAACCAGGATCAAGCGCCTTTCTCGGTGTTTCCCTGGATCGGCCGACGGGCTGTTCGATCAGGACTAGTCTGCCCGACTTGCCGCAAAACACCATTACCCAGTAGCCGAGCAGTGCCAAAACAACCGCACACAGCACAACGCCTCCCAGGGACGGCTCCTTCACCGTATGTACCGCTCCAACAAGTGCGAAGACAGCAGACAGGCAGGCACCCGTCGCGGCCTGAGGAATCGTCCACTCGGCCTTCCACACAGTCCCGCAGTCTTTGCACCTCCTGCGCTTTCGCAGCGTCACGGAAAAGCTCTGGTACCCCAGCCCTACGTTCGTACTTCCGCAGATGGGACAGTTCATGACGTTTCCTTCCGAATAGCGTGCGATTGCATCAGTTGTTCCCGTACGTGAATTCAATCGTGAAGACTCGTAAATCGGCGATGCCGCTGATCGCTGTTCCTTGCATTCGACGCAGGAGTAGGCTCCGTCCACGAAGATGGCCACGGGCTGGGCCGGTATTGCTCAGTCCCGCTTGCCGATGATGTCGTTATTTGGCCAGCGTCTTCTGTCGAAACTCATCGATCATCTTCTTCCAAACGTCCAGTCGGAACTGAGTCGTCCCGGCAAACAGCGAGTCGTACGAGGCCAGCGCCATGACCGCGTCCGTCTTGTCCATAGCGGAGCCTTTGCCCAACAGATCCTCGGCAGCCGCCTCCTGTACGACATGCGGCGGAACGATGCTCACCCGGTGACGAAGGAACTTGCTCATCGCCACGTCGAGCCGCCTGTCGGGAAATATCGCATCCTGCTGGATGATGACGACGACAGTCGCGTCCCGGTCGGACAACGGCCTCATAATCGGGCTGCCGACGGCACGCGTTAACTCGCGGGTCCATTCCGCGATTTCTTTCACAGACTGTGTTGTACGCAGCAGACTCAGACGGTGCGTGAGCCGGTCTGACTCAGTCTTCCGAAACCCTTTTTCGTCGTAGAGTCTGTCAAAGTCCCCAAGGAACACCAGCGCATCCACGGCAGTCAGTTCGTTTCCCGAGATGGCTGTGACGGCAGCCTGCCACTTCGACAAGGCCGCCTTGTTCAGGAGTTGCAGATTGCCCGTCAGACGCTCGATGCGGGGAGTTTTCCGATCGGGGACAGACTCCAACGGGTTGAGGCCGCCAACCTCTGGCGACCCTTTCTTACGCTCCTTTTCTCCTTTCCGCGGCCATTTCGGTTCTGATACGCGATTTCTTGGGATGTCCACGTCTTCCAGCACCGGCCCAGCGCTCTCTTCGGCCAGACGCCTTCCGACCCTCAGTTGGTCAGATTGACTCAGTCGATCCAGGCCGACGGCGATCAGGTTCCCGTCCGCCTTCTTCAAACGGACCTGGCCGTCGCGAACGTCAACGTACTCAGCGTCCACGGCGTACTTACCGGAGGAGTCGGTCCATTTCTTCGCATGAAGCGTCGGGACACAGAGAGCGACAAGGAGAATTGCAGCAAGCACCGTTCTCATTGGTCCGACCTCGTCCTGCGACAAGGGGGCCCCGGCAAGTCTCGCCAACTCCTTGCCGGCCTTCGCAGCCGCCCGCAACAGAAAAACTCCGATTGTGATGGGCGGCGCGCAGAAAATGACGAGCGCCAGGATCACGCCATAAGCCATGTCGGGCGGAGCTTTGGCATCGGTGAACGAAGCGATGAGCCCGCCGAAAAGAAGCACTGAGAAAAGGACACCGACTACGGTGAGTATCCAGCCGAACACCTGCGAGACGGTCTTCCGAGAAGAAAGGGAACGTCGCCTCATTTCCCATGCCGTCGTGGCGACCCGGAAATCCAACTGCCGCTTCAGGGCCGCCACATCGGCGGTTGTGAAGCCATGACCGCAATAACGGCACTGCAATGCGTCCAGCGCAATGGACTCGCCGCACGTCGGGCAGTCTTTCGATGGCTGGCCTGGCGTCGAGCCCAGATGCCCGGAAACACCCGAGCGCCCGGCTGGCAGGGCAGCAAGCTCGTTCAGCCAGCGTTGGCCGTTCGCAATGGCAATGGGCAACAAGATCAATCGGACAAAGGCAACGGGTGGGGCTGACAGTTCTACCAATCCGAGGAGACCGGCAATCGGGCCCAGCCATAGCACCCCGGTGCCCGGCGCTGGAAGACGCGCGTTGACGTATTCGCGAGCAATCGCATCACCCAGGCGTTTCCAGACAATGAAAATCCAGACCAGATTGAAAAACGGAATGAAATGAAAACCGACTGCCTTGCCGGGCGTGGTTTCGGTCGAGCCGCGAGCGTGCAGCTCCGTGAAGACTCGATGCAGCCAGAAGATCTGGTAAATGCCCAGCGTGATGATGGTAAACACGACGGCACTGGCTGGCGGGACGACTTTGATGCCGATTTGCGGTGGCGGCACGTCCAGGACACGCTGGAGCCATTCCCCGCAGTACCTGCACTTGGTCGCGGCCACTGCGATGTCCTCACCACAGAACCGGCACTTCTTCGTCCGCTGAGGCGGCGCCGCTGCCTCGGCGAGAACTGGAGCAGCGGTGTCTTCGGCCCGCTCACTACAGAGAGCGGTGAATTGGCGCACTGGTGACGAAGCCCGACTGCCGGTCGCAGCGGTAGCGGGCTTGACTGGCGAGACGTTCGGTCGTGGGGCAGGCGACGGGACAGAATCTGCTGTCGGAACCGTGATCGTCGTCTTACAGACAGGGCAGCTGGCATGTTTCCCCGCCAACGTGTCCTTTGCGGTCAGTCTGTTCTCACAGTTTGGGCAGCGAACGTGGATAGGCATAATGTCACCTCATGGCGGTTAGCGATTCGCTTTCTGAATGAACCGTATGAGCTTGCGTTCGTGCAGCACGGTCGGCCGACGCGCTCAGCGGTACAGGAGGGCTGCCAAGAGACAAAAGCTTCAGATCCGTCGCGTCCTTGGGCACGATGAACAACACGTCGATTGTGAACGGCGCGCCCTTCTCGACGTACGAGCCGGCACAGGTGGCGGAACCGGCGCTCGCCATCGAGCCAATCAGGTCCGCAAGCGAGGCGGACACACTGCCGCCCTTAAGCGTTTTGGCGTCCTCGCATACGAAGACGCACGGTCGGGGGCCTTGGCTGGTGAGAAGCCAGAGGTACCTCGCGGCCGCATGCCGACGAGGACCGTGGGGGCTGTTTCCGACGTCATGGTCCAAGTGAAACCAACGCCTGAGCAGACTCGGCATCGCGCATGGTGCGTAGATCGGATCCGATTCGTCGCTGATATTCTCGATCGTGGCGGTTACGCGGATAAGCTGCTCGCCTTCCCCTTTGGGAGCGACGGTCGTCGTGCTGAGAAACCGCGTCTCCGAGTAGGACTCGATCTGCACCGCTCGCGCTGCGGAGATTCTCCACACCGGAGGGGAGGTCAACTTGCCGGCCATTGCCCGGTGGACGAGATCCAGAAGTTCCGGCCGTTCGGCCACCCGCTGCAACAACTCAACCGAATTGTCGCCCTCGCCGCCTTCCAACTCGCCAGCAATCTCCGACGCGATGAGGGCAGCTCGCACATCCCCAGCCGCAATGGCCTTCTTGTAGTCTCGTTCCAGCAGGTTTTGGACATACTCCCGCAAACGCTCGATGGCCTGCTCCAGCCACGCGCGTTGCTCTGGGGTAAGCCCTCCGTTCTTCCATTCCTTCCTGCAAAGGGCATCTTTGAAAGCGAATTGCGCCCACACCGGGTTGTGACGGCAGTTCGCGACCGCCTTTTCGAGGTCTGTCTTTTCCTCATCGGGCCAGGGGACGTCCGTTGGCACCGCGCTTAACGCTGGGACCGGTCCAACGTCCGGAACGTCGGCGGTGGCGAACGGAGTAGCGAGAGCGGCTAGCCCGGTTGCTGCCCGCAAGCCGTCGCGTGGACGGAGAATCATGACTAACAGAAACACCAGTGATACAGTCACGGTGCCTCCGCAAATGACGAGCAGCCACGGGAAACCGGTGAGGTCCGCCTGGTCGGTTCGTCTTGGACCATCCCGTCTTTCCTGGTGGCTTGCGTGTGCCGGCGGGCAGCGTTCCTGGTCGGATTCTGTCTCGCAGGTGGGAGGGGGAGGATGCGAAACGGCCGACTGAGGTATCGCGACAACCTGGCCGCATTCGGAATTCGGGCACCTGCCTCGGCGCCCGGACAATGAGTCTGGAGCCTTGATCGCGCGTCCGCAGTGTGTGCAGCAGAATTTGATGGTCATGGATGCGTCTCCCGGTTCAGGCTGATTGGGTCAATCGCGGGTGGCGGTCCCCGTTTCACCAAACCGTGTTTTTGACCTCTACAAGGATTAACACGTGGACCTGACACCACTTTTTCGGTCGGGCCGCCGTGGGTG
>CAYPGE010000023.1:0-41005 GCA_964409865.1 uncultured Pirellulaceae bacterium
CACGCGGAGCGTGATGGCTACTTTGAAATCGCGACAGTTATTGATTCGCCGATCGTAAGGGAATGATCATGAATTATCGCGTTATTTGGAAACCGTGTCCCGGATTCACTGCGTTGTCCAAGCCGGGCGACGCCGGGATGAAGCATTTGAGTTACGGAATGCTCAAGTTGGCCGCGGGCCAGTCGTATCGCCTGGAAGCGTGCGACCAGGAAACCGCCCTCGTGCTGCTCGCGGGGTCCGCCACGGTCAGCGGCGGCGGCTTGGAGCGGCAGGCGATCGGTCCCCGCGCCGATTTCTTTCGCGAGAATCCCTGGACCGTGTTTCTGCCGGCCCGGAACGCTTGCGACGTCGCAGCGACCGCCGATTGCGAAATCGCCGTCTGCCAGGCGCCTTCGACGAAATCGGGGCCGGCCCTGGTGGTCCCGCCGGACAAGGTCAAAGAGGTCTCGCTGGGCAAACCCGGCTTCCAGCGGCGAGCCCTGATGATGATCACCGAAGACGTGCCGGCCGACTACCTGTTCATCGGCGAGGCCATCGTGCCGCCGGCCAATTGGGCCAGTTACCCGCCGCACCGCCACGACTTTGACGATTTGCCCTACGAAGTCGAGATGGAAGAAATCTACTACTTCCGCTTCGACCGGCCACAGGGCTTCGGCATCCAGAAGATCTATACCGACAACCGCTCGATCGACGAGACGTACACGATCCAGGACCACCACACGGTGCTGATCCCCGAAGGCTATCATCCCGTGGCCACGGCTCCGGGCTACTCGATGTACTATCTGTGGGTCATGGCGGGCCAGAACCGCCGCTTCCTGTCCCGCTTGGATCCCGATCACAGCTGGGTCGTGCAGGGCTGACATGAACGAACTGCTCTTGGGCATCGACATCGGCACCAGCGGCTGCAAGATGACCGCGATCGACCGGCAGGGGGAGATTGTCGACACGGCGCAGGCCGAGTTCCACACGTCGCGTCCGCATCCGGGCTGGTCGGAGCAGAATCCCGACGAGTGGTACGCGGTGGCCTGTGGCTTGCTGCAGTCGATGTGGGAGCGGGGGAAATGCCGCTCGGAGCAGATCGCCGCGGTCGGCCTGGACGCATCGACCCACAATGCGGTGCTGGCCGACGGCCGTTTCCGGCCGCTCCGCCCGGCCATCATGTGGACCGACCAGCGCAGCGTGCAACAGGCGGCCCGGCTGGACCGCGAGGCCGGCGCGGAGATCTTCCGGATCGGTTATCAGAAACCGACGCCCACCTGGACGCTGCCGCAACTGGTCTGGATCGCCGAGCACGAGCCGGAGCCGCTCCGCCGTACGAAGCACATCCTGTTCACGAAAGACTACGTGCGGCATCAGCTGACCGGCACCTGGGAAACGGATCACATCGACGCCCAAGGCAGCCTGCTGTACGACATGGCCGGACGCCGCTGGTCGGAGGAACTCTGCCAGTTGGCCGGGTTGCCGCCAAGCGTGCTCCCGCCGCTGGTCGAACCGACCGCTGTCGTTGGCTCGGTCACCCAGGAGGCCGCCGAACAAACCGGCCTGCGGGCGGGCACGCCGGTGGTGGCCGGCTGCTCCGACTCGGCCGTCGAGGATTACGCGGCCGGCGCGATCCGGCCCGGCCAGATGATTGTCAAGCTGGCTACGGCGGGCAATGTGAACGTGATGACGGCCAAGGCCCATCCACATCCGCGCACCCTGACCTACGCGCACGTGATTCCGGGATTGTGGTACACGGTATCGGCCACCAACACGGCCGCCTCGGCCGAACGCTGGTTCCGGGACGTGTTTTGCCAGCATGAAATGGAGCAAGCGGCCGGCGCAGGCCGCAGCGTCTACGAGCAGTTGCACGAGGCGGCCCGGCAGATTCCGCCGGGTTCCGAAGGTTTGTTCTTCCATCCGTATCTGCTGGGCGAGCGGAGCCCTTATTGGGACGCCAACCTGCGAGGCAGCTTCGTGGGGGCCACGATGCGGCACGGCAAGCCGCATTTCGTCCGGGCGCTGTTGGAAGGCGTGGCCTACTCGCTGCGGGACTGCTACCGCACGATCGTGGACATGCAGTTGCCGGTCGACGAGATCCGGCTGATCGGGGGCGGCGCGAAGAGCGATCTGTGGACGCAGATCATCAGCGACGTCTTTGCCCGGCCGGTCGTCCGTCCGGCGGGCTCCGACGCCAGCTTCGGCGCGGCGCTGCTGGCCGGAGTGGGCGTCGGACTGTTTGCCGACACGGTCGCGGCGGCGGAGCAGTGCATTCGTGTTCGCGACGTCGTGCAGCCGGATCCGCAGGCGACGGAAGTCTATGCCCGGCTGTTTCCGCTGTACGGCCGCATTCACGACGATTTGGCGCCCACGTATGCCGAGTTGTCGCGGGTCCTTCTAAAATCCCACTGAGAGGATCGAGCCATGACCAATCCGATATCCCGCCGCCAGTTCATCCGCTCCGCATCGGCCGCAAGCGCCTTGGGGTGCGTCGCGTCCTATTGGGTCGCCGAGACGCCGCTGCGGGCCGCTTCGTTTCAGGCCAAGAACGACCGTCCGCTGGTCGCCGTCATCGGTCCTGGCGGCCGCGGGATGTACGACGCCAAGCAGGCCGCCCGGTTCGGCGACGTGGTGGCGGTGTGCGACGCGGACTTGCAGCGCGCCGAACAGGCGCGGGCCGCGTTGGGCGGCCAGGGGGCCGTGTTCCAGGACTATCGCAAACTGCTGGATAGCCGCCCCGACATCGACGTGGTCATCAACGGCACTCCCGACCACTGGCACACGGCGGTCAACATCGCAGCCTGCCGGGCGGGCAAAGACGTGTACACGGAAAAACCGCTGACGCTGACGATCGAGGAGGGCAAGATCCTGCGGCGCGTCGTGCGCGAGACCGGGCGGATCGTCCAAGTGGGCACGCAACAGCGGAGCGCGGCCCACTTCCGCACCGCGTGCGAATTGGTCCGCAACGGCCGCGTCGGCAAGTTGCGGCAAGTCGCCGTGCTGCTGCCCTTTTACTCGTACAAGGGCGGCCCCTTCGCCGCGCAGCCGGTCCCGGCGAATCTGGACTGGGACCTCTACCAGGGCCAGGCGCCGGAACGGCCGTACTTGCGCGAGCGGACCCATTTCTCGTTCCGCTTCTGGTTCGACTATGGCGGCGGCAAAATCACCGACTGGGGCCAACATCACCTGGACATTGCCCATTGGGGCATGGGCCTGGAGGCCAGCGGCCCGCTCGAGGTCGAGGCGAAGGGCTTCTATCCGAACCACGGCAAGCCCGATTGCTACAACAACGCCGACCGTTTCACCGTGCGGATGAAGTACCCCGGCGACATCGACGTGTACTTCCTGGTCGTCCGCGACGCGAAGTACCTGAAGAGCATGGCCGACGGAGACATGACCGCCGCCGAGGACGCGGAGTTGTTCGCGGATGTGCCCGAGGAGTGGCGGCAAGAACAGCGGGACGGCATCATGTTCATCGGGGACAAGGGCCGGTTGTTCGCCAACCGCGGCAAGGCGTACGGCAAAGCTGTGGAAGAACTCCCCCAGAATCCGCTGCCCGCCGACGCCGTGCGGCTGTACGAAAGCACCGATCACATGGGCAACTTCTTCGAGTGCGTCGCCAGCCGCAAACAGCCGATCAGCACGGTTGACGTGGCGCATCGCGTCATCACGGCGTGCCACCTGGGGAACGTGTCCATGCACTTGAAACGGGCGATCCGTTGGGATTCCGAAAAGGAAGAAGTGGTCGGCGACGCGGAGGCGAGCCAGTCGATCTACGTCCGCCGCGAACAACGCAAACCATACGTAATTGAAGGGTGAGGGACTAGCGACTGGCAATCGGAGCGAACACACACGTGCTTAAGGTAGGCATTATCGGCTTCGGGTTCATGGGCCGCATGCACTTCCGGTGCTGGCGGGCCCTGGCGGGAGTAGCGGTCACGGCCGTCTGCGATGCGGACCCGCACGCGCTGGACGAAGCCGGCAAGAGCCGCGGCAACATCGCCGGGGCCGAAGGGGACGTGGACTTGGCGGGGGTCAGAATCTACCGCGATGTCGACGAACTGCTGCGGCAAGAACAGTTCGACGCCGTGTCGATCGCCGTGCCCACTCATCTGCACCCCCAAGCCACGATCGCGGCCCTGGAAGCCGGCTGGCACGTGCTGTGCGAGAAGCCGATGGCGCTGAACCTGGCAGAGGCAACGCGGATGATCGACGCGGCCCGGCGCACCGGCAAGATCCTGCAGATCGGACACTGCATCCGCTTCTGGCCCGAGTACGCCAAGGCCAAGCAGATCGTCGACAGCGGCGCGTACGGCCGGGTGATCGCCGCCACCTTCCAGCGTTTGTCCGCCACCGCCGCCCGCAAGCAGCACACGTGGTACGCCAACGCCGAGCTGAGCGGCGGCATGGCGCTGGACCTGCACATTCACGACACGGATTTCGTGCAGTACTTGTTCGGAATGCCGCGGAGCGTCTGCAGTCACGGAGCGTCCGCGGGGCCGGGCGGATTGGCGCACATCGTGACTCGCTACGGCTACGACGACGACAAGCTGGTCCTGGCCGAGGGCGGTTGGGCGATGATGCCTCCGTTTGGTTTCCAGATGCGGTTTCACATCGCCCTGGAAACGGCGACCCTGGACTTCGACTTCCAGCGCGATCCGAAACTCCGGCTCTCGACAGCGGCCGGGGAGTCGCTCGCGCCGCCGTGCGAGCCGGGAGACGGCTACGGCAGGCAGATCGAGCATTTTGCCCGGCGGGTCCGCGGCGAGAGCGTGCCCCAGGTCGTCACGCCGGACGATGCCTGGCGATCGCTGCGGATCATCGAGGCCGAGCGGGACTCGGTTCGCCTCGGGCGCGTTGTCACGATCGACGGTCCTGAAACGAAGGAGCACGATCATGCAGTGTGACGGTTGGCCGGTGGCGATCTGCAGTTGGTCGCTGCGCACCGGCGTGGCCGGAGTGGCCGACGCGATGCGGCAGTTGGGGATCGGGCATGTGAATCTCGCCCTGAAGCCGGCGCTGCGCGAGGGCGGCGACGAGTACTTGGCTGCGGTGCGCCGCCAGCCGTGGACGATCACGGCCATGACGATCGGCTTTCCCCAGGAAGATTACACCACGCTGGAGAGCATCCGCGCGAGCGGCGGAATCGTGCCGGACGCGTACTGGCCCGAGAACCGCCAGGCGGTGGTTCGCGCGGCGGAGATCACGGCCCAGTTCGGCGTCCGCTATCTGACCTTGCACGCCGGGTTCCTGGAGAGCGATGACGCGGCACACGCAGGGAAGATTCGCGACCGCCTGCGGTGGCTGGCCGATGCGGCCGCCGGGCAGGGCCTGATGCTGCTGCTGGAGACCGGTCAGGAGACGGCCGACTGCTTGCGGGCGCTGCTGGAAGAGTTAAACCATCCGGCGCTGGGCGTGAATTTTGACCCCGCGAATATGATCCTGTACGACAAAGGCGATCCGGTGGCCGCCGTGCGGATGCTGGGAACTTGGATCAAGCACGTCCACGTCAAGGACGCGGTACGCACCAAACAGCCGGGCACCTGGGGCACCGAGGTGCCGTGGGGCGAGGGCGAGGTGGGCAGCCAGGAGTTCTTGACGGCGTTGAAAGAAATTGGATACACCGGCGCCTTGGCGATCGAACGCGAGGCGGGCAACGACAGGTTGGCGGACATGCGGCTGGCCGCGGAGAGGCTGGCCGACTTTTCGTAGCATGGCTCTCCGAGCCGTGTTGACTTGGCGAACGGCGCGGCGTAAGCCGGCCGGTGGCAGCGGACTGGTGCCCATCCACCGGCGGGCTGACGCCCGCCGCTGGCCAGAACAGGGGCACGGCTCGGAGAGCCATGCTATGGGAAACCGCCGGCCACGGCGGGGTAGCACTCGAAAACGGGAGGAAAGCAATGGGCGGCGAAATGACCTGGGATCTGTACCTGAGCCTGAGCGGCATGAAGTTCCTGGAGTTCACCATCTGGGGTGCGTGGGCGCCCGTGCTGGCTTCCCGGATTCTGGGGCCGCTGAAGATGAGCGGCAAGCAGTTGGGCTGGATCTACGGAACGCTGCCCATCGCCTGCTTTGTGGCCCCGATGGCGGCGGGCCAGATCGTCGATCGCTGGTGTCCGACCGAGTACTACATGGCTGCGGCGCACCTGCTGGGCGGGCTGTTCCTGCTGGCGGCCGCCCGCGCCACCCGCTTCGTGCCGTTGCTCCTGCTGATGCTCGCCCACTGCCTGTGTTTCGCCCCGACGCTGGCGATGGTCAACTCGCTCACCTTTGCCCACATGCCGAATCCCGAAGTCAATTACTTCCGGGTCCGCATGTGGGGGGCCGTGTCCTGGGTGCTGATCGGCTGGCTGCTGAGTCTCTGGCGGCGGTCGGGAAAGCTCCAGGTGAAGAGCGCGGACAGCCTGATTCTGGCGGCCGTTTGCTCGTTCGTCATGGGCCTGTACTGTTTCACGCTTCCGCACACGCCGCCCGCGCACACCGGGACAGGGGCGTTGCCGTTCGTCAAGGCGATCTCGCTGTTTGGCGACCCGAACTTCCTGATCTTCATGGTGATCTCGTTCATCGTCACCACGCAACTGCAATTCTACTACCTGGGCACCTCGCGCTTCCTGGAGGACATCGGCACCTCGCACACGGCCATTCCGGCGGCGATGAGCATCGCACAGATCGCGCAGGTGGTCGCGATGGCGGTCATCCTGCCGCCCATTTTCAAGCCGCTGGGATATCAATGG
The DNA here is from genome assembly GCA_964409865.1 of uncultured Pirellulaceae bacterium. Taxonomy (GTDB): domain Bacteria; phylum Planctomycetota; class Planctomycetia; order Pirellulales; family Pirellulaceae; genus Anammoximicrobium. Next base: position 6,714 of record CAYPGE010000023.1, read on the forward strand.
ATCATGGCCTTGGGCACCGGGTTCTGGCTGGTCATGTTCCTGTTGTACGCTTGCATGAAGCCGCGCGGCCTGGTCATCGGCTCGATGATGCTGCACGGGCTGGCCTATGCCTTTTTCTTCGACGCCGCCTTTATCTACATCAACGGCGCAGCCCCGACCGACATCCGCGGTTCGGCCCAGGGCCTGTACGTCGCCGTCACGTCGGGGCTGGGCCTGTTCGTGGGCACGCAGATCACGGGCGTCGTGATGGACTACTTCCGCCAAGACGGCAAGTTCCGCTGGCGGCCCATTTTCCTCGTGCCCTGCACGCTGCTGGCGCTGTGTACGCTGGCGTTCGCAGTGCTGTTCAAGGGATGAGGGGAACGGAACGTCGCCCCTGCGCTCGCGCTCGGCGCGGGTCAGTGTTCGGCGCGGGTCTCCGACCCCGCCGAAACGGCCGACCGCAGGTCTCCCCCTCAATTCCCGGCCATACTGAAAGGAGAACAAATCCGTGCCGCTGCAATGGATCCGGGTGGACGACTATGAGTCGATGAGTGCGGCCGGCGCTGCCCGGATCGCCGCGTCGCTGGAACCGGGACTGCGCGCCGGCCGGCCCGTGCTGCTCGGCCTGGCCACGGGCAACACCATGCTCGTGCTGTACCGGCGGTTAGCCGAGTTGCTGAACCGGCGCGGTTTGAGCCTGTCGCAGCTGCACACGTTCAACCTGGACGAGTACGTCGGCGCGGACGGGCGCTGGGTGCCCGAGGACCATCCGCTCAGTTACCGCGCGTACATGGAGAAGAATCTCTTCGCCCGGTTGGACCCCGCGCTAGGTCTGAACCCCGACCACATCCACTTTCCCGATCCCGCGAGTCCGGCCGCGATGGACGACCTGATTCGGCAGTTGGGCGGCCTCGATCTGCAACTGCTCGGCATTGGCTTCAACGGACACATTGCATTTAACGAGCCGATGGCCGAGGCCGAGATCGGTGTCGAAGCGTTTGCCGCCCTGCCGACCCGCGTGATCGACTTGACCGAACTGACGATCGAGACCAACTCGCGGCTGACGGCCGGCGGCGATCGAACCAAGGTGCCGCGTCAGGCCGTGACGTTGGGCATGAAGCCGATCCTGGAGGCCCGCGAGATCCTGCTGCTGGCGTGTTTTCCGGAACAGCAGGAACCGCTGGGCAAGATGCTGCGCGGCCGTCCCACGCCCGAACTGCCGGCCAGCTATTTGTTGAATCATCCCCACAGCACGATCATCTATACGGGCGATACGATCTGCCTGGAGGAGCGCGGCTGAGATGAACGGCACCCTACTGATCGGATACGATGTGGAACGGATCCCCGGCCGTGTGCCCGGCGAGAAGTGGGTCGGCCAGCCGCTGCCGCACAACACGGCCGAGATGTTCCTCGAAGCCGTCGTGCGGATTCACCGCGAAGTCGGCGTGCCGGCCACGCTGTTTGTCGTCGGCTGCCACATCGAGCGGCTGCGGCCGCAGCTGGAAGCCTGCCTGGCGTCGGGTTTGTTCGAGATCGCCCAACACACCCACGAGCATTACCCGCTAAAGACCGTGGTCGAGGAAAGCCCGGACAACGTGTACCTGCCGGGATTGCCCTTCGACCGCATCGAAGAGCAGTTGGCCCGGCCCGTGGAGTTGCTCCAGCGGCATCTGGGCGTCCACTGCCGGGGCGTGACCGCGCCGTATTCGTATTACCGCGGGCTGGCCGACCGGCCGGACATTCTCGAGATCATCGCGCGGCACGGCATGTCGTACGTCCGCTCGTACGGCCGCAACTGCCACGACTACTTCCCGCTGGACTGGGACGTGCAGCCGTTCTGGTACGCTCGTCAGGGTTTTCCCGACTTGCTCGAGACCCCCATGCAGGGCTGGATCGACGCCCAATGGCGCCGCGAGCACGGCTGGCAGAACTGGGCCGCCTATCACGAAAACCTCAAGGAGCAGGTCGCCCGCGTGGCGGCCGGCGGGCTGTGCTGGTCCCATTGCCAGCACGATTGGACCAGCACCCTGTACGATGAACAGCTGACCTGGACGCGGAAGTTCCTGCAGCACGCCGCCGAACGGCTGCGGGTGATGACCCATTTTGACCTCTACCAGCGCATGCGGCATCTTCGCGACGAAGCCGCAGCGAATTAGCGTTTGTAGCATGGCTCTCCGAGCCGTGCAGTTGCACTGGAAACCGAGATAGAATCCGCACGGCTCGGAGAGCCATGCTACGAAGAAACGAAACTGAATTTCATCCTGGAGCACCAACCGATGCCCGCACCAAACGGCAGTTACCAAGACGAGTTCCTGTACAGCGAGTTGGCCGACGTCGTGGGCCCGGAAAACGTCTCGACGAGCCAGGCGGACAAGATCGCCTACTCGTGCGACTACTTCTGGATCCCCGAGCTGTGGATCGACCGCGGCTGCCGCAGTCCGGAGCCGGAGTTTGTGGTGCATCCGCGGAGTGCGGAGGAAGTCTCGCGGGTCTGCCGCATTGCCACGAATTACAAGATCCCGCTGACCGTCTGGGGCGGCGGCTCCGGTTCTCAGGGCGGCGCGTTGCCGCTGCGGGGCGGGATCGTGCTGGACACGAAGAAGCTGAACCGCATCCTGGAGATCGACAAGCAGTCGTTGACGGTCACCGCCGAAGCGGGCATCATCATGCAGCACCTGGAATGGGCCTTGGAGCGGGAGGGCGTCGGGACGATGCACGAGCCCGCCTCGATCGGCTGCGCCACGCTGGGCGGGTTCCTGGCGCATCGCGGCACCGGCGTGCTGTCCACCAAGTACGGCAAGATCGAAGACATGGTCATGTCGCTCGAAGCGGTGCTTGCCGACGGCAGCATCGTCAACACGTTGGCCGTTCCCCGGCATGCCTCCGGCCCCGACCTGAGCCAGCTGTTTCTGGGCTCCGAGGGCACGTTCGGCGTGATGACCAAGGCCACGCTCAAAATTCATCCGTTGCCCGAAGTACGCCGCTTTCATGCTTTTGTGTTTCCTGATTTGCACACCGGGTTGGAGGCCGGCCGGCAGTTGATGGTCCGCCGCCTGCGGCCCTGCGTGATTCGGCTGTACGACGAAGCCGAGACCCGCCGACTGATCCGCCGCGTGTTGGGCATCGAAAAGGACGGCGCCTATCTGGTGTTCGGGTTCGACGGCGACCGGGACCTGGTCGATCTGGAGATGAACAAGGCGTTGGCGATCTGCCGTTCTTTCCAGCACGAGGATTTGGGTCCCGACTTGGGTCAGGACTGGTGGGACCACCGCTACGACTTTTTCTTCCCCAACCACATGTTCCGCCTGCCGCAGGCCTTCGGCACGCTGGACACGGTGGCCACGTTTGCCAACATCGAAAACGTGTACCGCGCGATGAAACGGGTGATTGAGGAACAGTTTCCCATGGCCCGCTACATCGGCCATTTTTCGCACTGGTACGAATGGGGCTGCATGCTGTACGCCCGCTTCATCATCGACCATCCGCCTGAAGATCCGCACGAAGCCGCGCAGCTCCACAATCGCGTCTGGGACGCCTGCCTGCGGGCCGCCATGCGGGAAGGCGGGCTGCTGAACGAGCACCACGGCATCGGCTTGAAACTGGGCCGCCTGATGCGGGAACTGTACGGCCCGGCCTACGGAGTCCTGGAGGGAATCAAGAAATCGCTCGACCCGAACAACATCCTGAATCCCGGCAAGATGGGATTCCCCCCGTAGCACGGCTCAGAGAGCCATGCTACGTGGAACACTTACGACGGAGAATTTCGCCATGCTGATTACCGAACATCGTTCCACCATCGAAGCCTGCCGCTTCTGTTTCATGTGCCGCCACGTCTGTACGGCCGGCGTGATCAGCGGCCGCGAATCGGACATTCCGCGCGGCAAGGCTTTGATCCTGTTCAAAATCCTGAAGGGCTACGCCGAGTACACCCCGGACCTGGTCGACGCGTTGTACCGTTGCTGTCTGTGCGGGTTGTGCGAGGCGTGGTGCAAGGCCGACTGCCATCCGCCGGCCGCGATCCTGGCGGCCCGCGCCGACCTTGTGGCCCAGGGCAAGGCCCCCGGCCCAGTGCAGCAGATCAAGGACCGTCTGCTGCAGACCGGCAACCCTTTCGGTCTTCCTCCCGAACAGCGATTCCAGACATTGGACAGTCCGGACTTGTTTCGCCCGCAGGCCGAAGTTGTTTACTACGTGGGATGCGACACGGCCTACCAGCAGCCGCAGATCGCTCAAGCGTTTTTGAAGATTCTGGCCGCGGCCGGGACTGACGTCACACTCCTGCGCAACGAACGCTCGACGGGCAAGCCCCTGTTGCTGCTCGGGTATCCGGACGCAGCGCGGGCGATGGCCGCACAACTGGCCGCGGAAATCCGCGCCGTTCGGCCCAAGGTGCTGGTCACGACCTGCCCCAGTGCCTTCGACGCCTTCAAGACCGATTTTCCTGCCCTGGGACTGGACCTGAACGGCATCGAAGTGCTGCACGCCACGCAGTACGTCGATCGTCTGATTGAACAGGGACAGCTAGTCCCGCGCCAGCAGGCAGTTTCTGTCGCCACGTTCTTGGACGGCAAGTACCTGGGCCGCACGCATGCCATCTATGACGAGCCGCGCCGGATCCTAAGCCGGATACCCGGCCTGACCGTGCGCGAAATGGCCTGGACGCGGGAATTGGCCTATTCCTGTGGCGAGCCGGGCGGCGTGTTCCACTTGCTTCATCCGGAACTGAGTCACAGCATGGCCGCGCGAGTCCTGGAGGAGGCGGCGCAGACCGGCGCCGACATGCTGGTCACGGCTTGCCCCGCGACGTTAACGCTCTTGCAACAAGCCAATCGCACGCCGCTGGCGGTGCGCGATCTGGTCCAAGTCGTCGACGCCGCCGTGGCCGGCCACCGGCCGGATCGCACCGGCGGCGCTGCGGAACCCAGTTGACCGGGCCGATTGAGGGGCGCAAGCCGGCCGTTCGGCAAGGCCGATTGGCCCCCGGACGTGCCGGTCGGGCAAGCGGCGGGCCGTTCGCCGCCCGCCGCGCCAGGGCTCTCGCCGCGGATTCGGCCTGCTATAATGAACTCCGCAGACCGGCGCGATTGGGCGGCGGAAGCCAGTTTTCTGATGTCGCGGAGCTTGCCGAACATGCCTTCTCCTTTCCCCGGTATGGACCCGTTCCTGGAAGGCCCGGAATGGGAAGACTCCACACGCCACTGGCTGCAGCAACGAATGACCAAGCCATGATGCCAGATCCCAACGGAAACGATGTCGGCGACCCCAGCCCGAACGGCGGCGGCCCAACGCGGCTGCCCGACTCCCGCCGGGCCGTTCCCGCTTTTCGCTGGTGGATTGCCGGACTGCTGTTCTTGTGTACGGCGCTCAGCTTCTTCGACCGGCAGGTGCTGTCGGTGCTGGCGCCGACGGTGATCCAAGAACTGAAGATGAACAACGACCAGTACGCGAACGTGGTCGCCGCCTTTGTGCTCAGCTACTCGATCATGTTCGCGGTCGGCGGGCGGTTTCTGGACTGGGTCGGCACGCGTCGCGGCATGCTGATCTGTGTGTCGCTGTGGACGGTGGCCAGCGCCGCCCACGCCTGGGTCCGCAGCGCGTGGCAGTTGGGCATGTTCCGTTTCTTGCTGGGCGTCGGCGAAGGCGGCTGTTTTCCGGGCGTGACCAAAGCGGCCTTGGAGTGGTTTCCGTTGCGGCAGCGGTCGCGGGCGATCGGGTTCGCGATCGGCGGCGCGGCGATCGGAGCGGTGTTGGCCCCGCCGCTGGCGACGTGGATGGTGGGGCACGTCGGCTGGCGCGGCGCATTCCTGGCCACGGGAGCCTTCGGCGCGACGTGGGTGCTGTTGTGGGCGATGTTCTACCGGCTGCCGCGGCAATCGCGATTCGTTTCCGCGGCCGAGTTGGCGGTGATCGAAGAGGATGCCCGCGGCGACTCGGCGCCGGCAGAGGAAGCCGGCGGCTTGCTGAGCTGGCCGGAATTGCTGCGGCTGCGGCCTGTCTGGGGGCTGATCCTCACCCGCTTTCTGCTCGACCCGGTGATGTACTTGTACATGTTCTGGATCCCGCAGTACCTGAGCACGGAGCGTTCGGCAACGCTGGCCGACATCGGCCGGTTGGCCTGGATTCCGTTCCTGACGCTCGACGTAGCGAACATCTTGGGCGGGCTCGTCTCCGATCGCCTGGTCCGGGCAGGCTGGTCGATCGGCGCGGCGCGCAAGACGGTGATGGGCGTGGCGGCGATGCTGACGCCGATTTCCATCCTGTCGATGTACGTGGATCGCATGGACGTGGCCGTGGGCTTGATGAGCGTGCAGATGTTCGCTCACGGGTTCTGGATCACCAACTACATGACGTTGACCGGCGATCTGCTGCCGCCCCGCTCGGTCGGCACGGTGGTCGGGTTGTGCGGCTGCGCGGGAGGCTTGAGCGGCTTTTTCACGACCAAGCTGGTGGGACTGATCGTGGACCGGTTCACGTTCGTTCCCGTCTTCATCGCCGCCGGCGTTTTGTATCCGATCGGCTTTCTGGTCATCCTGCTGACCATCGGCCGAGTGCAGCGGATCGGCCGAACCGCCCGGGAACCTTGAGTTCCGGAAGTCTCAGCAAGCGCGCCGCCGATCAACTCAACGAGCCGGCAGCTTCAGTTCGAAGCTCGCCCCCGTAGCGGTGTTTGGGACCAGAGTCAAATCGCCTCCCAGTCGCCGCGCCAGACGGCGGCTGAGGGCCAAGCCCAAGCCGACGCCGGGCGCCGAATTCGCCGCGTCCTGGGCGGATCGGCAGAATGGGCGGAACAGCCGCCGGATCACGTCCGCGGCGACGCCCGGACCGTGATCCGTCACGCGCAGGCAGAACCCTCGCCGATCGGCCTGAACGTCGATGTGAATGCGCCGGTCCTCGGCGCCGACAGAGTACTTGCACGCGTTGTCCACCAGGTTGGCGACGATCTGTTCGACCGCCGCGACATCGGTCCGCACGGTCGTGTCGCGAAGGGCGTCGTCGATCGAAACGTGCAGGTCCCTCTGGGCCTGCTCCGTGCGATGCCGGAGGCGGCCGGCCAACCGATCGAGCAACTGTCCGACGGTCACCTCCTCCGTGTGCGTGACGGCGCGGCGGCGCTCCAGCCGGGCGTAGGACAGCACGTTTTCGATCAGCTGTGCCAGGCGGTCCGATTCGCCGCGCAACGTTTCCAGGTACTCCCGGCGGCGGGCTTCGTCGGGAACCATCCCGCCGGCGAGCATCTCCGTGTACAGGCGAAACGTCGTCAACGGTGTCCGCAATTCGTGCGTCACGGCCGACACAAAGGCGGCCCGGCGCTCGCTGAGGGCACTCATCCCCAGGACCAGCACCACCACGGCGGCCACGGCCAGCAGCGTACACAGCCACGCCACAATCAGGGACGTACGGATCGGAGGCGACAGCGTTTCGTCCGCGGCGCTGATTCGTCCCGGAACCAGGCGGATGGGCAGCGCCGCCAGGAGATACGGCGCCGCCCGATCTTGGCCCCCGGCCGCCGGGCGGGGGTCTGTCAGCTCCGTCTCCGCCCCCACGGCCGGGACCAGTTCCGCGTCGCCCAGCAAATCCGTGACCCGTTGCACGAGCCACTCGCGGAGCGCGTCCCAGTCCAGCCAGCAGCCTTGCAGCCAGGTTTCGTCGCCAAGCCTGACTCGCCGCACGAGTAACAGGCGGTCGCCGATCCACACCGGGTGCATGTCGCCTTCGATGGGGAGCAGTCCGGTGACCGTTGGAACGCTCGTGGCCGGCATGCTACCGGACTGGGCGGCATCGGCCGGCGCCGACAGCGACTGGCTGCGGTTATCCAGAGAGCGGGCGTATTTGCCCAGCAGCTTGCTCTGTACGTTCGCTTCCAGACGCTGTTGATACTCCAAGTTCGAACGCAGGGCTTGCTGGTCGGGCATGTTGCGGGCACGGCCCTGTTGCCGCTGGTCCAACGGCATCGCCGACTGGGCCAGCGCGTTGCTGACGTTCAGATCGTCGAGCAAACGCTGCGATTCGCTCTCCGGCGACTCGTTGGCGACCGGCTCGGCACTCGGGACGGCGGCGACGCGCAGCGACTGGTCCGCAGGCACGGCTGGTTCCGGCGCCGCGGCCAGTAATGCCGCACGATCCAGATGGTCCCCCAGACCGCGCAGAGTCTCGGCCGCCCGTGCCACCCGGTCGTGTTCCAGCCAGCCTTGTCCGGCCGCGCCGGGGAGCATCCTTTCGGGAACTTGTGGACTAGACAGGCGGCCAGCCGCGTCGATTTGGAAATGGAGCTTGACGAAGGCGGGGGGCTGAGTCAGCAGCGGAGACGGCAGCAGGACGCGCTGGCCGACGACCGGCTGGTACGATGCGTCCACCGCCACCGGCGGCATGTAGAAAGCTTGATACTGTTGAAAAAGTCTCGCTTGTTCTTGGGCGACGATGGGGTTCAGGGCCGAGTCCATCCGCCACAGGGCCAGCCGGACGTTCTCCTGCAGTTCGGCCTGCCGCTGCGTCTCGGCGTCGCGGCGGTCCAGGGACACGACCACAACGCTGACCCACGCCATGGCCGCCAGCACGACCACCAGGCAGGCTACGAAGGCAGCCAGAATCGCTCGCGGACGGCTCATGATGCGTTCTCCGTTGTACCGTACATGTATCCTTTGCCGCGTACGGTCAGAATCAGCTTGGGATCGGATGCATCGTCGCCAAGTTTTTCACGCAAGCGGGCAATGTGCATGTCGATCGTTCGCGTCCACAGCCCGCGGGGCTCAATCCGCCACACGCTCCGCAACAGTTCGTCACGGCTGATCACCCGCCCGGAGTTCACGACCAGGTACCGCAACAATTCGGCCTCGCGCTCCGACAAGTCTTCGCGCCGGCCGTCCTGAAAACGGATTTCGCTGCGCGAGAAGTCGATCTGGCCGCCGGGCACCGCGGCCGTGAGGACATCCGTCGGCCGTTGCGGGGACCGTCGCAAGACGGCCTGTACGCGCGCCAGCAACTCGCTGACGCTGAACGGCTTGACGACGTAGTCGTCGGCCCCCATCCGCAACCCGCGCACACGGTCCGCTTCCTCGCCCAGCGCCGTGAGGATGATCACCGGCAACGTGGGTCGGTCCTGACGGATGGCCTGGAGAATCTCCAAGCCGTGCTTGCCGGGCAGCACCAGGTCCAGCAGCACCAACGCGCAATCGACCTCCAGGGCCAAGGCCATGCCGGCCTTGCCGTCCGCCGCCTCGACTGCGTGGAAGCCCTCGAAGCGCAGCGCGTCGACGATGCCGCGGCGAATAGCCGCGTCGTCTTCGACGACCAGGATGCGCTGTTGTCGAGTCATAGAACTTCTACCCAGAAGCCCGGCTTCTTCGGAGAAGCCGGGCTTCTCTTCGGGGAACACCTAGGATCGCTTTCTCACAGCCCCGCTTCCTCGAATATAAACCGCTTTTGCGACGCTTGCGAGCGGATGGCCTCGACCAGGGCCTGGTCGAGTGTCTTCTGGCCGGACTGGGCGGCCAGCTGTTTTTGCTTTTCGGCTACGAACGTGTTCCGCTCGCCGTTCAGCCGGTTGATCCGATCCTGCAGACGCTGGCGCTCGCTGGACTGCCGCGACACATACTGCTGACGTTCGGCCGGACTCATGCCGCGCATGTTTTCCGGCAGGTCTTCCGTCTTGACGTCCGTCAGGGTGATCTTGCCATCTTTCAAGGCATCGACCAGGTCCCAAGCGCTGTTGCGATAGAAGCCGTTCGCCTTGGACACGGCCCGTTGGACGGAACTGGCTTGAGATTGCCTGGCAGCGTTGGCATCCTGCGTGATCTGCCGGGCCTGGCTCTCCGCCGCCGCGGTCCCAAATGGAATGTAGGTCTGGTTCAGGTCCGCGCCCAGGCGGGCGATCTCTGCGTCCTGCGGCGCTTCGATGTGAGCCACCTGCACGTTTTGGTTGATACTGACGGCCTTACCGTCCGCCAGCAGTGCGCCGTCCCGCCAATCGTCCGGAATACCGTCCCCGCAGTGGATCGTGTTGATCATGATCCCCTTGGCGATCGTCTCGCGGCAGGCTTCACGGTACTCGACGGGGCCTTGCGTGAAGGGCTCGTTCCCGGCGATGAAGATCAACTTCAGGTCGTTCGGCGAGGGGCTCCAGGCCAGATCGCGAGTGGCCGTCTGGATGACCTGGCCACAATACTCGCTGCCGCCGCTGATGGACACGGCGAACAGCGACTCCGAGACCTTGTCCAGGTCGTCCGTCAGCGCATTGAGCTGTCGGGGCGGCGGGTCGCCGTAGGTGTACAACGCCACTTGCAGTCGAGGTTGCTTGCCGTGCTGGCGGGCAGTGGTCAACTCGTTGACCACTCGCCACAGTTCGCTCTTGGCCTGCTCGATCAGGCCGCTCATCGAGCCCGAGTTGTCCAGCAGGATCGCCAGCTGGACCAAGGGAGCCGCGCTTTGGGCGGCGGGTTGCACCGGTGCGGACGCCGGTTGGCTCGGCCGCTGAGCGTCGGTTGGTGATTGGGCCCGCACGGCGATGACCAACGCGGCCGCCAGCGAGAGGGCAACGAGAGGAATCAAGTTTCGAGACATGACAGGGACTCCTTGGGTTAGTGGTGAAGGTTTGAATTCGCTCATCAGTTGTTCCGCACCAGAATTGCCTGGCCCTCGACCAGCAGCAGAATCTCGCCGCGCATCATGATGCTGCCCTGCCGGTTTTCGCGCGCCAGGCGGTGCGCAAGGTCCATGAATTCCGCCGACCCAAACTCAACGACGCGTGGCGACTGGCGGGCGTCTCCTTGACCCACCAGCCGGCTATCGACCCAGCGGCCGGCTTTCTGATAGAAGGCGCGGTCGGCCACTTGCTGGACGGATGCGATCTGGGCGCGATCCAGGTTGGCGTCCCAGTAGGCGTTCCGGTAGTTCAGCTGGCTGGCGGATTTTTGGGACTGCGAATTCAACTCCTGGTTCACCGCGTCGGGGCCGGAGCGGACCTGCCGGGCGCGGGTATCCAGGTTCCGCCAAGCCTCGGTGGCGACCTGCTCGCGCCGAGTCAGGTCCGTGCCTTCCCTGGCGAGAAATGCGGTGTACTCGGTCAGCACGCCAAATTCCGTCGATAATCGCACAATTTCGTCGACAAGCTCCTTCGTGCGTGAATCCTCGCTTCCGGCAACGACGGTCCGCGGATCGGCACCGCTGGTGCGGATGGCATCGACCAGCACGGCGATCTTGCGTTGGGCCCACAGGCGAGGCACGAAGCTGTTGCGTGTGGTGGCTTTGTCGAGGTTGAAGCGGAACTGGAAGCTCCGCGGGCCATCCTGGCATTGTCCCGTCAATCGAAAGCCGAGCGGTCGTTCGCCCACGTATCGCCCCAGGACGGCCAGCTGGTCGCCATCGAACAAGTCGGGCAGCCGCGCCGGGATCAGATCGAGTGTCCGGCCGACCGCCGGGTGGCCGTCGCCATCCAAGACCGTCAACTGGGGTTCGGCAAGGACGGGGCCGGAAAGCCGCTGGAACAACCGGGCCACTTTCAGTTCCAGATCCTCGCCGGGCAGCACGAACGTCGCGGTCGCCCGCGTCTGGGAAGCCAGATGCTCCAGCAGCGGCGAGTTGACATCGACTCCTACGCCGAACGTAAAGACCCGCTTGCCGCGAGTATTGGCAGCTTCGGCCGCCTCGCGAATCGGCTTTTCGCCAGTCTGCCCGATCGTCGGCCGGCCATCGGTCAAAAACAGCACGATCGGCAGCCGATCACGCGTGGGTTCTTGACGCAACGCTTCGATCAGCGCGTCGTGGATATTCGTGCCTCCTCGCGCCAGCACGCCCTGCAGATAACGATCGGCGGCCGCCATGTTGCGGGCGTTCTTCACAACCGGACGTTGAGAAAAGACTTCCACCGCCTCGTTGTAGATGATGACGTTGAACGACTCATCGGGCTCGAGTCCGGCCAGGATCTGTCGAGCGGCGGCGCGGACCTGGTCGAGCTTGTCACCGGCCATGGATCCGGAGCGGTCCAACACGAGCGTGACCTCGCGCCGGAGTCGCGGCCGTTCCGCTGCCGGCTCGGATGGCACGCCGGCCAGCAGCAGGAAATATCCGCCGCCGGCCTTCGAATCGGGGTACGCCAGCAGCGTGGCGGACGGGCCCTGGCCTTCGGCCAGCAGCACCGACAGCCGGAACGAGCCCGGTTCGCGCTCGGCGCCGGCGGCCAGTTGGACGCTTGCCACCCGGCCCTCCTTCGTGATTCGCGTCTCCGTGCCGTGGCTGGGCGAGTAGACCGTCGCCAGTTTCCGCTGCGACTTGACGCTCACCCGGATTTTCCACGGCACGGCGTAGTCGAGTGCCTCGCTGCGAGGCAGCACGTAGTCGATGCGCTCGCCATCGGCCTCGCACACCTGCTCGTAAGTCAACCGGACTTTCTGCGTTCCGTGCGCCTCGACCGGGAAAACACTGGAACGGATCAAGTGAAAGTCGATGAATTCCAGCAAGGCCGGATCGCGCGTGCGAGCCACAATCTCGTCGTAGATGCGACGCGCCTCGTCCTTGGGCAAGAGTTGAGCGCTGGGCTCGGCGCCGGAGCCCTGAAAATCAAACCCTCGCACTGCCGCTCCGTCCGGCACCGGCAGGATCACTTCGGCCTCCAGTCGCCGGCCGGTCGGGTTGCGCAACGAGATGTCCAGGGTGGTCGTCGCCACTTGCTCGACGATCGACACGTGAGCCTCGACGTTTTCGATGGCCACGGTTTCGCCGGAACCCGGCCGCACGGGCGCGACCACCCGCCGTTGCGGAATGATGACATTGGCCGCGAAGGACCGGGAGGAAAGGTGCTCCGAGACGCGAACGTGGGCGACTTGTGCGAAGCTTGCGGAGTGCAACGCCAACGCCAACACGCCCGCCAGGCAAGCGGGAAGAGGCTGAATACGCATGACTCGGCTCCTGGAACAAAGGAACGTGGCTCGTCTGAGTACATTAAACGAGCGGGAGCCGAGTTTGTGTGTAAACGGTGTGTAACAACACCTGCCGCGTGCAGGTGGCGGTGCATGTTCCCGAAGCGGCTTGGATATGCAAAGCCAAGCAGGAGAGCCAGAATTCCTGATTACTCGCAACGCCTCAACCCAGTGGGCGCAGACCGAGTTTGGCGAACATGATCCGGATGTGGACCAGCCGCGGCGAATTCATCTTCAGCGTGGCCACAGTCGCGCGTCCGACGGTAGTCCGGCCAACGACACACCCATTGTCCTGACTCCATTCGAAATGCCGATACCAGGACTGACGACGGGGATGAAACAGCCGCACCTCCCGCTGCGTGATGGGATCTCGTCCCGTAGTCTTCGAGCCCTTGGCTGCGTTGCAGACCGGGCAGGCCAGACACAGGTTTTGCGATTCCGTCCGGCCGCCGGCCGCCAGCGGAGTAATGTGATCCACCTCGAACGTGTCGGGGCTCAGGTGTTGCGAGAACCGGCAGTACTCGCAGGCAGAGCCGGCACGCTCCACGACCTCTTCGCGGAGACGAAGGGGAACCGAGGGGCGATCGGCCATCACGCGGATCTGCTTTCCAGCGGCGCCAAGGTGATCCCGCAGGCAGCGGCAAGTTCGTCCGCCATGGCCGCTGTCCGACGTCCGTAGTCTTCGACGAGTTGATCTAGTTCCCGACTCTCTTCGGGCGTCAAGGTCCCGGCGTTGCCCTTAGCGAGCAGTTCGGACATCCTTTTCTGCTGTTTGGGTTTCGCCTGATACTTCTTGCGCAGCTGGCCCGCGGCAGCACGCAGCCGTTCCGGATGCGGGCGCAGGTTCGCCTCGCTAAGTAACCGCTGGCGGTCGCCTTCCGGCAGTTGCCGAACTGCCTCCGCCACCTGTTCAAACGTTAGCTGGATTGTCGGCATCGCAGGACTCCAAGATGACGAACCTGTTAATCATTCTAACTGCGCATCCGGCAGTCAACAACAAGGGAATGGGGGCAAAGGAATGTCGGCGTTGCGAATTCCCGTGTTGCGTTCCAGTCGTACCTACGCACGCTGCCCATCGCGACTTCGCAGCCGGCGGGCGAACGGCGCGGGAATGGCGATGGACTGAGGGACGTGGCCGGGGCGGATGCGGCAGCAGGCCGTGGTCAGCGAACCGGTCGCAATCGTGTCGCTGCCGCGGGTGAAGCGGAAGGCGTACGCAATGCACCGGCTGCCCAGGGTCTCGATGGTGACTTCGATGTCCAGCAGGTCCTCGAACCGGGCGGGCTTGCGGAAATCGCAGGCAGCAGAAATGCGCGGAAAAGTGATTTCGCCCTGATCGTCGTGCGAGACGACGCTCAAGCCGACCGAACGCAGCAGCTCGTGCTCGGCCTGCTCCATGTAAACAAAAAACGCCGAGAAATGCACAATCCCGGCGGCATCCGTGTCGCGAAACTCGACACGACGTTGGGTCTGGAAGCGGAGCGGTGCGGCGGTCACGCCCAACTCATTCGCCCGTATAGGGCAGCAGGGCCATGAAACGAGCGCGTTTGATCGCCTCCGTCACGGCATGCTGGCTGGCAGCCGAGCAACCCGTCTTGCGGCGGCTGACAATGCGACCGTGACGATTCACCAGCTTCTTCAGCAGTTCCACATCCTTGTAATCGACATACATCGGACGGGGACGCTTGCCGTCCACGAACAACGGATCCTTCTTCTTGGTCCGTACGCGGGCCTTCATCCGCTTGCGGGACCTCGGCGGCTTGTTCTTCTGAAACGGTCGCATGTGCTGACTTAACCTCAAACTGAGCTTGGACTTAGAAACGGCCGGTCGGCCGCCAAATCGATTCGGCAAGATTGTGAATTTTACCTAACCGCACGAAGAACGCAAGTGCTGTACCCAACAGATTCACACGGAATAGCGCAAGACCCGCAGCGACCGCTTGGGAAGCGGCCATTGTTTCGCCGGTGAGGCGGCAGGTTCATCCGCAGGGACATACGCGTCGGCCGTCTGGACCTGTTGAGGCGACTGGCCGTAGTTCGCCAAGACCAAGTGCAGATCGCGATTGGCAAACACCGAAGCCACGCAGTCGGTTGGCAGAGGTGCGGCAAACAGGTCCGAGTCGGCGATCTCCAGATAGGCCCAGGTTCCGTCTTCGACCAACGGCAAGTACTGCTTGAGCCAGCGTGCGTGGGCCGGCCGCATCCCGGGGTTAGGCGGAATCGGATCCCAGCCGCCGTAGACGTAGGGGCCGTTCGGATGAGCTTGGTAGTATTTCCATGCCGCCCGGTAAAACCCGTGTTCTTCCACCCCCGGCAAACGCGGAATGGGAATCACGGCCCGCTCGCCGGTCAGCGGGCGTCCGCCCTGCAGCAAGGGAAACTGCATGTAGGGAATCGAGTGCAAGAAGTGCTCGCTTTCGCCCTCGACCTTGGCAGAGGTCCCCTGGATACACGGCACTACGTACGGCGTATGGTTCCTGGTCGCGGTGCGCAAACCGTCGGCATTCTCGACGTTTTCTCCCACCCAGAGATAATCGTAGACCTTGAGCCCGCCCGTCTGCGGTTCGTTGGCGCGGTCCGCGTGCATCTTGTAGATCCCGCCGCGCCGCTTGACCTCCGAATAAATGAGATACAAGAGATCGGTCACGGCGCCGTCGTACTGCGGCGTCTCCTCGAACACTGCCATCTCGTCGGCGGCCGGCTCCTTGATTCGCTTCTGGGCGTTGGGAACGTACCCCCAGTCGTTATAGAGGCCGTCCAACTCGTAATCTTCGAGGATTTGCACCATGCGCGGCAGGAAATAGGCACGCCAACCGGGACTGGCCGGCGAGCAGCGCGGCAAATCCCACCAGCCGCCAATCGCATCGCCGGGTCGCGACCATTCCTTGCGGTAATCCGGATCGTGCCCGGCAAAATAGCCGCTCGATGCATAGGCGAGAATCTTCATGCCGCGCTGGTGGACCATGGTCACAAAACGGCGAAAACCCTCCGGGTTCACCGCGGTCAACTTGTTGCGGCCGAACAGTCCATAGCGATCGTTCCATTCGTCCATCACGTGAATCAATTGGATTCCATGATCCTTCAAACGGTCCAGTTCCTGTTCGTCGTATTCTCCGGGCTCCCACGGCGCGCGGCTGGGATACTCGCCCATGTTGTAGACGCATTGCGCGGGGAGATAGTCGGTGATCAGGTGTTTGCGCATGCACTTGCGGATTTTCTGCGTGCAAATGCCGGCGTTGGCCAGACGCCGCCGGTGGTCCTCCGCCGTGTAGCTGACGAGAATCGCCGGCGTCTTGAACGCGCCGGCGGCGGGTCGTGCGGCGGGCGCGTCGGCTGCTTGAACCGTGTTGACGGGGAGGGAAACAGCGGCGCCTGCCACAGCGGCCTTGGCGCCCGTCTGGAAGAATTGTCGCCTGTCCATGATAGACTCCTGGTGATTATGCTTGATGTCTACGAGGCAAACGAATCGGGATGGGACGAACTGCGTCGTGCATTGGCTTGCCTTCTCGTAACCTTCGCCATTCCGGTTCCGGCGTGTTACGTGCGAGTTGTTTTTGCCGGACCTCAGACAGTCACCTCAGCCTGCAGCAGTTCCCGCCCGTAGCGTTGGCGGATCGGCGTCACGACCTGTTCCACGAACTCGTCCACCTGCTGCGGGGCGCGGCCGACGAATTGGGCGGGGTCGAGCGCGGCCTCCAAGTCGATGCCGGCGAAGGCCTTGTCGCCGGCAAGTCGCTGGATCAGATCGTTGGGACGGCCTTCCAGCTTGACCGCCGCGGCCGCCGCCTGGCTGTGCTGGCGAATCCGCTCGTGCAGCAGTTGCCGATCACCGCCCGCCGTGACGGCAGCCATCAGGATGTTCTCCGTGGCCATGAACGGCAACTCGTCTCGCAGGTTCTTGGCGATCACCTGGGGATACACGCACAGCCCGGAGCACACGTTCTGGGACAGGATCAACACCGCGTCCACGGCCAGGAAAGCCTGGGGCAAGACCAGCCGGCGGTTGGCGCTGTCGTCCAGCGTCCGTTCCAGCCACTGCGTCGCCAACGTGTTGGCGGGGCTGGACTGCAGGCTGATCACATAGCGGGCCAGCGAGCAGATCCGTTCGCTGCGCATCGGGTTGCGCTTGTACGCCATCGCGGACGATCCGATTTGCTTCTCCTCGAACGGCTCCTCGATCTCCTTGCGGCTGGCTAACTGCCGCAGGTCCGTGGCCATCTTGTGCGCCGACTGGGCGACGCCGGACAGCACGTCGATCACTTGCGCGTCGATTTTTCGGGTGTAAGTCTGTCCCGTGACGGCATAAGTGTCGTCAAAGCCCATCTTCTTGGAAACCAACTGGTCCAGCCGCCGGATCTTGTCGTGGTCGCCGTTGAACAGCGCCATGAAACTCGCCTGCGTCCCCGTCGTGCCCTTGACTCCGCGGGCCTTCAACTGCTCCAGCCGATGTTCCGCCTCGTGCAGGTCGAGCGCCAGGTCGTAAGCCCACAAGCAAGCGCGTTTGCCCACCGTGGTCGGCTGAGCGGGCTGCAGGTGCGTGAAGCCCAGGCACGCCAGGTCGCGATGCTGGATCGCAAACTCCCCCAACGCGACGATCACCCCCGCCAGCCGGCGGCAGACCAACCGCAGCGACTCGCGAAACAGCATCAAATCCGTGTTGTCCGTTACATAACAGCTGGTCGCACCCAAATGGATGATCGGCCCGGCCAGCGGGCAGACGTCGCGATACGCGTGCACGTGCGCCATCACGTCGTGACGGACCTGCCGCTCGTACCGGTTCGCGGCGTCGTAGTCGATGTCATCGACGTGGGCTCGGAGTTCCGCGATCTGCTCGTCGCTGATCGCCAGCCCCAACTCCTGTTCCGCCTCAGCCAGCGCCACCCACAGCCGCCGCCAAGTGCCAAACTTCTTGTCGTCACTCCACAGCCGGCTCATCTCTCTCGAGGCGTAGCGGACGATCAGCGGGTTTTCGTATTGATCGTGAGGCATAGATCACCTGTCGGTTGGAATCGGCATGATCCGAAGAGCTTAGTCGGTTTTCGATCGGCAAGCAAGAAGTGGCCGAGACGTCCTGAAACGGCCTGACCGCCGCCCAAGGCTCCCAGGACCGGCTGTCCCTGCCAAGTCGGCCACCAGGTCCGAACTTCTTGAAGTACTTGACGCCCTGTCGGCCTTTCTCTGCTTGAACGCTGCCCGGAACGGTCGCTAGGATATGCCTTCAGGAAGGTCCGGCACGAGGCGTGCAACGATGGCGAGAAAAAAAACAACGTCGAAGGGAATTGCTTCTTGGCCGGAAGACGAACGGCCGCGGGAGCGACTGTTGAGTCTGGGGCCGCAGGCGATGACGGACGCGGAGTTGATCGCGATCCTGGTGCGCGTGGGATTGAAGGGAATCAGTGCGGTCGAGTTGGGCAGGCAACTGCTGAAGCGATTCGGCTCGTTGCGGGGGATGGTCGAGGCCCCGTTGCTCGCCCTGTTGGACGTGAAGGGGCTGAAGGGCGCCAAGGCGGCCCAGCTATTGGCGGCAATGGAAGTGGCTCGGCGGGTGGCAGTGCCCGCCAAACGCGGGAACCTGCAGTTGAAGGGCACGGCTGCGGCAGCGGAGTACCTGAAGGAACGGCTACGGGGGCTGGCCGACGAGCAGTTTCGGGTCTTGTACCTGAACCGACGGCACGCGCTGCTGGAGGATGCGTTGATCGCGCAAGGTGCCGTGGACGTCGTGCGGCCTTCGCTGCGGAGCATCGTGGCGCGGGCGCTGCAGACCAACGCCACGGGCTTGATCGCGGCACACAACCATCCGTCCGGCGCGGCGGAGCCGAGCGAGGCGGACCGGCTGTTGACACGCGATTTGCTGGCTGCGTCGGGGCCATTGGGCCTGCGCGTCCTGGATCACGTGATCGTGGCGGAGGAATCCACGTACAGCTTCGCCGACAGTGGCCTGCTGGACGAGTTGGCCCTGGAAGCCAGCGTGCGGTAAGGTTCCGGGGGCAAGGCGATCGTGGTATGCTGATGGCGAAGGAGAAGGAACCATGATTGAAAGCTTGGAGCAGCGGCTGCGAACGGTCCTGTCCGACTTAGCGCCGGAGGACGTCCATGCGGTAGCCGCGTTCGCCGATTTCCTCACTCAACAGCGACACACTCGACGTGCCAACCGCCATGTGCAGCTTGCGGAGCGAGCGCATGCCGACATCGTCGCGGCCCTCGACGAAGTGGCGGGCATGACAATGGAACAGGGACCGCCCGTCAGCAACCGCGACCACGACAGCTACCTGTACGGAGGCGAGTAATGGCCATCTTCGTGGACACGGGAGCGTGGTTTGCCTACTTTGTGCGTCGTGATCCCGATCATCCCGCCGCCGTGGAATGGATGCGCCAAAATCGCCAGCCGCTCGTCACGACGGACTTCGTGTTTGACGAACTGGTGACCCTGCTCGCACTGCGCGAAAGTCGTCGCGTGGCCGTGGCCGCCGGCGATTTGCTGTGGACGCAACAAGTCGCCGATTTGGAGCAGGTTGCCCAGGGCGACTTGGCCGAAGCCTGGGATGTGTTCCGTCGATACCAGGACAAAGAATGGAGCTTCACCGACTGCACGAGCAAAGTCGTGATTGCGCGGTTGGGGATCGCCGAGGCCTTCGCGTTCGATCATCATTTTGAACAGTTCGGGACCGTAACCCGTTTGCCGTGACCCAAGAGCGGCAGGACCACGCCACAGCCAAGATGGTCGTCCCCTACCGGGTACGCCAGAAGCGAGGACGAGCATGACACCCGAACAACGCCAGGAAGTGATCCGGTTGCTGCAGCAGGGCCAGGAGCCTTCGGCGGAATGGGCGCGCATCTTGTTCCCGCCGGAAAAGCGGGAATACGAGTTGGTTTATCACGGCAAGCAGCGCGAGGAGGACATCCTGGCCGACACGCTGGCCGTGCCGCTGCAGCCGGTGCGGACCTTCGGAAAGAACGGCGACGGCTGGAACAATCTGCTGATCTTCGGCGACAACCTGCAGGTCATGAAGAGCCTGCTGGAAATGAAAAAGGCCGGTAAGCTCTGCAACGCCGACGGCACACCGGGCGTGCGGTTGGTGTACATCGACCCGCCGTTTGCGACGAAACAGGAGTTCCGTGGGACGCAAGACCAGAAGGCCTACCAGGACAAGATCGCTGGCGCACAGTTTGTGGAGTTCCTACGGCGACGACTAATAATGATTCGCGAACTCTTGGCGGACGACGGCAGCGTGTACGTCCATCTCGACCAACGCAAGTCGCACTACGCCAAGGTCGTCATGGATGAACTGTTCGGCGAGCAAAACTTCCGGAACGAAGTCATTTGGCGAAACACGAATACCCACAACAAGGCGGACACGTTCGGTCAGATTCATCAAACGCTGTTTCTGTATACGCGATCGCCGCGGTACTTCTTCCGGAAGACTTTTCGACCCAGATTCCGGAAGTATGTCGACAGCCATTACAGGCACACTGGAGAGGACGGCGAAAAATTCCGGTACTCCGACCCAACTGGCGATGGTGAGCGGGACGGCGAGTCCGGCTTCGAGTGGCAGGGCTACAATCCTACGGAAAAAGGGAGGCACTGGGCGATTCCGGGTTATGTTTACGATCTTGTCGAAGATGACATTTCGGAATTCGGCGTAATCCAAAAGTTGGACTACTTGCTCGAGCATGGATGGATTCAGCTTCCCGACAAGAGCGGCGGTCAGCCCCAGATACGGCGGCCAGCCTCTGTCGGCGAGGGCAATCCTGTTCAGGATATTTGGGCATACCAGCCGTACACTCAAGGCGTTTACGATGCAGACTCTCAGGCGATCGATGGCGACGTGACGTGGGCAATCGGCGACGCGGAGTCAGCTGGGTATCCCACAGAGAAGCCGGAAGGACTGCTTGCGCGAGTCATCCGGTCGTCATCACGCGAGGGCGACTTGGTCCTTGACGCCTTTGCCGGTTCCGGCACGACGTGCGCGGTGGCGGAGAAGCTCGGCCGGCGGTGGATCGGGATCGACTGCGGCAAGCTCGCGATCTACACCATCCAGAAGCGGATGTTGAACCTGCGCGCGGAGATCGGAAACAAGGGCAATGTCCTGAAGGCGAAGCCGTTCACGCTGTACAACGCCGGCCTGTACGATTTCTCGAAGCTTCGCGAGTTGTCCTGGGAATCATGGCGGTTCTTCGCACTGCAGTTGTTCCAGTGCCGGGACGAACCGCACAAGATCGGCGGGATTCAGTTGGACGGATACCTGAAGGGCGGCAGCGTGCTGGTCTTCAACCACCAGAAGCAGCCCGGCGTTCGGATCGATGAAGAGACCGTGCGCAGCCTGCACGAGGCGCTGGGGTCCAAGGTCGGTCGTCGGCTCTACATCGTCGCGCCGGCGTTGGTGTTCGACTTTCAGCAGGACTACGTGGACTGTGGCAGCGTACGCTACTACGCCCTGCGCATCCCGTACTCGATTATCCACGAACTGCACCAGCGGGAGTTCGCTGCCCTCAAGCAGCCCTCCGACGAAATGGCCGTGAACGACACCGTCGAGGCAGTGGGCTTCGATTTCATCCGGCCGCCGGAGCTGGAATACGAAGTCGGCGTGAACCAGCGGAAGGGCGAGTTGCTGAGGGAGGGGTTCATCCGCATCAAGACGTTTCGCAGCGAGGCGGTCGTGCGCGAGCCGCTGCGCAAGCGGGGCAACCTGGAAACGCTGTCGATGGTCATGCTGGACTACGACTTCGACACGGAAACGGACGTGTTCGACATGGATGACGTGTTCTACGCCGACGCGATCGAGAAGGATGGCTGGGAGGTCCGGTTTCCGACCGACGCGCTGGGCGCCAGCATGATGGCCGTCTTCGTGGATATCTACGGCAATGAGGCACGGGAGCTGATCCCCGCCGAGAAGTTCAACGGCAGCGGGCAACGTCGCAAGGCCCCAGCGAAGAAAGCGAAACGGGCACGAAAATGACCAAACGCGGCGATCGAACCACCTTTCGTAACGAAGACCTCGTGCTGAAGGTCACCTGCAACATCGACCCCGCGGTCTGGGACGAGTCGCGGTACGAAGGCTTTTTGGGCGAACTGTGTGGGACGCGGAGTTATCAGGAAGAAGCGATCCGCACGACGCTACGGTACCTGTTGGGCGGACGGTACGCCAATCTGCGTGAACTGGCCCAGGAGAATTTCGAGCAGAATCCCGAGCTGGAGCCGCGTTACGGCTCGTGGAGCGGGATGGAGAAGCACCTTCAGTTGCCGGATCAGTTGTCGTGTTCCCTCGACCAGGCCACCGCGACCGGGAAGAGCTACGTGCTGTATGGGCTGGCCGCCATCCTGTTGGCCGAAGGGGCGGTGGACCGCGCCCTGGTGCTCTGTCCGTCGAATACGATTGAGGCAGGGCTGCTGGGGAAGTTCAAGGAACTGGCGGCCAGCGCCGATCTGCGCGATCTGCTGCCGACGGACGCGAAGGTCCACGCACCGAAGATCATCAACGCGTCGGAAACCATTGTCGATGCCTCCATCTGCGTGGAGAACTACCACGCGATTCTGGAGACCGTCAAGTCGTCCATCCGGGACAGCCTGCGGGGACGTGGCGAGCGTGTGGCGGTGCTGAACGACGAAGCCCACCACGTGGCCAACGAGTCGGGGGCCAGCGCGAAACGTTGGAAGGAGTTCCTGCTGTCGCCGGACTACGGCTTCCGGATCGTAGTCGGCGCATCCGGAACCTGCTACGTGGGCGACGAGTACTTTGCGGACGTGATCCAGCGCTACTCGCTGCGCCAGGCAATCGAAGACCGCTTTGCCAAGAAAGTCGAGTACGTGGCGGAGATGCCGGAGACGGACAATCCGGACGAGCGCTGGCAACTGATCTACAACCGGCACCAGGACTGGAAAAAGCGCCTTAAGAAACGAGGCATCCGGCCGCTGACGATCGTCGTGACCAAGGCGATTTCGGACTGCAAGCGGGTGGCGGAGGAACTGCAGGGCTTTCTGCAGGAGTGGGAGGGGATCTCGCCGGAACAAGCCCGTGACAAGGTGCTGGCCGTGACTTCCGCCAAGGAACACCAGCCGAACGTGGCGCGGCTGCGAATGGTGGACAGCCCGTCGAGCAAGGTCGAGTGGATCGTTTCCGTATCAATGCTCAGCGAAGGCTGGGACGTCAAGAACGTCTTCCAAATCGTGCCCCACGAGGAGCGGGCGTTCAACAGCAAGTTGCTGATCGCCCAGGTGCTCGGACGCGGTTTGCGACGGCCGGAGGGCTGGCAGGGCGAAGATCCGATCGTGACCGTGTTCAATCACGATGCCTGGTCCGGGCGGATCAAGCATCTGGTCAACGAAATCCTGGAGATCGAACGGCGGCTGACGTCCACCGTCGATCCGACGTCCGCCTTCAACTTCGATCTGCACACCCTGGATTACGACCGCGACGAGGATGCGAGCCAATATGCGAAGAAGGGCGAGTACCGCTTATTCGACGACGGGTACGTGGAACTGCCCACCCAAATCGAGGCCGAAGACGTGACGATCGAGTTCGAGCGGGCGGTGACGGGTGACCGTACGAAGTTCAAGACCACCCTCCAGCACAAGACGTGGAGCGTGGAAGAGGTCGCCGAGCAGATGTTCCAACGACTGCGGTCGATCGACGACGAGTCGAAGGACGCCGACGATCCGAAGGAGCGGACGCGCTACGCCAAGAAGTTCCCGCGGGAAACGTGCATGGCCATCGTCCGCGAATCGCTGAAGCGGGCCAAAGTCAAGACGGGCCGGATCACCGACGAAAACCGGCAGAAGTTCCTGCAGGCGCTCGGCACGCTTCGGCGCAAGGCGGCGAAGCGGGTGGTGTACCGGCTGTCCCCCACGGCCCTGCAGACGTTCAGCACCGCGGAACGTCAGGCAGAAAGCTGCAGCGCCGCCGAACTGCGGCGCGGAAGCAAGACGGTTTTCTACACGGCCGCCACCGAGACGACGCTGGTCGACGAACAGCTTGAGTTCTTTCGCGAGGTGCAGGACGAGGACGGCGATTTCCGTAGCGGCCGTAAGGAAATTCCAAATGCGGCGGACTTCAAGACGCCAGCCAATCTGGTCATCACCGATCAGACGCCAGAACGAAAGTTCGTAAGCGGGCTCTGCGACCGCGAGAACTCGCGGGAAATCGACGCTTGGCTGAAGAATACTCCCGTGGGGTTCTACTCGATCGAATTCGCCTGGAAGAAGCGCGAGCACCCGAAACGCGGCGAATTCAGCCCGGACTTCTTCATCAAGCAGAGCAACGAGATCTTCGTCGTAGAAATCAAGGATGACGACGAGATCTCCGAGCCATCGGCCGAGAACATCAAGAAGCACGAATACGCCATCGAGCACATCCGGCGGCTAAACGAATGGCTGGAGCGGGAAGGAAGCCCCGTCCGCTACCAGTTCAACATGCTGACCCCGCGCGATTTCAACAAGTTCTTCCAGAAGCTGCGCAAACACGATCTCGCCGAGTTCCGCTCGCAACTGGACGTGGCCGTGCGGAAGGCGAATGGGCGTCAGGATTCCTGATCCGACGATCAGCGTTGCCGGCTTTGGAGGGCCGCATGATCCGACCCGTTATGACCGGGTTCTTCACGCTTCCAGCCGAATGCGGGCGTGGACTTTCTCGCGTATCTCTTCGTAAATCGATGCAAGAATGGGCTGAGCAAGTTCCAAAGTGACCGCGAATGCGTATGGCACTTCTTCATCGAGGCGGCCAGCGTGCTCGGCACAGTTGACTTGGATTCGCGCGATAGCGTTTTCCCCAACGGGGATGGCCTTGTCGCCTGTGTAGGTCTGATGCTGGACGGTGCCACGCCGAGCGATGTCCTTGTCCACGCCCTCGCGGTCCTCGTACAGGCCAAAGTCGGTCTCGGGTGGGTCGAACCACAAGAAAGCCCGACGGTACTTGCGGTGCGCGAAGTTGACGGGCGTGATCCACCCAAGCGTCACAATCAGGCGCCGTTCCAGCCGCAGTCCGCTTAGAGCCTCCGGCAACGGCACTTCGAACTGATGCGCGTCATCGGCAGCCAGCATGCCCCAGCCAATCAACGTTACCCGTCGATCCGTGCAGAACAACGCCCGTTCGAGAGACACTTCGCCGTAGCCAAGGAAACTCGCCTGCAGTCGCGCAAGGGGCTGCCAGGCCCGCTTGGCGTCGTTGCCGACTTCCCGTAGGATGTCATCCCTGAAGACGTTCTCGATGACCGCACCCGCTCTTCGCCAGGATGCACCATGCACCAGCAGCGTCTTCAAGAGCGAGGCCGTATGCCGATCGTCCCAACGACCGCCTCCGGGGTCACTGCGCAAGGACAGGAGGCGTTCGTAGATTAGCGCCGCGTGGCGCGTGGCAAGCGCGGTGGAGTTGCTGGTGCCTCGCGTGTAGATCGTTCGATCGAGTTGCATGGGTTCACGCGCCGACGCGGCGACTCGAATCCCCGGTGGTTGGACGCTCCTCGCCTCTGGCTCGAAGACCGCCACGTCGCCACTGCTCACGAGCGGGGCACTGAAGAGCTGCCGACCACCGGGCATGAGGATCGTGGGAACCAGCGCACGCTGGAAGCCTAGGGACACGGTGCCGACGGGGCTCGGAAGCCCGTTGCCGGGCAAGAGATCGACACGATGCTGCCGCTCGGGCGCTTGCGAGTAGTCGGTATGCATCGCCCCGACAGCGACGGCATTGACCGCCTCTGCGGGCGACAGCGGACGGCGTTGGGCTTGGGAATTCCGGAGCGCCGTCAGCGTTTGCGCGACCAGTTCGTCTTTCGACAACGAGCGCCACTTCGAAGACGGCGTTTCCAGGACGATCTTCTCGAGTTGGTTGCCCGCACTGACGATGAACAGGATGCCGTATTTCCACGCAAGCCAGTCCAGGAGGCGGGCCAGGGGGCTCAAATTGCGGACGAACGGCTGATGTCGGTTGCCGAGCGACAGGTTGATCACCTTCACGTCGGGCGCTGTCGGCGGTTCCTGTCCATCGCCTTCTTTGATCCGTCGGACGGCTTGATGGATCAGATCGACGATCAAGCGATCCCGCGGCGTGACTTCATCGACTCCACCATCCGGTAGCGTCTCGGGAACGAATATGGGCCGAACGTAGAGATTCCTCGGCAGTGGTGGTTCGGCCCGATTCAGGTCTCCCCAGCAAATCAGGGAAGCCATCGCGGTGCCGTGCCGCTGGCTGACTGGCTCGTATTGAACAGCGTGCTCGTCCGGATCGTCGATGATGAGCCGGCCATCGAGCAGCCGATGTTTCTCCAGGGGTAGTCCGTCCAGTAACGCCACAATCGGCCGCAGGCCTGGATCCGGTGCAGAAACATCTGCTGCGGCCGTCGCGATCGGAAGGTCAGCCGCGTCCGGCGTCGCGGTCGGCATCCGCGACTGGCCAAACGGGCGGAAGAACATGACTTCCTCAAATCGTAATAGCTCCGTGTACTCGTTGGTCCGAAGGTGATCGATTGTCGTCCAGACGGCTTCGGCGGGAAGTTCCGCCAACACTCCGTGGTAAGCGATCTCGGGCAGGACGCACCGCGAGATGCAGCGACCGCCGGCCGACGCGAGCATGGCTGAAAGCTGGTCGTAAGCCCGATTCTGCCGCTCGCCTGCGCCGCGACTCCACAGTTCCACCTCGAACCGAATCAGACCGGTCTCGTGTCCGAGGTCTTCTTCCCACGCCTCCAGAATTCCGGTGTCTCGGATTCGGTCCTCGACGGACCAGGGGCGAACATCAAGGAGGTGGGCGAAGATGCTCTTAAAGGGACCGACGTTCTTCTCAGCTCGCTGCGAAGGGTTTTGATGCCATTCGTTCCAGAGTCGGACGAGGCTTTCCAGAGCGGAGTGATTGCTCATCACCGCGTAGAGACGGCACGGCAAGAGATCGTCCGGATGTTTGGTATCCTGGAATCCGTGCGTTGCCTCGAATTCGTCCGAGTCAAGTTCGGCAAGCCATTCGAGTCCCTCGATTTCTCGTGCGACCTTGGCCAGTTCCACGACTTCTTTTCCCGCTGTCTCGAAAACGACGACCATTTCCGGCTCTGCGCCGTCGATCGTCTCTTGGGCGGTAAGGAAACTATCGATGATCCGCTGGAAGCGGGCCTCCAGCCTTTCATGCTGCTGCTCCGCAGTGGGAAGGCCCAGTGTCGAAGGACCGGCACGGCGCAAGCTTTTCGTGCCGCGAACGGGCCGTGGGAAGAATAGTAGCGGTTTCTCGTTCATCGGTATGTCAAAACGCTAGTCGGAAGGGCTCGCCGTGAATCGGTCTTGCCACTGCTTCAACCGCCGCGCCACGATGTCCTTGACGTCCGCGGCGGGCAGCGCCAAGACATACCGCCGGAACACGTCTGCCGTGAACTCCTCCAATTCGGCGAAACTCAGGCCGCGCAGCTTGTCAGCCAGCGTCTTCGGGGACATGCCGAAGGAAACGCCGGTCCGGGTCTCCGCACGCCGCAAGTACTCCTGGACTTCAGCCTCGGTGGGGGCCGGCAATTCCAGACGCAGCTGGAACCTGCGCCAGACGGCACGGTCCAGCAGTTCCGGATGGTTGGTGGCAGTCACCACGACCACATGACTCGGCAAGCTGTCGATTTGCAGCAGCAGCGAACTTACAACCCGCTTGATCTCACCGGTTTCATGCCGATCCCCGCGTTCCTTCCCCAGCGTGTCAAACTCGTCGAAGAACAGCACGCAGCGTCGGGTTCGCACGTAGTCGAACACTTTCCGCAGCCGGCTCGCCGTTTCCCCAAGGTAACTGGCAATCAGACCGTCGTAACGCACCCCGACCAGAGGCACCATCAGGGCATTGGACAGTGATTCGGCAAGCGAAGTTTTTCCATTTCCCGGAGGTCCGGCGAGGAGAACCCGGTGGCGCGGAGCCAAATTGTGGGACCGCAGCAGGTCGGCGCGGTGGTACTCCTCCACCAACTCCAAACAGGCAGTGCGCACCTGTTCGGGAAGCACCAGGTCGTCGAGTGTCCGCTCCGGGGCCACCTCGTAGAAGAGGTCGTGGGCCACCGGGCCAATGCCGATCGGCTGTCCATTCCCAGCCGGTTGCCCGTTTCGCTTGAGTTGCTCCTCCAGTCGGTCGGCAAGGACCGCGTGGTTTTTTGCCCGTTCCTCGGCCACGATCGCTTCCACCGTCCGGCGAAACAAATTCTGATTGCCAGACACGCCGGACTTGACAAGCGACAACAGCAGATCTGAGCGAGCCATGGGAATCCTGATCGTCAGCGAGGGTCTCCAGTTCGCCATCTCACCGGCCCGGCGAGCGGTACCAACGCACACAGTCTACCACCTGCCGCTCGTTTAGGGAACGACAATCAAGACGGCAAACGCCCGCCGGATGCACGAACGGCGACGCCGGTTCACTCCCCGCTCCTCGGACTGCTCTTGCCGCGGCCCGCATTGTACCAAGTCGTCCGTTCGGTGTTTACTGCGGCCATTCTCGAAGGCCGTGCGGCGGGAGGACTTCATCAGGGGCCGTCTTGTGATTGACGGAGTGTTGTGTGGCCGATGACCACGAGAGCGTGGACTTAGACAGCTACGGCGCCAAGGACCTCCTCACGCCGCACACGGGCTGCGCGAGCAACTGGGCGACGCGGGGCGGGGCCCCAGAGGCTCACTCGACCACGCAGTTCCGTCAGCGCTGCACGCGGCCGGTCGCTACGCCGCCGGCCAGAGCGGCGACCTCGGCCACGGAGACGTAGTTGAAATCGCCCTGGATCGAGTGTTTCAGGCAACTAGCGGCGACGGCGAAGCGGATGGCCTGCTGGGGTTTGCGGTACGTCTCGGAATTCAAGGCGTAAATCAGTCCGGCGGCGAAGGAATCGCCGCCGCCGACGCGGTCGATGATGTCGCGGATCTCGTACGGGCAGTAGTGGCCGCGCTCGTCCAAGGGAGCCAGAAAGGCCCGGTCGGCGTCGGCGTCGAACAGCATTCCGCCCCAGTTGTTATGGTCGGCCGAAATGCTTTGCCGCAGGGTGATCGCGACGCGCGTTACGCCGGGAAAGCGGCTGACGATTTCGCGGGCCACCTTTTCGTAGGCTGCCGCGTTAATCGTCCCCCGCTCGACATCCGTGCCCTCGGCGTGAATTCCCAGCACGTCGGCCGCATCCTCTTCGTTGGCGATCACCAGATCGACGTTTTGCAGGACCTCGGACATGCACTCGCGAGCCAGCGCTTTCTTGTCCGTCCCCGGCCGCCAGTTCCAGAGTTTCTTGCGGAAGTTCAAGTCGCAGGAAACGGCCGCCCCGGCCTGCTTGGCCCGCCGCACGAGTTCCAGATTCGCGCGGCAAGCGGGTTCGCTGATCGACGGCGTGATGCCGGTCACGTGCAGCCAGTGGACGTCGGCCAGAGCCGCGTCGAAGGCGTACTCGTCCGGCCCGGCCAGACTGATCGCCGAATGGTCGCGGTCGTACAACACGGTCGAGCCGCGCTGATTGGCGCCGGCTTCGACGAAGTACAGCCCCAGGCGGCCCTTGTCGCGCCACAGGATGTGGCCGGTGTCCACGCCCAAGCCTCGCAAGGTGGCGACCAGACTCTCCGCAATGGCGTGCCGCGGCAGCGCCGTCACGTAGCGCACGCTCTGGCCGAACATGGCCAGCGACGCGCACACGTTCGCCTCGCCGCCGCCCCACGTCACCTCAACCCGCCCCGGCACCGCCTGCCGCCAACGCAAGTGGCCTTCGGGAGCGATTCGCGCCATGATTTCGCCAAACGCTAGGAACATATCCGCGTGAACTCCTACATGAATGACAAGTCAAGGAAGATAATCCAAGTCAGCGAGGTCTTTTGGCCTGCCGGCTGCTCGCTTGTTTGCCTTTAAGTGATCGAGGTTGATGACGTTGACCTCGACGCCGTCAATCTGAGTCACCACGCGTGCAGCGTAACACTCGTGAAAAGAAACTCCCGACGCGCGGGTGATTACTTCGATCCGTATCGGCGCAATTCCCATCCGAAGAATGCGGCCTTCCCGAAGTAGGTCCGCCGCCAAAACCGAATTGGAAGAGAAGCCGAATTGCTCCAGGACGCGCGCAAGGCGTGTCGCGTTTTCTTCGCCGACATCGACCCACACGTCCAGGTCGGCGGTGCTCCGGGGATATCCGTGGACACCGACGGCGTACCCGCCTACCAGCAAGTAATCAACTTTCTCCGAATTCAACAACTTCAAGAACTCTTTGAAGTCGATCGGTAATCGGATTGTAGCCATAATTGATCATCCGCATCAATTCCATCGCCTCCAAACGCTCTTCCACCGTCCGCGATGACCAGAAGGCACGCGTATCATCATCGTCGAACGTGCCGAAGGTCAGCACGCTCTTGTCCATCCTGACCGCTGCCAGCGGATCATTGGTCGTGGGGGCTTCATCATCCATCCTTCGTCCTCCCTACTTGCCTTTCCACCATCCTCGTCCCGACGCCGACTTGCAGGACACACTCACATGTTCGTCAAATCGTCCTCGCCCGAGTGGCCGATCAGGGCGTCGAGCGCCGCCGCCAACTCGGCCGCGTGCTGCTTTGAGTGGGCGTAGATCCGGCAGATCCGCTGGCTGATCGGCAGGCGCTGGAACAGCTGGTTGGCGGTCAGCGGCCGGATCGAATCGCGGGCGGAATCGTACAGAAAGTTCTGCCCGGCCGTCGGACCGCCCGTGAGCGGCCGGAACAGGGCCCGCGCGATGTCGACTCGCAAGGGCAGATCGGCCAGGCCGGCGGGCAACTGCTGGCGGAGTTTACGTTCCACGAATTCCGCGTCGCTGAAAATGCTGCTGCGTTCCGCGTCGTCTTCGGCAAATTCCAGGTTCCGCTGACAGACCATCGTCCAGGGGATCTGCCGCTGGAGGAATTGCTGCCAAACCGCCGCCAGGGACCGCTTCTCGGCGTCCGCGTCCTGTGCCCAGCGGGCCACGTCGACCAGCAACGAAGCTTCGGTCAAGTGCTGGTACTGCGGGAGCAACTCGGCCGGATTGCCGGGGAACAGGTGCCGCTTGCTCTGCGCGAACAGATCGGCCAGCGTCAGGTCGATCGCCCGCACGGTGCGGTGAAAGTACACGGCGCGGAACAGGTGCGCCCGCGCTTCCATGAACCGCAGCAACGCGTCGATGCCGCGGTCGTGGATCGTCAGACCCGACGCGCTGAAGAATGTATAGTGCAGCAGCCGCTCCAAGTCGTACGCCCGCTGGCTGTAGCCGGACATGTAGGCATCGCGGAGCACGAAATCCATGTTGTCCACCGTGTAGATGCCGCTCAGCAGCGCCCGCAGGAACCGCAGCCACTGCGGCCGGCTGCCCTCCTCCTGCCGCTGTGGCCGCATGATGACCCAGGCGACATGTTCGGGATTCAACTGTTCACTGGCTGTCAACTGGCTGTTCGGATTCCGTCGCAACCCGCGGAGCAAACCGCCAAGCTCGTCGCAGATGATGCGGGCGCCCAGCGTCTCGTGGGTCAGTCCGTACGAGCGGAGGAAGTGCTGATCGAAAAAGTGGCCGAACGGCCCGTGTCCCACGTCGTGCAGCAGTCCGGCCATCCGCAGCAGCGTTTCGACGTAGCCGCGGCTGGGCACATCGGGACACACGCTGCGGAGGCTCTCGTACAGCACGGCCACGGCGCGGCTGGCCAGGTGCATGGCCCCGATCACGTGCTGGAACCGTGTGTGTTCCGCCGTGGGATAGACGAACCAGGCCGTCTGCAGCTGATGGATGAACCGCAGCCGCTGGATCCACGGATGATCGATGATCTGCCGTTCGGAGGTCTCTCCGGCGTCCCGACCCGCATCGGACGTGAACGGGATGTAGCCGTGGATCGGATCGTGGCACAGGTTTTCGCGCTGGTAGGATCGCATACGCCGGATTATCGAGATTTTGCCGCGTTTCGTCCAGCGGCTTACAGACGGAAGCGGAAAGATGAAGGAAGATGTGGGTCTGCGTCGAAAAAGAAACCTGGATTTCCGCTCGTGGTTGCGTCACACTGAAGGGCGGCGTCAAGTGGAGTTCCTGGGGAGCCTCTGCCATTCCTTACCCGCATCTTGCCGTCAATCCGTGAAGGAGTCGTCATGTTGCCCGATTCGATGCCGGAACTGTTGGCCACCTACCGCGACGGCCTGCTGAACGACACGCTGCCGTTCTGGATTCCTGGGGCGATCGACCGGGAGTGCGGCGGCTACATCACTTCGCTGGATCGCGACGGGACGATCCTGCAGACGGACAAGCCGGTGTGGTTTCAGGGGCGGTTCGCCTGGCTGTTGGCCACGCTGTACAACACGGTCGAGCGCCGGCCGCAGTGGCTGGAACTCGCCCGCCACGGGATCGAATTCCTGAACAAGCACTGCTTCGACACCGACGGGCGGATGTTCTTCTCCGTGACTCGCGAGGGCCGGCCCCTGCGCAAACGGCGGTACCTGTTCTCGGAGACCTTTGCCACGATCGCTCTGGCGGCGTACGGATTGGCGGCCGCGGATGAGGCCGCCAAGCGGCAAGCGCTGGACCTGTTCCGGATGATCCTGAGATACCACACCACGCCCGAATTGCTGCCCGCCAAAGTCAACCCCGCGGTGCGGCCGATGAAGGGTCTGGCCATGTCGATGATCCTGATGGTCACGGCCCAGGAACTGCGGAAAGCGGTACACGACCCGATCACCACGAAGACGATCGACGGGGCGATTGCGGAAATCGAACGGGATTTTCTGAAGCCGGAATTTCGCTGTGTGCTGGAGACGGTTGGCCCTCAGGGCGAGTTCTACGACACGTTTGAAGGCAGGATGGTCTGCCCCGGACACGCGATTGAGGCCGGCTGGTTCATCCTGGAAGAAGCCCGCGTCCGCGGCGGCGATCCGCGGTTGGTGCGTCTGGGCACGACGATCATCGACTGGTCGCTGGAGTTGGGTTGGGACGAGCAGTACGGCGGGCTTTTCTACTATCGCGACGCCAAGGGCCTTCCGCCCACCGAGTACTGGCACGACATGAAGTTCTGGTGGGCCCACAACGAGGCGATCATCGCCACGCTGCTGGCCCGGCAGATGACGGGCGACGCAAAGTACGCCCGCTGGCACCAGATGGTCCACGACTGGTCGTATGCCCACTTCCCCGACCCGGTTTACGGCGAGTGGTACGGATACTTGCACCGCGACGGCACGGTTTCGACGAGCGTCAAGGGTTGCATGTGGAAGGGGCCGTTCCATCTGCCGCGGATGCAGTGGTACTGCTGGCAACGGCTGGAAGAGACGCGGCGGGCAGCCAAGGGCGCGAATCAGCGAGAAAGCGACGCCTGACGTAAGCGTTCTCTTCGCGGCTTCGCCTTCGCGTGAACTCCAATCGACCCGGCCGGCTGGCCGCCGACCATCGACCAGCACGCGGAAGCCAGGCATCGGGCCGGAGTGGATCGGCGGGAATTCTGAGGTGCTACCCGTTTTCCATCGCGTCGCCGAAAAGGTAGCATGGCTTTCAGAGCCGTGCGGCTGCTCGCAGCAGGTCGGACGTGACGGCACGGCTCGGAGAGCCATGCTACCCAAGATGCAAGGAGAACGCCCATGCTGATTCGCGTTTTAGCGGCAATCGTGGTGATTTTGTCCGTTTCCAACCTCGCCGCGGGCGAGGCTCCGCCGCTGGACGTGGTGATCCTCGGCGGCCGGATCGTGGACGGCACCGGGGCGCCCGGATATGTGGGCGACGTGGGCCTGCGGGAAGGGAAGATTGTCCAGATCGGCAGCTTGAAGAACGTCCCGGCGCGGCGCACGATCGACGCGGCGGGGCTGATGGTGGCTCCCGGCTTCGTCGACATGATGGGCCAGACCGCCACGCCGATCATGGACCACCCCGAATCGGCCCTGAACTTGCTCGGGCAGGGGATCACCACGATCCACGCCGGCGAGGGTGGCTCGGCCGCGCCGCGGGCGGCGGGCGCGAAAGGCGCCCGCTGGACGACGATGGCGGAGTACCTGGCCCTGCTGGAGAAGACCGGCATTCCGCTCAATGTCGCTCAAAACGTCGGGCACACCCAAGTGCGTTCGATCGTGCTGGGCAGCACCGATCGCCAGCCGAACGCGGTGGAATTGGAGCGGATGAAAGACCTCGTGCGCGAGGCCATGCAGGCCGGAGCGGTCGGGCTGTCGACGGCCCTGATCTACCCGCCGGCCACCTACGCGCGGACTGAGGAACTGGTCGCGCTGGCCCAGGTCGCCGGCGAGCACGGCGGCCGGTACTTCACTCATATCCGCAACGAGGGCGATCAGTTGCTGGAGGGGATCGAGGAAGCCCTGGAGATCGGCCGCGCGGCGGGCACGCCGGTGCATATCTTCCATCTCAAGGCGGCGGGCCAGCAAAACTGGGACAAGATGGCATTGGCTCTGGCTCGGATTAAAGTGTCCTTTCCGCAGACGTGCGCGTGGCAAAAAAATCGGCGAGGCGGGGGGGCGA
>CAYPGE010000024.1:0-39280 GCA_964409865.1 uncultured Pirellulaceae bacterium
TGCTCCGCCTCGAACGGATGGCGACCCGACAGGCACCGGAACAGGACGCCGCCAGCACGTGGAGCAAAACGAGTGGTCATCAGGCCCGACACCTTCCCAGGAAAGGCCGCGACGAGAAAAACGGCGGGGAAAATAACGATTGTTGCCGTCCGTGACAAGCCGGAGCCGGGGGCATAGGCCTGTCGGTCTATCGGTCAGAATGCTCTGGCGAAAACAATCCCGACTTTTCGAAAAAGCCGCCATTCTGGGGCTCCCCAACTCCTGAACGGGCATTTACGCTGTTGCCTTTCAGGGACGGACACCGCTCCCGACAGAGAATGTCAGACTGTCAGAGGAAGGAGAAGCATGCCGGAGTTGCCCGAAGTCGAGACCATGCGGCGAGGAATTCTGGGTATCGTCGGAGGCCGGGTGACCGATGCGCAGGCCGTCGCCTGCCGCCTGCGGCCGATCCGGATCAGCCCTCGTCCCGCGACGCTCCGCCGCCGCGTCGTCGGCTGCCGAATCGAGGCTGTGGAACGGCTCGGCAAGCGAGTCCTGGTGCGGCTGGACAGCGGCGAGACCTTGGTTTTCGAGCCGCGGATGACGGGCCTGGTTCTGCTGGCCGATCCCCCCGATGCGGAACACCTTCGGTTCCGCCTGCACTTGACCGGCGTCGCGTCTGGGCAAATTTTGTTCTGGGATCGCCGCGGACTGGGGTCGGTACGCTTGCTGTCGTCCCGGCAGTTGCAAACGGAATTCGGTCCGGACAAGCTGGGGCCGGACGCGCTCGACATCACAGCGGCCCAACTGCGGGAGCGGCTGCGGACCAGCCGCCGCGCTGTCAAAGTCGCGCTGCTGGATCAACGCGTCGTCGCAGGGATCGGCAATCTGTACGCCTCCGAAATGCTGCACGTGGCCGGAATCCACCCGGCCAAGCGGTGTGATCGTTTCAGCGGGGCCGATTGGCAACGGCTGCACACCGCGCTGCGAACCGTGCTGTCCGACGCGGTCCGGTACGAAGGCTCGACCCTGGCCGATGGTACTTATCGCAACGCGCTGAACAACCCCGGCAGCTATCAGAGCCACCACCGCGTCTACGACCGCGCGGGCCAGCCCTGTTTGACCTGCGGCGCCGGACCGATTCGCCGGATCGTCCAGGCCCAACGTTCCACGTTCTTCTGCCCGGACTGCCAGCCGCGACGGTTGCGGCACGTAACACGTCAAGTTTGAGACAATGACGCCGGATCGACGTTGGGGGCAGACTTACAGAATTCAGTTTTCGCGGCCTGGTCACCCCAGCCAATCGCTTCCACGACGCCGGAAGACAGACGCCGCAGGGAGGTTTGCGACTGGAACAACAGCGTCCCGTCGTCGCCGATGCCGACGCAGGTGCCGGCCATGCGCTCCCGTCCGACATTGACAGCGACGGCCCGCCCGGTGAGAACGCACCACGGGCGACAGGCGTCACTCAACTGGACATGGCCGGCCTTCAGTCGGGCCAACTCACGCTCGAGCGTCTGTAACAGGCGAATGAGCACGTCGGTCAACGGCAACGGCTGGCCCGTGGCGTCGGTCAGCGAGACGGCTCGCTGTCGCACGTCTTCGGGGGCCTCGGCAAACGAGTTATTGACGTTGACGCCGATCCCGATCACCAGCCGGTCCGGCGGCCGGGCGGGCGACTCGACTAGGATGCCGCACGCTTTGCGCCGGCCCAGCAGGACGTCGTTGGGCCACTTCAGGCCGATTGGCTGGCCCGGCACCAAGGTGGTCAAAGCCTCACAAGCCGCCAGCGCCGCAACCACGGAAACCTGCGGCAGAGCGCCGATGTCCGGCAGCACGGCATGTGAATCCAGCAGCAAGGAGAAAGTCAGGGCTCCAGGAGCGGACCACCAGCGATTCGCGCCTCGCCCGCGGCCTTGCGTTTGCCGGGAAGTCAGTGCCAGCAACGGCAGCCGGCGACCGCCGTCGCGAGCCAACTCCAACGCCCAGTCGTTCGTCGAAGGCAGCTCGTAGCGATAAGCGATTTCTGCGACAAACGTTTCCGCCTGAATCCGCTGCAGATTAAACGTCGCTGCCTCACGCACGCCCCGCCCCCCCCGGATTTAAGTTCGGCGAACGATGGGCGTTAGCCCACCGGTTCCTTTGATGTGCGCAGGCCGATATCGCGGAACACCGGTGGGCTGACGCCGCACCGTTCGCCAAGCGGCGAGGCAAGTCCGCCGAAGTCAGGCAGTCGAACTCTTCGACGTTCTGACTTTTCGACCTCTTCACCTTTCGACTCGACTCTCCGCTACCGCTGCCGAATCCGTCGCGAAAAATCCACGTCTTCGGCATAGCGCGTCGCCACGCGGTCGATTTTCGCCTGGCTCTTGAGTTTCTCGAACGGCAGCTGGGTGTCAAGCAGGCCCAAGTCATACGCCAGCCGGTCGGCGTAGCCCGGCAGCAGCACGCCCACGTCCAAAGGCACTCGGCCAGGGCGGACGTGGTTGATGTGGGCGACGATGTTCGTGGTGCAGTTGTTGGACATGGCGTCGTAGAACTCGGGCTGTGCCGCCAGCTTGTTGACGCGTGCCAGCACGTCCAGCAACAGCGCGCGGGCCAGTTCGGGCGTGGCCCGCGTGCGATACAGATACACGTCGTCCTTGCGATGCTTGGCCCGCAGGCCGACCACGTCGCGTTCATCCGCCAGGACATAGATCAATTCATACTGCCGCAAGGCGCCTTTGAGCGGTGAATACGTCTCGCCCTGCTCGTAACGCGCTTCGACAGACACCGCCAGGAACTCCTGGTCGTCAAAGCCGAAGCTGAGCATGGTGTGCGCCAACGTGGGCGTGTCCTGGAAGGGCACCGTGATGAAATCGACGGTCTTCAGCCGGCGAAGATCGAACGATCTGTCGTAGTACCGCACCACGTAGTCGTCGGCACTCAAGTACTGGCAGTTGCGGACGTTGCGGACCGTCAACACATCGCCCCGCAGTTCGGCCGTCGGCAGCACCGCCTGGGCCGGAATCCAGGCGCGGTAGTTCGACGGCGAGATGGCCTTCGTCAACTCCTCGCCCGATAGCACGTCGGCGATGTCGGTGGGCCGCTTCGATCGGCAACCCGCCGTCACCGCCACCGCCGCTAGCAGCATCAGTCCGGTCCAGCGGTAAACCTGCTTGCAACCGCGCACGTCGCTCCTCCGCCACGTCGATCCGAGTGTCGCATGCGGGAGTAGTACCGATTGCACAGATGCGTGGCAAGACAACTTCAACCAGATGCGTGGCGTTCCGAGGCTGTGAAGAAATGGGACTGGCTCCGAGCTAGCACCGCGCTAATCCCTGGAAAAACAGGGGGCTGCGAGGTGGCTGTCCCAATTTTTTCACAGCCTCTCCGCGGCGCCGGCTCGTTCAGAACTTGCCGCTGCGCACCTGGAAATGGGTCGGCTTGTCGAGGCTTTCGCCGCCACGGCGGACCCACTCGGCGGTCCAGCGGATCATCGTTTCGACGTCCACCCGCACGTTGCCCAGCAGCCGGTGGCCTTCCGTGCCGTTGTTCAGGAATGCCGTCGAGCCTTCCTGGCCGGTGAACCGAACGGGTTTGTTCATCAGGCGTCCGAACTGCTCCGCTACGTCGCGCACGCGCAAGAATTCCGGGCCGGCGACGTTGATGATTCGGGGCGGAACCGCGGTGTGCGCCAGTGCGGCCAGCGTCATCGCGTTGGCATCGGCCTGCCAGATCACGTTGAACATGGGGGTCGAAACTTCCACGGGGCGCTCGTGAAAGACGTCCTGGGCGATGTCGGCCAAGATGCCGTAACGCATCTCGGCGGCATAGTTCAATCGCAGCAGCGCCATCGGGATCTGGTAGCGATCGCTGAAGTACTGAAACATCCGCTCGCGGCCCAGGACGGTAATCGCGTATTCGCCGACGGGGCCAATTTCGTCGGTTTCCTTCGAGCCGCCGCTGTCCAGCGGCACCAACGGATACACGTTGCCGCTGGAGAAAGCAACAATCCGGCTGTGGCGCAACTTGCGGCAGACCAGCGCCGGGGCGTAACCGTTCATGGCCCAGGTCATCGCCGGATTGCGGCTGGCCCCGAATTTCATGCCCGTCATGAAAATCACGTTGGGCACATCGGGCAACGCTTCTACGCATGCTTCGTCCAGCAAATCCCCGGCGATCGTCTCGACGCCCCAGCTTTCCAGCCGCTGTCGAAGGGCAGAATCGGAGAACCGCGACACGCCGATCACGCGTCGAGCCACGCCCGCCTGCTGCGACGCCTGCTTGGCCATCCGCGCCAGCGTCGGCCCCATCTTGCCTCCGATGCCCAGGATCAGCAGGTCGCCGTCGAGCGCAGCCAGCGTTTCGATGGCTTGCGGGCTGGGAGAGCTGAGCAATGCTTCCAAGGCTTCTATGGTTTGGGGAGCGTCAGGATTCATCGTGAACTCCAAGTTCTGTTGCAGGACCGCGGGAGATCTTCATCGACGTATGTCGTCCTCGCCGGAACAGCCCGGATTATACCAGCCTGTTAGTTGTACGAAACCCGAGGGGCAGGCAGGAAGCCCCAGCCACGAAAACAAGGCCGGCTTTCGGCCAAAGCCGGGCTTCCCCGGAGCCGCCGTGCCGGCAACAGCGGTTGAAGGAATGGCGACCGAACGCATAGAATCATGCTTGGGGCTGCCTGGACGGACGGGCAAAGCCGCAGAACATGGAAAAACGTCGTGGGGAAACCCGGTGACATGGCGACAACACAGGTGGCAATCGTGGGTCGGCCGAACGTGGGCAAGTCCAGCATCCTCAACTGGCTGGCCGGCAGGCGATTGGCAATCGTCGATGACCTGGCCGGCGTCACGCGCGACCGTATGACGTACGAGATGGAACACGAAGGGCGCCGATTCGAACTGGTGGACACGGGCGGCATCGGCATCCACGACGTCGACGATCTGACCCAGGAAATCGAGCAGCAAATCGAATACGCCTTGGCGGCGGCGGACCTGGTGATGTTCGTCGTCGATGCCCGCGACGGACTCGTGCCGCTGGATCAGGAGGTCGCGCAGCGGTTGCGATCCCTCAAGAAACCCGTGCTCTTGGTCGCCAACAAACTGGACAGCGAGAAACTCGATCCGCAAGCCGACGAGTTCTATCGCTTGGGGGCGGACGAGGTCATCCGGGTCAGCACGCTGCAGAACCGCAACCGCGCGGCGCTGCTGGAAGCCCTGGTCCAACGGTTGCCGGAGGCGAGTGCCGAGCCCGAACAGGAACCGGTCATGAAAATGGCCATCGTCGGCCGCCGCAACGTGGGCAAGAGCACGTTCATCAACACGCTGGTCAACAGCCCGCGGATGATCGTCAGCGAGGTGCCCGGCACGACTCGCGACAGCGTCGACGTCAGGTTCGAGTTGGACGGCAAGACGTTCGTGGCCATCGACACGCCGGGAGTTCGCAAACGCAAAAGCATCCGTCGCGACGTCGAGTTTTACGGCTTGCACCGCGCCCAGCGAAGCATCCGCCGGGCCGACGTGGTGCTGATGTGCTTCGACGCCCAAGAGACCATCAGTACCGTCGACCGGCAGTTGGTCCATTACATCGAAGAAAACCACAAGCCGTGCTTGTTCGTGGTCAACAAATGGGACCTGTTGGCCGACAAACACGCCACGGGGGAATGGGCGGAATACCTGAACGAGACGTTTCCCACGATGGCCTACGCGCCCATCGCGTTCATCACGGCCCAAACCGGCAAGAACGTCAAGAAGCTGATCAACCACGCGCAGATGCTGTTCAAGCAATCGCTCCAGCGGTTGGGGACCGGCGAGTTGAACCGGCTTGTCAAACGGGCCTTGGAACTGCACCCGCCGCCGATGTCTCGCACGCGGCGGCCCAAGGTTTATTACGCGACGCAAACAGCGGTCCAGCCGCCGACGATTGTGCTGATGTGCAACGAGCCCAAGGCCTTCTCGTCCAGTTACCGCCGCTACTTCTTAGCCGTCCTACGGGACAACGTCGAATTCGCGGAAGTGCCGATCCGCTTGTTCTTCGACAAGAAAGAGACCGAACCGCGGCGGTCCAAGACCGACGCCTGAGCTGAGTTGCCGGCCATCCCACGCGTTTTGAAGTCGCGCGTCCCGTGAGATCCTATCGAAAACCCCGTACAATGGGCCGTTTCGATGTTATCCTTACCACCGGAACGGGCAAACCAGCCATGGGATCGGCCTGCGGCGGAAATCACCGGGTTAACACCCTAGGAACAATCGTCACAAAGTCGCTATATTTCTTGTCTTTCCCAAGCTGCGCTATTAATATCGCATAATAGAAAGGTCGGTCAGTAACTGCGCTGCCGGCTGCGGACCGGTTTTGCGCGGCGGATTCCGTGAGTCTGCCGTGCGGACCCGCACCGAAGGCCAACCAATCCAGCGGTTCCGAAGAGTGAGGTGACGATAATGGCTCGGCGACGATTCCTGGTGTCCGTGCTGTCCTTCTGTGCCGTGGCGGCGTTTGCCGCGTCGGTCACGTACGCCCAGGTAGGCAATGGTGTCGTGGTGGATGCGGACGGGGTGCTCCGGACGCGCGTGTTTCCCGATCCGACCGGCATGTTGACCCGCCAGCGAATGGCGGCGGCCCAGGCGGCTCTGGCGCCCGATTTGGCTCGGCCCAGCAAGCTCCGCAAGGTGTCGCTCACCCGTCTGGAAGCCGTGATCGCCGAGCGTCTGGCTTCGGGGCAAGGGCTCACGGACGAGATGCGTTACCTGGCCGGGCTGACCCGCCTGCGGAATGTGTTCTTCTATCCGGAAACCGGAGACATCGTGATCGCAGGCACGGCCGAAGGCTTCATGACCAACACTGCCGGGCGACCGGTTGGGATGCACACAGGCCGAGCGGTGCTGGAATTGCAGGATTTGGTCGTCGCCTTGCGGGCGTTTCCGCCCAGCGGCAAGCGTGCTGATGCCTTCGTCGTCTCGATCGACCCGACCCAGGAGGGCTTGGCCAAGATGCGGCAATTCCTGGTTGACATCACGGGCCGTGTTACGCCGGCGGATGACCAGCGCATCGCGATGGGGCTGAAGGAGAACCTCGGCCTGCAACATGTTCGCATCGAGGGCCTCCCGCGTACGACGCACTTTGCACAGGTCATGGTCGAGGCGGATTACCGCATGAAGTTGATCGGGATCGGCCTGGAAAGCCCGCCGGTGCGGATTCCCAGCTATGTGTCGAAAGCCAATCCGCGCAACATCGCCAGGAACGCGTTGCAGCGGTGGTATTTCACGCCCAACTACGACTGCGTCCGCGTGAGCGAAGACGAACTGGCGATGGCCCTGGAAGGCGAAGGCGTCCAACTGCTGAGTGAAGACCAGTTCGTACAGGCCAACGGCATGCGGGCCGCTGCGGCCACGGTGGACCGCGCCAGCCACGAGTTTGTGAGCACCTTTACGACGAAGTACGCGGAATTGGCAGCCAGGGAGCCGGTGTACGCCCAGCTGCGCAATCTGATCGACCTATCGATTGCCGCCGCGTTTATCCAGCAACGGGATTACTACGGCAAAGCTGCGTGGACGATGGAAGTGCTGGGCAGCGAAGACCGTCTCCCCGTGGAAACGTATCCGGAACCCAAACAAGTCGAAACGGCCGTCAATGCCGTGTGGAAGGGCAACACGCTAATGACCCCCGTGGGCGGCGGCGTCCGCATTGAACCCCTGCTCGCACTGGCCTCCGACCGCATCAAGCCCGACGAGAAGGGCGAGCTGAAAAACCTCCACGGGCAGATTCAGATCCAGGCCCTGCCCAAACAACAGTGGTGGTGGGATTGAAGTCCCAGGCCATCATCCCGGTCCGGCACAACTGCTCCGCACCAGCGCCACGAACGAGGCGGGCGGCCGCGCCGAGGGCCAGCTTGGCATGCTGCTTCCAAAGCTCGCTGACGTTGGGATTATCGAGCGACGTGAAATGGGCGTCGTTCACGCGGAAACTGGCCAGGACCTTCTTGCCCAATTCGCGCCAAAATTCGGAACACCGTCCCAAAGTAGCCGCCGGGCTCGGCAGCGAAATTGTCCACGTTCTTGTAGATCCGCAACCGTCGGAAATCACCGCCGGCGCCGAGCACGTTGTAGGGGACGCCTAGCCGGCTCGGATCGGGAGTCGGCCGGGACATGTCGCCGACGCAATAGGCGACCGTGTCCAACCCCGGCCGGCAATTGCTTTGCAGATAGCGACGCAGATCCGCCTTGCCGAGATCGTCGTTCAAGTTCAAGAACACGTGACCGTCATCGTTCAGCACCAGTTTGCCGCCCGACGGCGGCAGCCCACCGTAACTCTCCCCGCCCACAACAGCTGCCGCGGCACCTGCGGCCGAGGCCTGCAAGAACTGACGGCGATTCACAGGGTACGGCATCGCGAGGTTCCTCTCATTCGATTCTGCAGACCCTTGGCTACAACCTCTTGGTCACGCTTTCTGCAGAGCGGTGACAAAGGCGGCGTGTTCGGGGCTGGCAAGGCCCTGCTGGAGCACTTCGAGGACCCGCGCCAGGTCACCGCGCAATACGGCGGCAGGCTCCAACCAGAGGCCCGGCAGAACTTCGCTGCGGTAGATTCCATCGGCCAGTGCGAGCTGCTCGAACCGGCCGCTACGGAGCACGAACCAATCGATGATTTCGTCCCATACGCGCCACACCACGTACTCGCGCACCCCGTTTCTGCGGTACGCATGCAGCTTCTCGTGCAGGTCGTAGCTGGCGCTGCTGGCCGCAATCTCTACGATCAACTCGGGAGCACCCGTCACGTAGCCGTCGACCAACCGGGCTTGTCCGCCGTACTCCGGCAGCAGCCGCAAATAGCCGTCCGGTTGCGGCTCGTTGTCCAGGTCTAACCGTAACGTTGCATGGTCGCCCCCCCGTACCTGTGGCGTGCGGGCGCGGTAGACGCCGAGCCACGTAATGAAGTCAAAATGCGGTTCGCCATGATCTTCGGCCGAAACGGGGGACGGCATATAGACGACTCCTTCGATGAGTTCCGCCTTGTCGACGTGGGGCATGGCCTGATAGCGGCGCTCGAATTCGTCCCGCGTCAGGTGGTCGCCGCTGCGCAGAGGCGGAATCCGCCGCGACCCTTCGCGGGGAACAGCTTCGTGGCTGGTAGCCGTGGTCATGGCATACCTCGCTTCGGGGGGGGCAGACGCCGGACGGCTTTCTTCCGCGTCACGGGCGCTGCTTCCATTGTTTCGTCCGCCTGCGCGGAACTCAAGTAGCCTCTTGGTCCTTCTGAGGCGGCCGCGACCTGCGCCACGCAAGGAACAACACGCAGAAACCCAGCACGATCGCCGCCAGGAAGGCCAGCTGAATGGCAACCGCCCAGCCGTCCCGACTCGCCGCAGGCGTCTGTTCCGCTTCCTCCGCCAGCGGATTCTGGGCACGCACGCGATCTCCGTAGCGTCTGTCCTCGTCGCTTGCCCAACGCCGCAGGCGTTCGCATTCGGAGGACTCCTCGGCCGGAGTGGTTTTCCGGAACGAGTTCGTGAACGGAGGCGGAGCAGGCATCTTCCCTGCCCGGATCTCCTCCCTCCACGAACTGTCGTCGACGGGCTGTCGCGTCGGGCGGGTGAACTCGCGATAGGAGAGCACGGCCCCGCGATACAGGACGGGCTGGCCGGCGACGTCCACGATCACATACAGGGCTTCGGGGCGCCCGCTCCCCGCGTACAGAATCTGGTCCTTGATCGGACTGGCAAAGACGGGCGTGACCAAGGGGAAATCATCTTGCGGATGCATCCAGGCCTGGCTTTCGTAGAAGTGAAGCCGCGCCAGGTCCCAACCGAAATGCTGAAAGACAGCGATGTCTTCGTCGTCGAATCGCTCGGCATTCAATTCTTTGTGGGCGATTGCCGCCAGACGACTGCACAGTTCGGTCAGTTCCGGCAGTAGGTGTACGGCGCACTGCTTCGTCGATGCCTCCCAAAGGCGAATCGCCTCTCGATCGCCGGCATCCAGATTCTGAGCGTCGATCCAGCGGCGGGCAAGACGCTCCATCACGCTGGCACCCCACGGGGACTCGCCCGCAGTCCACTTGTCTTTTCTGCCCGTCCAAAGCCGATAGGCAGAGTAGAACCGGTCCAGCCGGTCACTGCCTTTCCACACGTCGGCATCCCACCGAGAGTTCTTGTGTGCCTGCCTGACCATGTCGACGGTTTTCAGAAGTTCCTGACCTGCCTGCTTGGGCGTGGGTTCCTCAGATAGCGAGTTGAGGACGGTGGCCGTCTGCCGGGCCAATTCTCCCAACGCGCGGAAGAAACTGGGATACGGCGACACGTAACCCGGCGGCTGTTCGTCTCCGTCCAAGACCGTGACGGTCAGCTTCAAGTGACCGGCCCAGGTGTGACGCTGCTCAGCCCAGGCGCCGAGTGCCGTCCAGAGTTGTTTGTCCTGCCAGGCGAGCGTCCGCAACGGCAGTGGGGCGCTGTCCGGCAACGGCTCCTGGAGCAGTCGCAAGAGTCCCAGCGCCTTTCCGTGCAAGCTATCGGGCAATGGCTCCGCGTCGGCGCCGACAATCGCTTCGAATACCGACGTGTCGCCAACCGACGCGAGCAAGGCCCGTTTCGCAGGTTCGCAGGCGAGCGCCCCGGTGGCG
The DNA here is from genome assembly GCA_964409865.1 of uncultured Pirellulaceae bacterium. GTDB lineage: Bacteria > Planctomycetota > Planctomycetia > Pirellulales > Pirellulaceae > Anammoximicrobium. The sequence goes on from CAYPGE010000024.1 coordinate 10,573, forward strand.
AAGAAGTCCAACCCCGATGGGACCTCGCGTCCCTTGACCAGCGGATGGACGGTCCGCTGCAGGAGCACGGCCGACGGGCAACTCCGCGGCGGCAAGAGACGGAACCCCTTGGTCTCGGCCGCGAAGTGCGCGTACTGATCGGGAAGCAGCAGTTGGTCGTTGATTTTCGGGTCAGGCAGACTCGCGGCCCGCTGGCGGAACGCATCCAGAACGGCCGCGATCCGATCTGCGCCGGGCGAGCCGCCGATGATCTCGGCCGCCAATTCGACGTAATGGGGTACCCCGGCATCGTCCGCTGGTCCCAGCAACACGTCGTACGGCGCGCACAATCGCTCGTGCAGTTGCTCCAACTGCTGATCGCCAGCGATGAGCAGAGCCAGGTGCAGCGCCCGTTCCGTCTCCGTCGACGACCGCTGGCGAAAGTCGCAGATCGCGTACCATTGCCGCGCTTTGAAGTAGGCGCGAAGATCCGCTCCCTTGGCATAGAAACTCGCAGCCCGAAAACGTTCGGGCGCGAGCGGAAGCCCAAAGAACAAAACACTCACGGGGGCATTTTCGGTTTCGATCACCTGAATGACCCCTCCGACAACCGAGCGCAGATCTGCCGGCAGCGCTGCGGCCGCCCCGGTGTCCTGCAGTACCAATCCGACGCCGGCGAATGCCGCCAGATCCCAGTACACGTCCCCGCGCTGCCGGCTCTTCTTCTGCGCCGCTTCCAGGAGCCGCGCCGAGAATCGCCCCAGGACCGACGCTTGGCGCTCCTCCAGCTCCTTGACGCCATCCTCCAGAAGCACATGATAGGCGTGCCACACGCTGTCCTCAGTCACGAAAGTCGGCGGGCAAGGACGGTCCTTTTCCAGTTCAAGATACGCGGCGAAAATCTGTGGAAACTGCTGGGCCGTGACGACAAAGCCCTGTTTCCCAAGCAGTTTCTTGGCCTCTTCCGACCCGACAAAACGTTCGATGTACTTGACGGTCTCCAAGCGATACGGCAGCGACTGAGGGGCGTCGTCTGAAGAAGCTACCTCCGGCGTCAAGCTTACGACGAGCCCAAACGTAAGGAATGCCAAGTCCATGCATGCTCGCGTAGCCATGATTCACACCGGATTCTGGAAAAGTTTCGCATAACGGTAGCGGATCATGAGGCGTCGCCCGCGTGATGTTCCCGATAATGGGGAATGTGCGTTAAAGGCGGCCGGTCGGTCACCAGTCCCACGTGAATCGGAACATAGCCGAACCTGGTGTGAACGCGCTGAATGAGGGTAATGTCGTCCTCATCGAAGTCGACAACAGCGCCATCGTGTACAGCCACGTACCGGCCGCGATGCGAACCCAGCAATTCCGGCAGCAAGCGGAGGAACGCCCGATATTCTCGTTCGCCTTTGTTCATCTGCGCGGGAGGAACCGTAACTTCGAGGACGGGCTGGGTCACTGTCTGCGTCATGACACTACTCCTAAAACCTCCTATATTTCACCAATCGCAGCGGCCTTGGAATAGCAGCGGGGCTGGGATTAGCGCATGCCATACGCCTGCACACAAATCACTTCCCCCTACCCCTCTCGGCCATCTTCTTCTGACCGGCGGCGATGATCTCGGCCACTTCGGCGCGGAGCTTCTCGGCCTGGTCGGTTCGGCCTTGGGCGACCAGTTCTCGCGCGGCGCGGATGGTGGACTCGGCGCCGTCGGGCACCTTGTCCTGCCACCAATTCATCCGTTCGCTGTAACACCAGACGTATTCGTCGCTGGCCGTCAGGGCGTAATAGACGTTTTGTTCGAAGAACCGCAACCGCTCGGCAGGCGTCAAGTAATGGCTCAGGTATCGCTCCGGCGGCTGGCGCAGGTCCAGCACCTGGTCCATGTACAGCGCCATGCCGGCTTGGACCGTGGCGGCGTGCTTGGCGCGCAGTTCCGGCGGGACCAGGCTGAGTGACCGCTGCTTGATCGTATGATAGGCGCGGAAGAACTGATCGCTCTTCGTGAAGTAGTAGGCCAACTCATACCCGTCGATGATTCGCGCGTTGGGTTGGGCCGCCTCCAGGGCTCCGTTCCAGAACGCGGACAGCAGGCCCCAATGCTGCTGCGCCAGCTGTCGCTGGCGATCCTGAACGTCGGGGTTGTCGAGCAAGCCGGCGAACAGGCTTTGATGGAAGAAGGTCAGCAGCCGCACGTTCGGCAGTTCCGTCTGCAGCGCGGTCATGAACTGAGCGCCCCGTTTGTGGACCTGAGCCTCGACCTCGGCGAAAGTGCGATTCTCGTTCATCCCAGGATAGGCCCACGGGTTGTCTCCGTAAGGTTCGGGATCGAACACCAGGCCCACACAGCGGCCGATCTTGGCGGCTTTGGCGCTCAGCCGCAAATTGGCTGTGATGTTCTTCCACTGCTCGTCGTCGAACCAATCCATCTTCCAGTTGTTGGCCGCGTACAGGCAGAGGAAGTTGTCCGTGAAGGTCTTCCACTCGATCGCCGCGAGATCGTCGAATTGCGGCTTCAGCTGCGCCTCGTCCCACGGCCGCGGGTCGAACGCGTGGTTCCACTCCCGCAGCCGGAAGATGACGCCATCGAAAGGCTTCTTCTCCATGTTGCGGATGTCTTTCCGCACCTGGTCCGGGTAGGGAACGTCCCAGCCGTATTCGATCAGCTTCTTGACGGGACGCTGCGAGGGCGACGACTGGGCGTGCAATACGACGGGTGCGGCCAGCAGCCAAGCGGTGAGGATGATGATGACGTGTTTCATGTGCGCGTGTTTCCTTTCGTGGAACTCAACCAGTTGCGCCGGAACCTCATCCGGCGCGAGACATGCGATTGCGAGCGGGAGGAGATACGAGTGTACGAGTACGTGGGGAGCCCATTCTCGCCTGATTGCCGTACTCGTACACGTGCTCGTACACTCAAATCTCTGTCCCGTCCTTTCTCTGCTTCAGTCCATCCTGGCGACCTCAACATCGTCATACCAGATGGCCCCGTCGCTGCCTACTCCGTGGAGGATGATTCGCAGCCAGCGGGCGGAATCGGGGACCGCCGCTTCGACCGACAGTTGCTGCCAGGTGCCATCCGCGGTCAAGGCGGCGCTTTTCGTCTCCAGAACGGGCTGATAGTCGGTGTCGGACAGTTCCAAGGCCAGGTAGCCTCCGCCCGTCGCCGCTACGGCCTTGCCCCAGACGGAACCTCGGTACTTTTCGCCGGACCGAACGCGCACAGCTTGCGGCCAGATTTGCTGCCAGTCCAGGCCTTGTTTCGGCGGCCAGAGCACGAGCACGGAGTGTCTGCCGGTCCGCACGTGCTTCTCCCAGTGCGTTCCCGCACGGTACCACTCGGCCCGCCCTGTCCGATCTCGCGTATCCAGCCAGCCGACGCACCAGCCGGAAGGCATCCCGTCGGCCTCGCTCTCCTCGAAGGACGGGTTGAAGACGAGGTTGATGTTCAAGGCGTTAGGCTCCGGCTCGATATACGGCTTCTGAGCAAAGGCCACCGCCGAATGAATCGCATCGGCGCAGACGCGAGTACACTCGTTGGCGCAATCGATAGCCGCCGCCTCGAACTCCGCCGACTGCTCCACACGTACCTTGGCCACTGCATCCACCACCGTGGGAGCCATGAGGAGCTGCGCGGCCTGCCGCTTGGCGTCGTCAAGCGCCATCCCTGCCGACGCGAGCAGCGGAGCCAGGCGTTGTTCCGTCCAGACGGTCAACTGCTCGACGCGGCCGGAGAGGGCTTGGGCCGCCTCTTCCGGAGTCTCACCAAGGAGACGCGGCGTGTAGCCTTCGAGCCGGATCTGCCCGGTTGCTTTGACGTGGAAATTCCGGTGGATGGGCTGGACGTGAGGGAACGAGCCGCTGTCCTGGATGTAGTGCAACATCACGCCGAGCACGCGGCAGCCGTCCTCCAACTGGCCTTTCTCCAGCGCCCTCACAGCACTGCGGAAATAGACGCCGGCCGCCTCGCAGGACTGCGGCGGCACGTGCGCATAGCCTTTGCCTTTCTGCAGCACCGGATCCCACTGGCAGTAGAAGGAGACGCCCCACAACCGCCGCGTGTCGGGCATGCGAGGTGCCTGAGGGTCGCCCGTGCCGCCGCCCCACTGGCCGTAGCAGGGCCAGTTGATATCGGGGAAAGTGCAATAACGCTCGGCAATCGCCGCCCGTTCCGGTCGAAGATACTCCTGTTCCTCAGCCGGAAGCGACTCGATCGCCGCCGCCGAAATCCGCTGGTGTTCGCCGCCCCAAGGATACGCCGGTGGCGGAGCGAGACAGGCCAGCCCCAGCCAAAGAACAAGCAGCGTGCCGGCCCGCACAGATCGAACGCACATGATCGAGTCTCCGTAAGGCGTGAATGACGCATCGGTCCGGAAGCCCGCCCAACGGGTCACGGATGGATTCCCGCGAGCTGAGGGACCTATGCTTTGGGATAGACTTCCCGTGCCACGAGCGCCAGAGCACGCTCGTGCTGTTTGCGCAGCGCCTCGGCATTGGGGGCATTCAGCCGTCGGGCGATTTCCGGCCAGGCCACGTCGTCCTGCCGCCAGTCGAGGATCTGGCGATCGCGCTCCGACAGACTCGCCAACGCCTGCTCCAGCAGTTCCACCCGCGCGACCACGCTGCTGACCGTCGGATCGTGGGCCGGCATCTCGGCGACCCCATCGGCGTCCAGTCCCGTGTCCTTGCGCAAATCGCGGCGCCGCGCTTGCCAGAAGCGGGTCAGACGAGCCACGTGCGTCCGGGCCATGGTCTTCAGCAGGCCGACCAGGTCGCCGGGCGCATCGAAATGATACTGCCCCTCGCGCAGCTTGAGCGCAAACTGGGCGATCACCGACTGATACACGTCGCTCTCGCCGACGACGCGCCGCAGACGCTGGTCCAGCAAACAGAACCGGATCTCGCGCTGGATCGCGTCGCCGTAGTCCTTCAGCAACCGCTCCATCGCGTCCGCGTCGCCTTGCTGAGCGCGCGTCACCAGTTCGGCAAAATCTCCCGTCGCCACACCCGGAACTCCAACACGCAGAACAACGGCCTTGTCGGGGGCAACACGAGTCCCCGCTCTCGCCGACTATTCTGCGCTCTGGATCAGCGATTCGCAAGGCGCTGGCACCATTCGAGAAACAAGTGGCGTAAGCTTCCAGCTTGCGATGCCACGATCTCCCGCAAGCTGGAAGCTTACGCCACGGAGAAATCGGACAAATACTTCTCGAACGGTGCTTAGGCGTGCGGAGAACCCGCAGGGGCGCTGTCGCCGTCAGCCCCCGCCAGCCACGCCGAAACTTCCAGCTGCCGCTGCAACGGCTCGGCCAGATCGGGAAAACGGACGGCGTATGCGTTGACATCCACGGGCAGGCCCAAAGCGCGCCTGGCCCGTATTTCGCCGTACACCAACTCCAGCACTACCGGCCCCTGCATCGCCACCGCAGGAAAGCGATGTAGGTACTCCTCGACGCTGAGCCCCGGTTCCTCTCGCCACTCCAGCGACTGATCGACCAGCAGCACCTCCACCAGTTGGGTATGCTCGACAATGGGAAACCGTTCGAGGAATCGCTCCAAAGCCGACGACGAGTCCTCCGACCGGAATCGCAGGTAGAGTTCGGCCGTCGTCGTCGTCCGGGTTAGTTCAGGCGGCAACATCGGGGAATCGCTGGGCTGGGTTGTTCGGCGACGAATTCCTGCGAGAAACGTGGATTCCGCACGCCGCTTCTTTCGACGTCAGCCCTCCTGAAAGACCACGTCCTCAGGCAGATAAGTCAACTTCAATTTATTGCCGGCCATCGGCTTGACCACGTCGTTGAAGTTGAGGAAGCGGCCATCCGAGAGGGTTGCCACACGTTCCGCCTGCTGTTCCAGTTCGGCCAGGAACCCGTCGACCGTTGTGGCGTTGGTCTTCTGCAGCCGGCGATACAGCTTCGGGTAAATGGGCGGAAGCGTTTTCACAGCAGCCCGCGTCTTGAACGGGAAACCGCTGTTCGACCTATCCGCCGCCCAGACCCCACGCTGTACTTGCCGGGCCTGAACGACGGCGCTGGCAAATTCCTTGCGAAGTTCCGCGTACAACGACATGTAGAACATGGGATATGCCAGTCCGGCTTTCGCCTGCGCATAGTTGACGCTCTTCCGCGAAAACGCCGCAGACAAGAACACCATTTCGCCGTCGTCCTGATCGGGTTCCCCTGGGAACACGAAGACGATCGGGCGTCCGTTCTTTTCGATCCCGCTGGCCAGCACGTACCCCGGCGGCTCTTCGACACTCCCTTCGCGGAACCCGATCAGCTTCTTGTTGTTGTCCAACGCCTGCTGGGGAAGGTCCGGCAGGGCGTCCTTCTCCATAGCGTCGATGCCCTCGTAACGCAGCTGGACCGACACCGTGCCGCTCGCATCGGTCGATGTTTTGAGCCGGCGATGGGCCATCTCCTCCAAACGATCGAACAGCGACGTATCGTCCGGCGTGAACCGCACCGAGTCGCCGTCCGGTTGACCGCGCTTCGGCAAGAATCTTCCGCGGATGAGCAAGAATGGCATTTTTCAAAACCTCCTATGTGCAACAGAAGTCGTCCAGTTACCTTGATCGTCGCGGAATGCGAAAACCGACAGCGGAATGGCCGCGCGATGTCCTATTCCAGTTGTCGTTCGCATTTCAGCCCGTCGGTTGTTCCCACGGCGGTCCTCGCAACGAAATAACGATCCTCCGCCCGGCACTTGAGGATGAAATCCAGCGTTTCGTCAACGCCCCGCTGGCGGGCCACCAAGCCGTTCCGGCGGAGCCTGTGGTCCGGAGTGCCGAGGAACGTGATTCCGCGACTCTCCGTCTCGCCGAGCCCTCCTTGGTCCGAACCATCGGCAAGGTCTTGACCGCCTCCTCGATCTCGTCCCAAATCGCCTTGACCGCATCAGACCGGTGGACAAATCGTCCGTGATCCATCAGTAATTTGTGTTCGCGCGATTCGACTTTCGTCGGGTTGGCCTTCAGTGGCACGTAACGACCCGGATGACCAGGCGGCGGGCAATCATCCTACCATCACGCTGAACCCGATCCGCCGCTCTGGTCCATCCGTTGCTTCGGCCATTTGGTGCTGCAACCGGCTGTTCCAGCAATCTACGTAGCTGCCTGGAGTTCTCGGCTCAACTCGTTAGCTGCATAGTAGTAAGTCGTCGGAAAACACACGTCCTGAAGCAGGGAGTAGCCCAACACACGGAACGTCCGGCTGTGCTCTTGCCCTTTCTTGGCTTTGTAGGTGATCGTGAGTTGGCCAACCAAAATGGCGCCTGGTTTGTCTTCCGTCACGAATGGATTTGCAAAGTCGATCAATTGCAGCAGCTTCGCAACGTCACCGGCCTCGGCTCTGATCGCCTGCGACTGCTCGGCGATACTGCCGATCGGCGTGAAGTTAACACTCACCACACGGTCAAACGAGAGGTCCTCGTAACCGGCCACTGTCCGAAGTCGAAGACTAGTCATGTCCCTGTTGATCTCGTACATCACGGGTGACTCGATGACCTCCAAACGTTTGCCAGGAGTGGCAACACGGAAGTCGCCGTCAGCCCAAACGTTGCTGGAACTGCACCACACATTTCCCGTCCAGGCACCCACTTCCTTGCGAACGACATTCGCAACCCGCTGAAGGAAGTTCGTGCCAGCTGTACCGTCAGCCACTTTACAGCCGAAAAGGACTAAGCGATAGCCGGGGATACCCGGACTTGCATGTGGACTCCAACTGGACTGGTTGCCTGAAGCCATGTACTTGTCGACTCCGTCGACTGTTTGCCCGGTCCCAGTGACAATAATGCCCGACGAGCCGTGACCAACGATGATCCCAACGTTCGCGGAAATAGCGCGGATGTTGGAAAAAGCCTGAGCCGTGGTCCAGTGCGAAGACGGAGTATTGTTTACGTGCTCAGTGTACCGCGCGTACATGCACCCAAGAAAGCCATTGTCGTCTCTGCTTGCGTCAATCGAACTTCGTACGGTAAGGCGTGCCGAACCGGCTCTAGCATCAAGCAGATCCCGTCCTTCGTCTGTCGTTGCACCGGGGGCGGAGGTGTTCGAGCTGGAACAGCAATCCGACGCCGCGCGAGAACTCCCCGCGCGCTCGAGCGTCTCAAGGCGTTCACGAATCTCTTTCATCTCTTGGCGGATCTTGGACTTACCCATGACATCACTCCGATCTGTTTGGGATTACGGTGGAATCGTAACGTGAGGCCGAACCTGGGAGTATCCCGATCTGCATAGCTCGCCGTCTCGGTCGGGATATCCCGAGTCGGCCGGACGTCTTTCCATGTCGCAAGTCGCAGCTGGTGAGGGAGTTCGGCAAGACAGGCGGCCATGGCGACACCCTGCTATCCCGGCGATATCGGTCGGGATGGTTCAACGGGTGCGTCCCGTCCTGACCCTTATTGCGCACCACGCCGGGATCGGACAGCGAAAACGGGGAGAATTCCAGAATACTTCCGTCCAGGCCAAAAGCTGACGACTTGTCAGCGGGAGATGTTCAGCAACTCGACCTGGCCGTTATCCAGACGAAGGGCAAGGTGGCGGCCATCGGGCGAGACGGACAAGCAGTGGGCCGAATTGTGAGGTGCGGAACGAAGGGTGCGGAGGAGTTGGCCGAGCGTCGTGTGCCAGACGCGGAGGTTTCCAACATCGCCCACGGAGATCAGGCGGCCGTTGTCCACAAAGGCGATGTCGCGGACGTAGCCGGTGTTGCCGGTCATGGTGTGCAGCAACTGGCCGCTGGCGGGATCCCAGAGCTTGATGCGACGGTCGTTGCCGGCGGTGGCAAGCGTGCGGCCGTCTGGGCTGAAGGCGACCGAGGTAACCGTGCTGATGTGACCGCTCAGGATGCGTTCCCTGCGGCGCTGCGGCCAGTCCCAGATGACGACGTTGTCCTGCACGGTGAACGCGAGCCGGCGGCCGTCCGGCGAGAAGGCGACGGATCGGCACTGCTCGGCCGCGATGCGATCGCGCCGCTGGCCGGTGGCGGTGTCGTACGTGACGACTTCATCGCGGTCATAGCTGACAGCGGCCACCAGGCTGCCGTCGGGCGAGAACACCAAGCGGTCGCAGGGTTGGTCGCGAATCGGCGGGATCGACGACTCGTGGCCGACGCTAAGGTCAATCATGTGCACGCTGGCGTCCACGGTGCGAGCGGCAACCAGGACGCGGGCATCGGGCGAAATGGCCACGTGATCGGCGGGCAAGGCGGAGCCAGCGAGCGTACATTCCAATTCGCTTGTTCGGACGTTCCACAGACGCACGCCAGCTTGGCCGGGAACGGCCAAGAGGCGGCTATCGGGCGTGAAGGCGAGCGTCCGCGCGTGCGCGTCGGGACCGCCGGGGTCGTCGAGTGTCCGAGGCCCGGCGCTGGAGGCGAGGTTCCAGACCGCAACGTGCGACCCCTGCCCTGCCGAAGCGAGTTCGTTCTTGGCGGGGTGGAAGGCGACGGAATTGGCCCGGCCCTCGTGGGCCTGCCAAACCCGCGCGGGTGGGGCATCGACGACGGCTTCGCCGGCCGCCGGGACGGGCCACAGGCGGAGACTGCCGTTCTTGTCGCAGGCGGCCAGCGTCCGTGCGTCTGCCGAGAAAGCCAAGTCCTGAATGCGGTCGTAATGGTCTCCACGCAGCAGCAGGCGCGGGCTGGCATGATCGCTGATGTCCCAGACTTGGACCTGCTTGTCTGTGCCACCGGTGGCCAGACGCTTGCCGTCGCCGGACAGGGCGACTGCCTTGATCTGTCTGGGATTGTCCTTCTGGAACCGGTGTAGGCGGCGACGGGTAGCCACATCCCAGATGCCGATGCCGCCATCCTCGCCGCCGGTGACCAGCCAAGTCCCGTCGGGGGCCAAGGCCAGGGCGTTGATCTTCTCGTCCGGCGATTCGATCCGGCCTTGCTCAGGCCCATCCTCGCAAAGAACGAATCGGATGATGCCGTCTTCGGCATACGCGACCAGGGTCTCGCCGTCGGGGAGGAAGTTCACTTGCCAGACCGGGCTGGGAGAGATATGGAGATGTCTCCGTGGCGTAAGCTTCGCGCTTGCGGCAGAAAGCGACGTCGCAAGCTGGAAGCTTACGCCACTTGTTGGTCGACCGGTGCTTGCGGCTGCAGCTTCGCCCAGCGGGTGCAGCATCACCGCACCATCGTCGCCGGCGGACGCCAAACATGAACCGTCCGGGGAAAATGCCAAATCGCGGACGCTGCGATGCTCCGTGGAAACGGTGGTTTCTTCGGCGTGCGTCTGGGCATGGAAGACCTGAATGCGTCCTCCGGCACCGGCCGCGGCGATGCGGCGGCCGTCGGGCGAATAGGCGACGCAGCCGACCGGCCCGAAGGCGGTCTTCAGGCGGGTGCAGGGGACGCGGCCCGTGCGGTCCAAGACGAACCACTCGAAGCCCCGCACGTCCTCTTCACCCAGGCCGGGCACCTGCCGGTCGAGCAGTTGCCCAAGCTGCATCGTGTCGCCCGCCTGGTGTGCGACGTCAGCCAGGCGGATGTCCGCCACGTACAGCGCTTCGCGAGCGCGGTGGTGGTCGGTGGCCGCTTCGGCCTGCAATTGCTCGGCCTCCGCCTGCAACTGCTCGGCTTCTGCTTGAGCGCACTCCATGGCGTGGTGGTGGGCGTCCGCCTCGACGTGAGCCGCTTTGGTCTTTCTCATTTCCTCGCGCAGCTGTAGAGACTGGACGGCGATCACCGTCAACAGACACAGGGCTACGGCCGAGCCGGCCAGACCGATCGCGGCACGGGCGGGGTGCTTGCGGAGCCAGCGCCAGCGGCGCTGCCACCAGCCGACGGGCCGAGCGGCGACCGGTTCGCGGGCCAGGTAGCGTTCCAGGTCGTCGGCGAAAGCTGCGGCGCTGGGATAGCGGGCGGCGGGGTTCTTTTCCAGGGTCTTCAGGCAGATCGCCTCAAGGTCCGGATCGACGCCGACGTTCAGCGTCCTGGGACGTGGCGGTTCGCTCTCGCGGACCTTGTTCCAAATCTCGAACGAGTTGCGTCCGGTAAAGGGCGGTTGACCGGTGATCAGCACGTACAGGATCGCGCCCAGCCCGTACACGTCCGCGGCCACCGTCAGCGGCTGGGAATCCTCGCGCAGTTGTTCAGGTGCCGCGTAGGCCGGCGTGCCCAGAAATTCGTCCGATGCCGTCAAGTCGCTCGATTCCGAGACGTGCCGGGCCAGCCCGAAATCAACGACGTAGGGCACCCCGGAATCGTCCACCAGCACATTGGACGGCTTCAGATCGCGGTGCAGCACGCCGTGCTGGTGGGCGTGGTGGATGGCGGCGGCGACGGCCCACACCAAGCGCGCTGCGCGGCGGACGTCGTCCAAGTACTCCGTGCGGCGCGATTCCAGATCGCGGCCCCGCACCATCCGCATCGTGAAGAAGTGGACTCCGTCGACCTGGCCCACGTTCAGGATGGGGATGATATTGGGGTGCTCCAGCCGGGCGATGATACGGGTCTCATTCTTGAACCGCCGCACGTCGGCGGCCCGCATCAGCCGCTCCGGCCGGATCATCTTCAAGGCCACGGTGCGTTTCAGCTTCCGGTGTTGAGCCCGGTAGATGACGCCCATCCCACCCCGCGCGATCTCTTCACACAGGTCGTAGTCGCCAAAGCGGATCGTCGTAGCCTCCGCCTCGCTGCTGCTGTCCTCCTCATCCACCCGAGCCTCGCTGCCTTCGGCATCTGCGAACCAGGATGCGATCTCCATCTGGCGCTCCAGCCGATCCCGCAGGTGCGGAAAGCGTTGGACCAGTTCCGCCAGATCCGGCGGGTTGCCCTGCTGGGTCCGCCCGCGGCACTCGCCGTAGATCAGATCGAGCGTCAGATCGTCGTCCGCCGCCAGAGACGGAGCCAGCGTCAGGTAGTCCTCCGTGATCCACGGATCGAACGTCCGCCAACGGAACTGCTGGTCGATCAGCAAAGCATCCCGCACTTCGCGGGTCGACCACTGCGGGTGGTCCGCCAGCAGTACGTTCAAGTCCGGCCCTTTGGCGGGCGGTGCCCACAGCGTTTCGACCAGGTCCGCAGGCTCCGTCGGCGGAGTTTCTTGCAGAGGATGCTCGGACATGACTCCAATTGTCCTCGAAACCTGACCGGTTTCAAGACGAACGACGCTTATGGTCTGCTGGCGGCGGGCAAGCTCTCGACAGCAGAAGTCCACGCAATCTTGCCGTCCTGGACCGACACGACGGCGAAATGGGCGGCGACGCAGTTTTCGCCGGCAGAAGTGGGGACCTTCAGCGTTCCCGTATCGAGACGGGACATCACGTAGTCCTGGCTCAGCGCGGTCTCGATGACCAGCACGCCGGACGGGTCCGCCAGTTTCACGTTGCGGACGAACGGCTCGCTCCCCGCATGGCCCTCGAAAACCGAGATGAACGTTTTGACGCCGTCGCCCTCGCAGCGGCGCACGAGGTAGGGGATCGTCGCGCCGATGTCGGAGTTCTTCCAGTCACGCTGCCCCCAGCCGTCGGCCACCAACGCCCGCTCGCCCGGTTGCCCCACGTTCCAAGCCACACATGTCATCGCGCCGCCGCAGTCCCACGTCGCCCGCCACACGCCGGCACCGTCGGCGGCGCGGACGTTGGCGAAATCGTAGAGCTTCTCCGACGCGACGGGTTGCAGGTTCAAGTCGATCACCTCGCACGTGCTGGCAGCAGCGTGATAGACGTAATCATGTCGCTTGCCGCCTTCCACGCGGAAGAAGTCCACCGCGTAATTTCGGCCGCCGCCGTGGTCGATGACCGCCGTGGTGCGGCGGTAAAGCTTGGCCTGCGGATAGGCCCGCGACGATGCTTCCATCGCCTTGACGTGTTCGGACGTCTTGAAGAACAACACCTCACCGCCGCGGTCCCTCGTGACCTGGTCCTTTTCGTCCAAGACGACCGTGTTGTGCGCGACGGTGCGCATGGTCATGTGCTTCAACGGATGGTCCCACAGGTAACCGAGGTCGGAAAGCAACTCGTGGCCTTGCTTCCAGTAGTAGACGTTCAGACTGTCGTAGTGATGGTGATTGCCCCAGTGGCTGGCGTTCAGCAGCAAAAGGCTCTCGCGGCCGTCCGCACCGGTGCGCAGGTGGCCAATCCGCAGGTCCGGCGAACACCAGTCCGGAAACGACAAAGGCGGCGCAGTCCGCTGCTCCAGACCCGGTTCGCGGATATAAGTCGCTAGGCCGGAACCCGGCAGCTCCTTCAACAGATCCTGCCGCGTGGCATCCCCCGCCGCAACTCCGGCCCTGCCGCGCCCGCCGCCCAGCGTCTCCTTCAGCAGTGCCAGGTACTGCGGCCGATCGGGATAGTTGCTGGCCATCAACTCGATGAAGTTCACACCCAGGCTCGCGCCCCGCGAGGAATCGGCGTAAGGCGGATAGCGCAGGTCACCCTGCAGCCCGCGGAAGAAGCATTCCCACACCCGCTCATAAGCCGTTCCGTGGTACAAATCGAGCGAGTCGATGCGTTTGCCGTCCGCGTCCTGATAGCCGGGCGGATCGCTGTAGCCGCGAAACGCTTCCGCCAGATCCCAGATTCCGCCCAGCGTCATGGTGCCGTAACTGGGCGACTCGGAGGTCGCCCCGTCGGGCAGGAACCAGCCGTCAACCGTCTTGTAGAAACCTTCCAGCCCGAACCGCACCAGCTCCGGATGGCCGACGCACATGCCGACCAGCGCGGCGGCCGTGCGATTGCTGACCGACTTGTTGTTGATCTGCTTGTCGCAGACCAGCAGGATTGTGCTTTCCAGCAACAGGTCGCGCTCGATCTTGCGCCGGTCGGCGTCGCTGTAGATCGGACGGCCGTCGGCGTCTTTCGCGGCACAAGTCCAATCGTACGCCTCGACCACCTGCCGCACGAACCCGGATTCCATGCCCACGCCGCCCGCTCGGCCCGCACTCCAGTAGCCGGTGTGCAATCGGCGATCGGGCTTGTTGGGCGGAGGGCACAGTTCCGGTTCCGGCAGCTTGTTGATGTTCAGCGCTGCAACGCGCGGGTCCATATCGGCGTATTCCCCATAGCCGACGTGGACCAGCCAGGCCGGATAACAGTCCGCAAAGCGCAAGAGAATCTCGCGGCAAGCTCGGGCGTATTCGGGCTTGCCGGTCAGCAAGTGCGCTTCGCCCAGCGTGCGGCAGTAGCCGGCAATCCACTTCACTTTGCGCGAGCGGACGTTGGCGGTAAAGCTGGGCCGGCCGGTCCGGTAGCCAAAAATGACGAAGGTCTCGCCGCCGCAGTACGTGATCGTCTGCGGTTTGCGCCACTGGGTCTGCAACACGACGTCTTCGGGATACTTATCGTTGGGAAAGACCGTCCGGCACATGGTACACCGGATGTGGTCGGCATCGTCGAGGTCCCAGTTCCAAAGGCCGTGCGGATGGACCGGTTTGCCTTGCTCGCGGCACGCCGGACACGGCGTCCACAACGGATCGCCCGGCGTGGTTTCCGGAATCATGCTCGCCAGGAACTCCGGCGTGAGCCGGTCGAGATACCGCTTGGCGCTCGCCTCCACGCCCGCGGCGTAGTTTTTGGCCCACGCGTACCGTTGAATGTTCGCTTTGGCACGGTCGATGTCGGCTGGCTTGAATGTGACGCACGGATGCTGGACCGTCCCGCCATACTGCTCCCACGCCGACCAGTCGAGCAGCGGGTCGGGCTCGCCGCCCTGCACGATTGAGACCAACCCAAGAACCAAACCAACCATCGCCGCACAACCGGCCAGACAACAGTCCCTGTGCGTTCTGAACATCATCTCGGTTCGCCTCCTTCGTCAAGAAGTTCCAAGAAGCTGACAGAAAGATGGGGTGACAGAAAAATGAGGGGGGAAAGAAGAGGATCGGTTTCGAGCACAAAGACACGGCGCCGCTCCCATTCCCTCGACTGCCGACCCTTTCATTTTTCTGTCACCCCATCTTTCTGTCAGCTTCTCCACTTGTTTCTGCACGCTCGACGCTCACTCCACGCGCCATTCCAGGATGCCCGCAGACCACTTGTCCTGCAACTGGACGTCCAGCCGCAACGCGCCGGTGGTGATCGGGTTGAAGGTCACGCGGTTGAACTTGTCGCGTTCGACCGTGTACGCCGAGGCGTTTTCGACGGGCTTCCACTGGTCGCCGTCGCGGTACAGTACTTGCCACGAATCGGCTACGCGGCAGTGGCCGCCGGAGATGCGGTCGTCGTACCAGTAGACCTCCACCGCGCCGACCTTCGCCGGCTGAGCGAAGTCGTACTGGACCCACTCGCGAGTTCCCAAGTGCGGCCACCAGTGAAACAGCGGCGTGCCGCGCTCGTCGGACTGCTTGGGCTCCTTCTGGTCGTGAATCGCCCGCGTGCTGAACCGGCCTTCGTGGGTTTGATACGAGGTCGTCACCTTGCTCTGCGAGGCGATGGTCGGTTCCAGCGGCGGCTCGGCGACTTCCGGCTTCTCCGCAATCCAGACCTGCGACCAGCCTTCGCGATTGAGCCGCGCGTAGTTGGGGATTGCCCGCAGCCGCTGGTCCTCGCTTTCGATCGCCATCACACCGCCCAGCAGGTCCGGTTTCCACACCGCGTGCAGCGGCAGGTCGGGCGGCAGCACGACGGATCGGCTCTGGCCCCGGTTGTCCGCGTCCTCGATGTTGTAGACCAGCGGTCCGCGCTGCAGGGCCACGCGGCCGCGGTTGGCTTCGACTCGCTCGTCCGCGTGGACCCGTTGGATCTCCATGGGCAGGCAGAGATCGACGCGATCACCGGGCTCCCACGTGCGGCGCAGGCAGGCGTAGCCCCGGACGATTTCGGCCTGCTGCGGCGTGCCGTTGACCTGGACCGTGAACTTGCCCGTCAAGTCCGGATCGAGCGTGTACAGCCGGCTCTCGCCCCGATTGGGGATGCGCAGGTTCAGTGCGAACGCCGCGGCCTTGGCCGGGTGCAGCCGGATCGAAACCTCGCCTTTCCACGGGTACTCGGTCTGCTGCTCGATGCGCAGCGGCCCGCCGGCCACGTCGTCGATCATCGCCTCGCCGGCCACGTAGTGTTGCACGTACAACGCGTCGCGTTCTGCGTTGCGGGCCAGCATCAGGTCCTTGATCGCGATCAGCGCTCGAGGGATGTTCCCGACGCAGCACGGGCAGCCGTGCCACGGATACCGCCGCGCGTCGGAGGCCAGCGGGTTCTGGTAGAAGAAGTTCTCGCCGGTCAACTCGACGGCGCCCAGGATGTTGTTGTACAGCACGCGTTCCTGGACATCGACGTAGTGCGAGTCGTGATGCAGGCGGTTCATACGATCCGCCCAGAACGACAGGCCGCATCCGGCGCAGGATTCGCAATAGCCGTCGTTGCGCAGGTCGAAATCGTCCGCGAACGCCTCACCTCGATGTGACGCGCCGACGCCGCCCGTCAGGTAGTGTTTCCGCTGAATGGCGCTGTCCCAGATCTTGTCCACCGCGCTCAGGAAGCCGCCGTCGCCCTGCAGCATGGCGATGTCGGCCATCCCGGCATAGAAGTACGTCGCACGCACGGCATGGCCCACCGCCTCGGCCTGCTCGACGGCCGGCAGATGGGATTGGCGATAGGCGTTGCGATGCTCCGGCACGCTGGCGCGGGTGTCGTACAGGAACCGCACCAGTTCGACGTACTTGTCGCCCCGCCCGGAGCCTTCGACCTGGTTCACGAGCCGGCCCAGGCGGCAAAGGGCAATCTCGATGCCTGGATGCCCGTGGACCCAAACTCGTTTGGGCGCCGGCCCGAACGTCTCGCACAATCGGTCCGCGCACTTGCGAGCCGCATCGTACAGGCGGCGATCCGCGCCGCCCGTTACCAGGTAGTGGGCCACGCCCGCCTCGATGAAGTAGCCCTGCACGTAGAACTCGTGGTTGTTGATGTTCGTGTAGCGGTCGATCTTGTTGACGACGTGGAACGAGTGGATGTACCCGTCGTCCATTTGGGCTGCCAGCACGATCGGAATCCACTCGTCCAGCTTCTTGCGGAGCGAATCCTGGGCCGCGGCCAACTCCTGATCGCCCTCCGGATCGACCGCCAGCGCCAGGCAGATCGCTTCGATCGTGTTGTAGATGTACGCATCGCTCCACGGGGCCCCGGTGAATTTCCCGGTCGGCTCGCCCCTGAGTACCTTGGCCGCATGGACAAAGTTGAGCAGTTCCTGCCCCCTGCCGCCTGTTTCCATCTCTTGGATGCAATGCGGAATCCACTTGACCGTCAGCCGCCGGACCTGGTCCTTCCAGAACCCGCGGATCTTGACCTGCCTCAAGAACACCGGCTCCAACGGCCGCCCCGGAGCCTCGGCTCGCGCGAAACGTGGACTAACCGCCCAGGCGAACGTCGCCAGCAGCGCTGCGACTGCCAGAAATCGAAATGTCTTCATGTTCCTATCTCCCTTGTGCGCCGATGCATTCCAAAGAACAATCCAGTAGGGTCATCATCCGATTTGCACCTGGACCTGCCCTGCGAGGTCCAGTGTGACCTCCTCGAAGTCAAAGCCGTACACGCTTCGCGGCTTGGCGGGCACGGGCTGATTGCCGATGCGGATGGTGCGTGCTTCGGGGCGGGGTTTCAGAAACAACAGCGTGGCTTCGCGCAGAGGCTGGGGGGCGTTAAGCGTGAAGGTGCTGGCGGAGTCGGACTTCGCTTCCACGCTGCGGCGTTGGATTTCCCACTGGTAGATTTGCTCGTTGGTCCACCATTCCATTCCTTGGGCTCGGGCGTACTCGACCAGGCTGCACAGGGTATCGGCCACGGTCGGTTTGAGGATGTGCGCCGGGTGGAACAGGAAATGGGCGACGCCGTGATGGCGCAACACGGAATCGACGAGCTGCTGACCGTACTCGGGCGGGCAGACCACCACCAGGTCTTGCGTCTGCAGATTAAGTTCCAGCACCTTGAAGAACCGCGGCGTGGCGGCTTCGTCGTCCAGCGGGAAGTAGGGCTGCGAACCGCCCAGCGCAAAGCCGATCGTGCCCTGTTTGCTCGGCCCGCGCGTCTGGTCGGAGTGCATGCCGACTTCTTCGCACCAGCGCCAGAAATCGAGACGATTCTCCCAACGCGTGTAGTGGTTCTTGTTGGAATAGATGTGCTCCAGTCCCGCCTCCTTGAGCAGCCACTGGTGCTGGAGCAGGAAGTGCTCCTTCGACCAGGACGTCTGCGGCCTGCCGTCCAGAGCATCGTAGTGCAGGGCGATTTCGTAGCCTTGTTCTTTCAGAGTGCGGTAGAACTCCTGCGGATAGCCGCCCGGGTACAGCGTACACCACGTGGATTTCACCTGGCAGCGGTTCATCACTTCCAGCAGCGCCACCGCCTTGGCGGGATCATTGCCGTCCGAATCGTGCGAGATGTGCCCGACGGCCGGCAAGCCGCGTGGCCAGTACCAGAGCAAGGGCAGCGCGACGCCTTGTTCGCGAGCCGCGTGGAAAATGCTGCGCAGGATGAGTTCCCGCAATTCGTCGCTGATCGGCTCGAGGAACGCCGGCACGCCCGTGGGCGCCATCGGACTGCGGTCCCGCTGCCAATCGAGCACCATTCCGTCCTCGGCTTTCAAAATGCCCTCGTTCGTCGCCGCAGACTCGTCCGGAGCCGCGTGGCAATCCTGGAACACGGGGATGCCTTGCTGGATGTGGACGATGGAGAACAACAGATCAGCGGCCAGCAGGATGGCACGCCCCTGGCCTGGACGATGTTCCAGGATGACGCTGCCTTTCTTCGTAGCATTGGCCAACTCCAATTCCGCCAGCGGGGTCGCAGCGCCGGCCTTGACCGTGTAGCCGCCGAACACGTGCAACGAACTGCGGAGACCGGCGGTCAGGGGATGGTCTTGAGCGGTCACCTTGATCCAGCCTTCCGCCAGGCGGCGCGGGTCCGTGACGCCGAAGACCTCGTCAAGCCCCGACGTACCGCCGATGCCCACCAGCGAGCCGCCGTTGCTGACCCAGGCCGCGAGGACTTGACGCTGCGCCTCGGTCAGCGACAAGTTCCCCGCCAGCAGCACGATCGCATTCGGCCGGTCCGTTAGCCAGGGCAAGCGATCCAGAGACAGTTCTTCGAAAAACACTCCCGCACGGCGCAGGACTTCGGTGATGTAGACCCAACTGCCGGCCCGCGGATCGACGTCGCGCGAGACCGCTTGTGTGACCACCAGGACCGGTGTGTTCAGCACCGTCGCCGGGCAATCGGCGGCCGCCGATGGTCCGCCGGAGTTCGCCGGTCCCGATTGGGATTCCGCCGGTTGTCCCGCAGGTCTCGCTTGGCTCCACCCCGGCACCATTAGGCAACCGCCTGCCGCTGCCGCTGACCGCAGAAAATCACGTCGTGTCGTCGAACCGCTCATCGTACACCTCCTTCCAGAGTATCATCTCAAACCGCTGCGCCTCCTCCGGTCATGGAGGCGCATATCGCACCTCCTGGAGCGCCGACGATTTCGGTTAGCACCGTTCGAGAAATCACTGTCCGATTTCTGCGTGGCGTAAGCTTCCAGCTTGCGGCAGATAGCGGGATCGCAAGCTGGAAGCTTACGCCACTTATTTCTCGAACGGTGCTTAAGGTACATCGAACCCACCTCTACATTCAACAGGACGTGCGGATGTAGGGGGAAGCAAAACGATTCTCAATGGTTCGTTCTGCTCGTATGCGGCGGGAGCGCGCTGGTCACGCGCAGATTGCCCATCTCGGGCTGTCCGACCATCGCTTGCTGTCCGTCGAATGAAAAGGACGTACGAGGTGGCTCCGAGCCCCGGTACGGGAACAGCAGCGTGGCCGCGCGCCAGGGCAAAGTCGTCCGTAGCGAACACACCAAGGCGGGCGCGGGTTCGATCTTGTTGTAGCTGTCGGAGTACCAGCCGCCGCGCGGGTTCTCCTGCCCGCGTTCGACGTGGATGTCTGCAAACGGCACGGCCGGCGCTGCGATCAAAAGCAGGTTGGCATCGTCGAATCCGGTCCGCGCCGTCGTGCCGCTGACGTGCAACTCGCCCGGCGCAAACTGGAACCGGGACTCGACGGCGTGCTCGCCGTCGCCTTCCACCGCATCGAACACGACCCAGCAGCATTCTTTGACGAACACGATCTCACGGCGGTGAACGACGGCGATGCGGTTGTCCCGGCCGTAGCCGAGACCGTAGACGCCGGAGGCCCGCACTTCGCCGTCCGCAGCTTTCCAGCCCAGATCCAAGGGTTGCTTCGCGATCCACGTGTCGCGCCGACCTGCGCTGTGCTGGTCTTGTCCGTCGATGCGGATCGTGGAATGGGCCGCCGTGCTGCGCAGGTAGGGATAGAACGAGCGGGCCGACCAGTCGTACAGATGGCGGCCCGGATCGACCAGCAGATTCCGCCCGAAGGCGAACAACCACAAGCCCAGTTTGTCCTCGTGCTGGTGCGATCGACCATACGGCCCGGCATCGAAGGCCAAGTACAAGTCACCCAGGTCCTGCCGCTGGCGGAGCAGGGCCATTCCCGCATACGAAAACACTTCGGGGCCCAGGCGGGACGGCGGCGAGATGAACTCCTGGAGTCCCAGTTCGGTGAGCGTGTGTGAATACTTGCCGGGTGTGCCCGGATCGGAATCGTTGAAGGCCACCTGCTTGCTGCCGTCCGGAACGGTCGTCTGCTGGGCGTAGTGCAGCATCTTGCCCAGCGTTTGCCGCGTCTGCGGGTCCAAATCGCGGTCCAGGGCTCGCAACGCTCGGAGGGCATTCAGCAAGTTGTTGACCACCACGCGGTGATAATGGGGCGTCAACTCGTCCTGCACGCCGTCGGGAAGCACCTGATCCGCAATCTGTTCGCGGAGTGCTCCGGTGCAGTAATCGACGAATCGTTCCGTATCTCGAAAGACGGGAAAAGTCCCCAGGCACTGCAGCATCGCCTGCATGCCGATCGTGGGCCAGTTGCCCGCGTGCCTGTTCGTGACGATCTCCAGATAGGCGAGTTGGTCGTGTACCGACTTCAGCACGCGCAGCAATTCGATCGGCGTCACCTGTTCGCAGGCGACCAGCGTTGCCAGATTAGCACACCAGGCTTGGCAGTGGATCGCGTTGTTCAGGTACGAGCCCCAGACGTACGGCGAGCCCGCAAAGCACCGGCTGGCGTCGCACTTGGCGATCCAGTCCAGGATCAATTCCACTGCCTCGCGGCTGTATCGCAAGTCGCCGCTCGCCAGGTAGGCCTGGGTAAGCGGACTGAGGAACGAGAATCGGTTCAGGTCGTGCCCCCAGTGCGCCGTGCCGGGATTGGCGTCCCAGTCGATACTGGGCGGCAACTGATGCTGTTCGCCGTAGAAGCTGAAGCGGTGCTCCAACACGTCGTTGGCGGCGGCCGGCGCGACGGCGGAAACGCGGGGCTTGGCCGGGGCGGACCGGCCGTCGCGGCAGGCGCGAAACACCGCCTCGAGCGCTCGATCCGTATCGCCGGCCTGCCGGGCCTCGGCCAAGCCCGGAATTCGCTGGGGATCCAGCAAATCCAGCGCCCGCGATGTGAACTCTGCATCGGACCATCCCCCGTCGTCGAACGAGCCCAACGCCGCAAACACGCCGGCACGATCGAGTTTCCTTAATCTTGGCAGATCAGCCCGCGACAGCCTCGGGCGTGACTCTGGGGCCGGCGTGGACGATGGATTGAGCTTCGCGTTCGGGTCGGCAGCATGGCCGCTGGGAGAGACATCCGGTTCCGCGGCATTCGTGAAGGCCGCGCAGGTGACTGCGACGAACAAGGCAAGAACGCTTCGGCTCATGACATCAACCTTTCGGTGGTGGGTTTGCAGTCTCGCCGACCGCCTGGCAGACCCGGGCGGGGACGACGTCCCGCACGAGATCAGACAATAACATAACGTCGTCATGGTCAGCCGAACGAGTGTACTTGGGAGTGCATCGCCTTGAGTGCCGGGTACAGGCACTCGTAGACGGCAAACCACTGGCGATAGCGGGCGTTCAGGCCCTGGTCCGGTTCGTAGACGCGGCCGGGACGGTGTACTTGGGCGTAGGCGTCGGCGACGTCGCGGTAGATTCCGACGCCGACGCCGGCCAGTATCGCGGCGCCCAGCACCACCGCTTCTTCGATCTCCGGCACCTCGATCGGCTTGCCGACGACGTCGGCCTTGTTCTGCATCCAGAACGCGTTGTTGATCGCCCCCCCGATGGCCACGATCGTCTCCGGTTGCACGCCCAGAGAGTGCTCCAAGCCGCGAACCACTTGCAGGAATTGGTAGTCCAAACCCTCGATGATCGCCCGCAACATGTCGCCCTTGGTCGTGATGTTCCGCAAGCCGACGAAGGCCCCCAGCGAGCGATGATCCACGACCGGGCAGTGGCTGCCGGACATGTGAGGCAGGAACAGGCAACCGTGGGCGCCGGGCGGCGCGTCGGCGGCGGCTTGCATCAGGTAGTCCCAATCGACGCCGCCTTCCTGCTCGGCCCGCAGCTTTTCCGGCTGCCCGTACTCGCGGCGGAACCATTCCAACTGCTCGGCCGCCACGGTGGCTCCCATCGCCGCCCAGCTGCCGGGTGCCACGTGCGAGTCGACCAGGATGCCCATCTCGCGCACGGCGGGCGTGAGAACCGGTTCGGGAATCGCCGCCACGACCATCTCCCAGGTGCCGGTCACGTCACAGACCACGCCGGGCCGAAAGACGCCGGTGGGCAGCGCGCCGCACAGGTAGTCGTGACCGCCCAGCACGACGGGCGTGTCGGCGGGCAGGCCCGTGGCTTCGGCCGCCGCCGCATGGACCTGGCCCAGCACCGTGCCGCTGGGCTGCGGGTCGCACAGCAGATCGCGGCGCACGCCGGAGATCGAAATCAACTCGTCGGACCACGCCTGCCGCCGCTGGTCGAACAGCAGCGTCGTCGAGGCCATGCTGTAGTCGGTCGCCAGCGCGCCGCAGAGCATGAAGTTGACGAAGTCCTCGATCAGCACCCACTTGTGCGTCCGGGCCAGGATCTGCGGCTCGTTCTCCATCATCCACAGGATCCGCAGGACGGTGTTGAAGACCCACAGCTGGTTGCCGCCGACGGCAAACTGCTTCTCCGCGCCGACGTGCTCCAGCCACCACTTGTACTGCGGCTCGGTGCGCGGGCAGTGCCAGGAGATGAAGGGGTACAGCCAGCGGCCTTGCGCGTCCAGCGGCACGCCGTCCATCCCCATGCCGGTGACCGCCACGCCGCGAATCCGCGACGGGTCGTCCAGCCGGCCGATCGCCTCCCGCAGCGATTCCGCCACGCCGCCCCAGATCTGTTCCGGTTTCCAAATCGCCCACTGCGGCCGGGCGGGATCCGGGTTGAATCGTTGTGTTGCCCGGCTGGCGCGAGTCACGACATGGCCGGTCACGTCATACACGATCGCTTTCAGATTGGTCGAGCCCAGGTCGATGCCGACGAGGTAGTCCATGGAAGACCTCAAAGATTGAACATCCGTTGGACAGATAAGAAGATCGCAAAGAGAAAGATATCAGAAGAAGCTGACAGAAAGATGGGGTGACAGAAAAATGGGGAAGAGAAAGGAGCTTGGGGGTGCAATCGCCGAGCCAAGGATGTGGTTGCGCGATTGTCGGCCGGACTCTATGTCGCCTTCCTTTCTGTCGCCGTCTTTCATTTTTCTGTCACCTCATTTTTCTGTCAGCCGCTCATCTTTCTGCGTCTCTTTCTGTGTTCACGCAAACGTATTTCCCGTGTCGTCGCCCCAGGTATCGAGCGAGATCGGGTACTTGCCGTACATGCGGATCGCATTCCACATGGCCAGGTAGTTGCCCGGCTTGACGGACGAATGGATGCTGTTGCTGGACGACAGGATCAGTCCTCCTCCGCCGGCCGCTTTGCGGATCACTTCCTTGGTCTCGCGGACCGTGTCTGCTTCGCTGCCGAAGGTCAGCGTATGGGCGCAGTCGACGTTGCCCTTCAAGGCGACCCGCTGGCCGTAATCGCGTTTGATTTTCTCGATGTCCATGCCGGCGACCGGATCGATGGGGTCGAGGCAGTCGATGCCGGAATCCAGGATCATGTCCAGCAGCGGCATGATGTTCCCGTCGGTATGCTTGATCACGGGCAACCCCTGACGTTTGAAGCCCATGACCACGCGCCGGAGCGGTTCCGCGAACAGATCGCGGAACATGGCGGGCGACATCAGCGGGCCGCTGGTGGACGCATAATCGTCGCCGGTGAAGACGAAATCCGCGCCGCGGCGGGCCACTTCACAGGCCATTTCCAAGTTGACTTCGACGGACAGCTCGACCAGTTTCCGCACCAGATCCTGGTCCGCCGCCAGGGCGATCAGCAGTTCTTCGTAACCGATCAGGTATCGCGGGATCGAAAACACGTCGTTCAGGTGCACGCCAATCGCCAGCTTGCCTTTGTACTTCGCGACCAGCCGATCCAGGCTCGCGTAGCGTCCCGGCGCGTGCGGGTCGGGCGGCGTGTAACGCTGGAAGTCCTCCAGGCTCTTGATGGGGCCCTCGACCGGATAGCTGTGCTCTTCGCCCGTGTACTCGGTGACTACGCCCCATTCGTTGCGGTAGCGTTTTTCGCCGATCTGCTGCTTGCGAAAATCCGGGCCGGTGAGGATGGCATCCAAGCCCATCCGCACCGTGAATTCTTCCACGCTGCAAGCCGGGATGATCGCCTCGCGCACATGGTGGTCGATGATCCATTCGAAGTGTGGAATCCGATCCGGCTCTTCGTTTCGCAGCACCCGCAGTACCCGCTCGACAGAAGTCAATTCGGCCATGATGTCCTTTCCTTGAATCGCCGTCTTCTCGTAGCATGGCTCTCTGAGCCGTGCGGCATGGTTCGGGATCCGGCGACGCGTTGCACGGCTCGGAGAGCCATGCTACATCCTACATCGCCGTATGTTCCGTCCGGGCGATGATTTCATCCTGCAATTCCCGCGATAAGTCGCAGAAGTAGTCGCTGTAGCCGGCCACGCGCACGATCAAGTCCCGATGCTCGTCCGGCCTGGCCTGCGCCGCTCGTAAGGTCTCCGCCGCGACCACGTTAAACTGGACGTGGTGTCCGTCCAGCTTGAAATAGCCGCGGACCAGTTGGGCGAGCCGGTCGATTCCGGTTTCGTCCTGCAGCAGGGCGGGAGTGACCTTCATATTCAACAGCGTCCCGCCGGTCTTCAGGTGGTCCATTTTGGCGGCCGACTTGAAGACCGCCGTCGGCCCGCGGCGGTCGGCGCCTTGGACCGGGGAAATCCCCTCGGACAGCGCAACCCCCGCTTTGCGACCGTCCGGCATGGCGCCGGTCACCGAGCCGAAATAGACGTGGCACGTCGTGGGCAGCATCTCCACCTGATAACATCCCCCCTTGGTGTTCGGCCGGCCGTCTACGTCTTCGACAACCGCATGGAAGGCGCGGACCATCAGATCGTCCGCGTTGTCGTCGTCGTTGCCGTACTTGGGCGTGCGGTGCAGCAGCCTCTGCCGCAACGGCTCAGAGCCGACAAAATCCGCGTCCAAGGCGGCAACCAACTCCGGCAAACTCAACTGGCCCTCGTCGAATACCAACTGTCGAATGGCCGACAGGCTGTCGGTCAGGCTGCCGATGCCGACGAATTGGATGAAGGTGTGGTTGTAGCGAGCGCCGCCTGCGTTGTAGTCCTGGCCCTTGCGGATGCAGTCGTCGGTGATGACCGACAGGAACGGCGCGGGCATCAAGGTGGCATACATCCGCTCGATCACCTGGTTGCCGGCGATCTTGATCTCCACGAAGTGCTGCAACTGCCTGCGGAACGCGGCGAAAACATCGTCGAACGTCGCCAAGGCGGAGGCGTCCCCCGTGCGCCGTCCCAGCTGCTTGCCGGTCCGCGGATCGACGCCATCGTGCAGAGCCAATTCCAGGATCTTCACCAGGTTGAAGTAGCCCGTCAGGATGTAGGCCTCTTTGCCGAACGCCCCCGTCTCTACACAGCCGCTGCAGCCGCCGGCTCGCGCGTCCTCCAGCGTCTTGCCTTGCCGCACCTGCTCCTCGATCACCGCATCGGCGTTGAAAACCGACGGGAAGCCGTAGCCTTGGCGGATTACGC
Source organism: uncultured Pirellulaceae bacterium (assembly GCA_964409865.1). Taxonomy (GTDB): domain Bacteria; phylum Planctomycetota; class Planctomycetia; order Pirellulales; family Pirellulaceae; genus Anammoximicrobium. Next base: position 36,524 of record CAYPGE010000024.1, read on the forward strand.
GCAACGTGTGCTTCAGCACGGCGTCCGGCGTCTTGCGGGACAGCTGCAGATTGCTGCTGGGCTGCAGCAAGTGCATCTCGTCGATGATGTCCAGCAGCATGTGTGTGAGTTCGTTCGAGCCGTCGCGCCCGTCGGGCAGTAGGCCCGCCAGGTTGATGTTGGCAAAATCGGTGTAGGTGCCGCTCTCCGCCGCTGTCACGCCGACTTTGGACGGCGCGGTGTGGTTGTTGAATTTGACAAAAAACGCCTCCAGCAACTCGCGGGCACGCTCCGGCGTGAGCGTGCCGTCGGCCAGCCCTTGGCGGTAGAACGGCAGCAGGTGCTGGTCTAGGTGGCCGGGGCTGAACGAATCCCAGCCGTTCAACTCGGTGATCACCGCCAGGTGGCAGAACCAGTAAGCCTGCAGCGCTTCGTGGAAATCCCGCGGGGCCTGGGCCGGCACGTAGCGGCAGACGTCAGCGATCTTCTCCAGTTCCGCTTTGCGAACCGGATCCGCTTCCGTCTCCGCCCTCTCGGCCGCCAGCGCGGCATGCCGTTCGGCAAACAGGATCACCGCGTCGCAGGCGATGTCCATCGCCAGCAGCTGCTCGCGTTTGCCGTAGGCTTCCGGGTCGCGGACGAAGTCCAGAGCGGCGATCGCCTCGCAGATGTCGCGCTGGAAATCCATCATGCCGCGGCGGTAGATCTTGTCGTCCAGCACCGTGTGGCCCGGCGCCCGCTGCTCCATGAACTCCGTGTACAGCCCTGCCTCGTAGGCTTCGATCCACTCGTCGGACATCGCCGCGAAAATCTTGTCCCGCATGCTGCGGCCGCGCCAGTAGGGGATGATCTGTTCTTCATAGACCCGCAGCGTCTCGTCGCTCACGGCATACGCCGTTTTGGGGCGGGAATTCAGAATCCGCAGGTCGTCGAGCGAGTGGCAGGTCAGTTCCGGGTACGTGGGCACGGTCTTCGGTTCCGGCCCTCGCTCGCCCACAATCAGTTCCTCGTCGCCCAGGTAGATCGTCTTCTGCTCGCAGAGGTGCAGAAACGAACGGGCCCGCATGACGGGAACCGAGTACTTGCCTTCGTGGGCCCGGTAGAACTCCGTCAGCAAGCTGGCTCGTTCATGAGAGATCTTGGGCTGAGCCTCCAAGCTGGCCTGCCGCAGACGCCTTGTTCTTGCATTCATGCCTTCATCCGCCAATCTGAACCACCAGACCAAAAGCCCGCGCCCGTTCGGCGAGCGCTTCGAGGCGATCATGCGCCGGTCCCGCCGCCGGTGCCGCTGCCGGCGCCAACCCCAGCCGTTTCGCTTTGTTTGTGCCCAACGCGTGGTAGGGCAGTAAGTGCAATTGCCGGATGTTTCCCAGCGATGCCACCCACGCAGCGATCGCGTCCACATCGCGAGGTTCGTCGTTAAAGCCGGGGATCACGGGCACACGGATGCAAACGTTCGCCCGGACCTCGCATAACGCCGTCAGGTTCTCCAGGATAACGACGTTGGAAACTCCCGTGTACTGGCGATGGCGATCGTCGTCCAAGATTTTCACGTCATATAAGAACAGATCCGTCACGGCCGCCAACGCCAACAAGTCCTCGCAGCGGCCGTAACCGCAGGTGTCCACCGCCGTGTGCAGTCCCTCGGCACGGCAAGCCGCCAACAACTCGCCAGTGAACTGGGGCTGCATCAACGGCTCCCCGCCCGACAATGTCACTCCACCGCCGGATTCGTCGTAGAAAATGCGATCCTGGAGAATCTCGTCCATGACCTCGACAACCGTCCGCCGCCGGCCGACCAGCTCCCGCGCACCGGTGGGGCACACCGCAACGCACCGGCCACAACGGATACACTGCTGGCGATCGACTTCCGGCGACGCGGGATGGTCCCCAGCGGCTTGGGGGCAGACCTCCCAGCACTGGCCGCAACGGATGCAGCGGGCCTGGGACCAAGAGATTTCCACTTCCGCAGCCCGGCTCTCCGGATTGTGGCACCATCCGCAGCGCAGCGGACAGCCCTTCAGGAACACCGTGGTGCGAATCCCCGGCCCGTCGTGGATTGAATACTTCTGGATATTGAATACCAAGCCCGTATGCATGCCGTGGCGCGAACGATCGTCGTGGTGCTTTAGCAAATCAACGATTGGGGCAGCTGCATTCGTCAGGGTACGGAATCTCCACGGTCTGGCGACCGCGGCCGTACGCAGGAACCCAGACCTGGCAAAGCAGTGGGTTCCGATTTTATTCACGGGAGTTCGGCTTGGCTACGACGGACTGGTCCTGTCCTTGGGCGACTGCCAGCCGAGCGTGGAAAACTTGGAGAAATCCGGCAAACTGGCTTTTCCCCCAATTCCCTTGCGTTACAATAGTTTTCGCTCAAAATAGAGAATAGGTGACGGGAGGGTATACGAGAGCCGTGTCCAGGGTGTAGAATCACGGCATTGCAGTTATTTCCCATCGTAGTGGTCCTGAGCTTTACGTTCATGTCGACCAAGGTTGTTGCCGCATTTCTTGACCGCGTCGAGCGGAGCGGCCTCATTACCGAGCCGAAGTTGTCGCAATTGCGGCAAGAGTTGGAGGCGGCGGGGGTGGATTTGGGGAATCCCCACGCCATCACGGCGGCGCTGGTGGATCGGGGTATGCTGACCCAATGGCAGACCGAAAAGCTGCTCCAGGGGAAGCACAAAGGGTTCTTTTTGGGATCCTACCGGCTCCTCCGTCCCTTGGGCAAAGGCGGCATGGGCGCCGTTTTCCTGGCCAAGGGACGGAGGAGCCGGT
>CAYPGE010000025.1:0-38922 GCA_964409865.1 uncultured Pirellulaceae bacterium
GGTTTCGGCGGGGTCAGAGACCCGCGCCGAACGGTTTTGTTAGCGGTTCTAAGGCGCAGGGCGCACCGGGTCCGGCTGGTGGGGCACGAACTGGAAGGCGTACAGATCGGCGTCCTTCATCACGAACCGCAGTCGGACCGGCTTGCCGGACAGCGGCCGCACGTCGCCTCCGTTGCGCCAGCGTACGACCCGCGCCAGCTCGTCGCCAAACACCTCCGGGCAGTCGGCCAGGGCATAGCCGGGAACAGGCTGGCCCGCAGCATCCTGGATTTCAACTTGCATGCTCCCCGCGCCGGACGTGGACATATTCAGTGTCAGATTGCCGCCGTCGAACACCAGCGGTTTGGTGACCAGTTCGCCACCTCGCGCCGCCGCCCGCAGCGAAACAAAGCCGTCGATCCGCAACGTCAATCGCCGAACGCTGACGCCGACGCCCTGCCAGTAGTGCTCCGAGGCATAGATCGAGAGGTCGTTCGGCGCATCGCCCAAGGCAGAGGCCGTTTCGACCATGCCCCAGAAGACCATGTTGTCGCCGTAGACCCAGGAGCCCTGCTGGCGCGGTCCCGGCCGCAGGAAGGCCTCGTTCCAACGGCGGAACAGCACGCCGTCGCGGCTGGTCATGAACAGGCCGTCGGTGATTGCGGTCCCGTAGCGAGGGCTGGCCTTGGAGCGGGCCAGCCGTTCTTCCAGGCCCGGCAGGGCCATCATCGAGTCCGACCAGCCGCGGTCGGTGTAGCGCATGGGAAAGCCCATGAAGATGTGCGGAGCGCGGTAATACGGCAGGATCTGGTTGGTGTACAGGTGCTCCGTGGGCGAATCGACGTACCGCAGATCCGCCTGCCCGCCCCAGCTCAGGCAATCCTTGGAGGTGGCGGTGCGGATCGCGCGAAAGCCCTCGGGCTTCCACTTCGTGCCGTCCGCCACGCCCGCCGTAAAGATGCGCCAGTAGGCGCGGTACTCGTTGCGCACCGGATCCCAGAACGCCAGGTTCTCCGAGTCAAACGCGCCGTCGGTGATCACGGGCTTGTCGCTGGCAACGCTGAAGCGGATGCCATCGGCCGATTTGAGCACGTACAGCCCGTGCGGCTTGCCGACGATGATGCACTTGTAGCGCGCGTCCTGCGGGCAGTCGGGATTGGCGTCTTGGAAGACCGCCGTGTGGGCCGGATCGCCCTTGATTGCCGCCACGCACTCGGGCGTGAGGATGATGTTGTTCTGCTTCGCGCCGTCGAACTCGAACAGCCCCAACTCCGGCCGCCGCCAATGGATGCCGTCGTCGCTCTCCGCGTAACACAGGAACCAGGGGTGGACAGGGCCGGCCTCGGCCGGCTTGCCGCCGTGCCGATAGTGGCCCGCGTGGTAGTACATGCGGTACAGCTTGCCGTCCTGGAACACGCTCGGGTAGCCACAGGCATTTCCTTCCCACGGGGCGTCGGTCTGGAACACGACTTCCTGCGGGACCGGCTGGTGGAGTTGCAGTTGAGCCTCGCCGGAAAGCTTCTCCACGAGGAAATCGTCCAGCAACAGTTCGCGGCGGTCGCCGATCACGATCGCGGAACCAGCATCCGGCGCATCACTCCCGGACGCCGCCGCTAGCAGCAGAACAACCAACAAGGTCTTCATCGGATATCTCCCAGTTGAACGCACCTGTTTGATGTGTTACCACATTGGAGACTAATTGCAACCTGTCGAGCCATCGAATTCAATCGGTTTTTGCGGGGGGGAGCCACATCATGACGCGCGGAATTGCAGCGGCGATCGCTGCCCTCACGGTGTTCTGGATGTCAACGCCGGCGCCGGCGGCCGAAGAAGCGTGGATCGAACCGCGGTGCAGCAAGCTGCCGTTCGAGAAACTGGGACCGTTCGTCCACCTGTCCGACGGCAGCATCCTCTGTCTCCAAGGCAATACGGCCAGCGCGACGGCGGACGGCGGCCAGACCTGGTCGGAACCGAAACCCCTCTACGACGGTCCCCCGCCGGGCGTGCCCGGCAACAGCGTCGCCGTGCGAACCCGCTCCGGCGCGATCGTCGTCGTGTTCGCGGACCGGTCGACCTTCCAATGGCGCTGGGACGACGCCCAACGGGCCCCGGCCGACGACGTCAACTTGGACGTCTGGTCGATCCGCAGTCTGGATGACGGCAAGACCTGGACCGACCGCCAAATGATTCTGGAGGGCTACTGCGGCGCGCTGATCGACATGATCCAGACCCGCACGGGCCGGATCGCCGTGCCCGTGCAGGACCTGTTCCGCAACCCCGGCCGGCACGAGATCCGTCCCTACTATTCGGACGACGACGGCAAGACCTGGCACAGCGACCAGTTCATCGACCTCGGCGGCCACGGCCACCATGACGGCGCGATGGAGCCGACGCTCGCCGAACTGGGCGACGGCCGCGTCTGGATGCTCATCCGCACCAACTGGGACTGCTTCTGGGAGGCATTTTCAGAAGACCAAGGCCGTTTTTGGCGGACGGTGCGTCCCAGCCGGATCGACGCCAGCAGCGCTCCGGGCCACTTGTTACGATTGAAAAGCGGCCGCTTGGCGTTGGCCTGGAACCGGCTGTACCCGGAGGGCAAAACCGACATCGCGCGCAGCAAGAACATCCAGGCGTCGGAGGCGGCCGCCAGTTGGCACCGCCAGGAGTTGTCGCTGGCTTTCTCGGAAGACGACGGCACGACCTGGTGCCCGCCGGCCGTGATCGCCCGCCGCGCCGGCGGAGGACTGTCCTATCCCTATCTGTTTGAACCCGCTGCGGGAGAACTGTGGGTGTTCACACGCTTCAGCCATCATCTGGGACTGAAGCTGAAAGAAACGGACGTCGCCGGCAGGTAAGCAGCGTTCGAGAAAAAACTGTCACCTCGTCAAAGTAGCCATCACACTCCGTGTGATGATCGGCCAGAAACGATGATCGCCCAGAAACACGGGACCGTTGTTTCTCGAATGCTGCCCAGCCATCTACTTCTTGCGGATGCGGTGATCGTGCCATGGGATTCCGCTTTCCGCCGTCTGGGCCGGCATGTGGCAGCGCACGCAGTCGGTCTTCGGCGACACGGGACATGCAACCGCGTTCGGCGCACCGTGGCAATCCAGACAGCGCTCAACATAGCGTGCAGGATCGCTGGCAATCGGGGCGTGCGGATCGTGGCACGTTGAACAGCCCAGACGGTTCTCGGATTGGGTGAAACAGCGGCTTTGCAACAGTTCGGAAGCTTGAATCCGGACGCTGCGGATGTGATCCGGCATCACTTTCAACAGATCGTCCTCCGTGCCGGGCGGCAGGTGGCAGCGGCTGCAAGCGCGGATCTGCTCCAACGGCGGCCGTGGGGGGCGAGCGGGAACCTCTTCGCCTCGGGCCTTGGCCTCGCGCATCGCGATCACGTGCTCGCGTCCGGGCCAGTGACACTTCTGGCAACCCACGTTCGGCTCCAGACCGCGGATTTCGTGATCGCCGATCTCTCCCCGCGTCGCGTGACAGTCCAGACAACGAGCCACAACCGCAGTGTCAATCACCCGGCCGAACTGCTCGACGTCCTGCGCCGGTTCGAGCCCTTGGTGGCCCGCGGCGAGTTCCAGGATCGGTCCATCTTGGCCGTTGCGGACACCGACGCGGTGTTCGACGCCCACCGTCTGGCCGAAACGATTGGGAATCAAAGTCAAGAACGTGACGCCGCGCCGCCCCGACCCGAATGCATAAGTGAGCGGAAAGACGTCGCTGCCGAAACGTTCGGGAGCGGTCACCGAAAGGCCGGCGCGCGGGTCGAAACGGTAGCGGTACTTGATGCCGCGTTCCGGGTCCGGAAACGTCATCCCGTCCAGGGCCGCGGCGAACTGCCACTGCGTGGCGGGCCGCAGGGTCCGTGCATGGCCTGTTTGCGGATACGATGCCGCTTGGGTGGGATGGCATTCCGCGCACAAGCGGTCGTCCACGTACAGTCCCAGACCCGGCACGACGTTGGCCAGCACCGCCTCCGCATCCCGCTTCGTTCGCTCGACCGGCGACTCCAGCAGCGGCAGGCCGGCGACGATCACGCCCAGGCCGCTGATCGTCAGCCACAAGGCCATTCTCGTCCGTCGGCTCCGGGCCCAGGGTTGATGCGTCATGGCTACCATTTTCGTATGCGTTGAACCTGTTGGCGGTACTTCTCCGCATCCTCGGACCGCCCGGCCGCGGCCGCCGCCTGGGCCAGCAGGGCTGCCAGCCGCAGTTCGTCCGGGTAGCGTTCGGCCAGCGGCTGAAGACGCTCGAAGGCCTGCTCCGCCTGGCGCTCGAACAGCAGCAACTCGGCTTCCAGCAGTCGGCAGTTGAGGTCCTCCGGGGCCAGTTCCAGCGCCTTGCGGATTTCGGCCTTGGCCTCGTCGATCCGGCCTTCGTCCCGCGCCGCCGTCGCCAGCCAGCGCCGCGCCTGGAAATCCTTGGGATTGCGAGTCAAGCACCACATCGCCTCCCTGCGCACCTCGGCCGGCTGGCCCGTCTTGCCGTAGGCGTAGCACAGGTTCAAATGCGCGGCGTAGTTTTCCGGCTGCAGGTCGAGCACGGCGCGCAGAGGAGGAATCATGTCCGCGTGGCGATCGAGTTCGTCGAACAGTTCCGCCACCAGGAAATGGGTGCCGGCCTGGGACGGATCGAGTTCGGCGGCGCGCTGGGCGTGGTGCAGGGCGAGCTTCAAGTCGCGCTGCCGGTAGAAAGCTTGGGCCAGGGAAGCCTGGACCCAACGGTCATCCGGGGCGCCGGCCTCCAAGGCCAAGAGCGTCTCTTTCGCCTCCTGATCGCGCCCGCGGTCCAGGCAAACGCGGGCGATGAACCGCAGCGCCTCCCCGTACTGATCGGCCTCCGGCGGGATCTTGCGCAATTCGACGAGCGATTGCAGCGGATCGATACCGTCCAGCACGGCAGCCAACTCCAGCCTCGCGCGCCAGTCCTGCGGATGCCGGACCAGATGCACCAGGTAGCACTCGACGGCCGTCGGCAACTGGGCCTCCGCAACGGACCGTTCGGCGAGTTGCAGAGGAGTGGGACGGCGAAGCCAAAGCACCACCGAGACCACGGCCCACACCGCGGCCACGACGGCCAGCGCCTGGCACAGCCGTTCCATGCGGCTGGTCGGGGACGCCACGGGTGAGTTCACTTCGGCCGTCATACGAGTCAGTTCCCGTCGGTGCTCATCGTGTTTCCGGGCTCAGACGTACAAAACTCAATTTTGGCCGAGCAGAATCGGTCCATATAGCTGGACGTCCCATCGGCCAAAACTGAATTCTGTACGTCTGAGCCCTTGCCTTGCGGGCTTGGACTGCTGCGGCTTTCCTCTCGCGGAGCGAGAGGGCTACGGTGGCCCGTTCCCTCCACAAGGTGCTGAAACGAGTTGACCGGCAAATCGTTCCACGATTCTTGGAGACCGCTGGGCCAGCGGATCGACACGCTCGTGACGATCTTCGCGTCGCCCACGCCGATCAGCATCCGCTCTTCGCCGCACGAACAGTACCCGGTGCCTGCCTGCCGAGTGCGGACCAGTTGTTGCCGGCCGAGATCGATCGCCAGCACAGCGCCGATGCCGCTGCGGTTGCTGCTGGTCCCGATCAATTCGATCTGCAGCCAGCCGCCCGCGGGTTGCGTTTCGTTGCGCAGCAGCGCCGCCTGACCGTTCAGATGATTCACGGCCATGTCCGCGTCGCCATCGCGGTCAAAGTCGGCGGCGGCGGCGCCGCGCCCCACGTGTGGTTCGGTGAAATAGCGGCCGGAACCTGCCGACACGTCGCTAAACCGTACGCCTCTCTCGTTGTGGAACAGCAGCGGCAGTTGGGCGAACGGTTCATCGCGGTTGATCTCGTGCAGTCGATCGTGGACGTGGCCGTTGGCCACGAACAGATCGAGGAAGGTGTCGCGATCGAAGTCCAGGCCGACCGTGCCAAACCCCAAGCGCAGCTTGGACGGCGCGCCCAGTCCCGTGGCGGGCGTCACGTCGCTGAACAGCAGGCCGCCTTCGTTGCGATAGAACGTGTTCGTCTCGTGAAAAAAGTTCGTCACGAACAGATCGAACCGCCCGTCGCCGGTGAAATCAGCCGCTTCCAGAGACATCCCCGCCTCGCAAGCCCCGTAGCAGTTGAAGGCCGCTCCCGCCACCACGCCCCGATCCACCAGCGTACCGTCGCCCTGGTTCTCCCACAGGAAGTTGGGCGTGGTATCGTTGGAGACGTACAGGTCCACGTCGCCGTCCTCGTCCAGGTCCGCTGCGATTACGCCCAGGCCACAGCGCGCGCTCGGTGCCGTAACGCCCGCCTTGACCGAGACATCCTCGAACTGTCCGTCCGGGCCGTTTCGGTACAGCGTGTCCGGCAGCGCCTGCAACATGCAGGGATGGCAGTCGATGTACAGCGTCTTGCCGCCCTCGGTGTGCGTGCACAGCGGGTAGTTTTCAGGCTCGGGACCCAATCGGGCATAGTTCGCAATGTACAAGTCAAGGTTTCCATCCGCGTCGATGTCGGCCCAGGTGCAGCTCGAACTCAAACGGCCCGGAGATTGCCCCTCGGGAAGCGTTTGCTTGCAGAACGTTCCGTCGCCGTTGTTGCGATACAGGACGTTCTCGTCGTATCCCGTGACGCACAAGTCCGGAAAACCGTCGTTGTCGTAGTCGGCTGCGGCCACGCCCATCGAATAGACCGCCTCGACCAGTCCCGCCGCCTGCGTCACGTCGACGAAAGTACCATTCTGGCGATTGAGGAACAGCATGTCACTGGGATCGCTGTCCGGGGGAGCCTCGCCTGCGGGCAGGCCGGGGCGATAAGTCCTTCCCTGGGCGCAGTACAGGTCCGGCCAGCCGTCGCGGTCATAGTCGAACCAGCCCAAGCCCGAACCATAGGTCAGATGCGTATGCCGCTGCTCGGACAGCGGCGAATGGTGCAAGAAAGAGATGCCAGCCTCTGCCGCAACGTCCTGAAACACGAAGGGTGACGACGTTGCGACTCCGGATTTCGGCGGGGGCTGCGGCGCCAAGTCGCGGGCGGTCGCGGTTTTCGGGTGGCCGCCCGCGACTGGACGCGACGTGGAAGCGGGCGCAGTCACATGGTCGGAACACCCTGCGCCGACGCCCGCCAGCAGAAGGACGAGCCAGCCTCGCCACCGCCCTGCCACTGGGCACCATTCCCCTCCCGCGCGTGCTGGTCTCGGACACGACATGTTCCGCCGAGCACCTTCTCGCAAAGATCAGGGCCGCGTCATCGCAGCCATGCTCTCGCGTGCCTTCTCCCAGAGGGCCTTGATTTCGTCGTCGGAACCACCCTTCGCAATCGCGCGCAGGTTCTCTACATAGGCCTTCTTCGCTGCCTCGCGTTCGGGCGTCGAGAACTTCCCCGGAATCGGCTCCTTTTCGAGATTGTCCAGCAGTTGGTTAAATGCCGGAGCGGCCGCCGCCTTCTGGGCCGCCTGCGGTCCCTCCATCTGCATCGACATGCCGACGGTCATCATGCCGCCTTCGCCGGTCATCGCCTGCAGGGCAGGCCAAGTCGGAGCCTCCGCCCCTTCCATTTTCTTCCTCGCGCTGGTTCCTGGATCACAGCCGGCAACGATCAATGCCAACAACGCCAACAGACAAAAGGCACGAGCCACAGCAAGCGACTCCTTTCCAACACAGAGTATGATTGACGCACAAACACTTCCAACGCACTGGGCCACGCATGACGAAGCATGGCCCAGGCAGTGTTATCCAGGTCGCCCTTACCGGCGCGGACCGTTATTACGGCGACCCCGGCACGGCTAACAAAGTAAGCCGTGCCACCTCCGATCGCCCTCACCGGCGCGGACCGTTACGGTGGCAGGTATACCCCAGCTTCCTGGCCGGACCGCGATCCCGTGTTCCGCCACAGGTCCCCATCTACCGAATCGGGAATGAAGTGGACCGAGGCATCGGCATAGGCACACAACGCGCCTCCCGGATGCAGGCTGGAAATGGGCCGGCGATCGGTATTCTGAAAACACCCCCCGCAGTGCATATCCGACCACGTAATCAGGTCCGCTCGCGGGTCGTTCGGCGTCATGCCGACCCACGCGGCCTTGGCGTTATCGTACGTGCCGGTTGCCACCCCGCAATAGCCGGTTTCCTCGGACCACCGCCGACAACGTTGTCCATTGAGTGCACCGGCACCCGAATACACGTGGTCGCACGCCTTGCCGCGGAACACCTCGCCGACCATGGCGGTGTTGGCCGTGCCGTCCGAGATATGTCCCATCGTGACTTTGAGTCTCGAAAAGATGCCTCGATCCGTTTCGGGTCGGGGCTGATCACCCCAAACGCCCGCGTAGTTCGTCTGGCCCTCGGTCCCGACCTGCCGCGTCGGATCGCTAGGGCATACGAAAGACGGGATGACCGCGTCGCCGGGTCTGCCCGCGGGGTCGGGATCGCCTAGGCGAGGAAACTGCCCGGTGTTACCGGGGGCGGCGGGGTAACAACTGCTGTGGCCCACCACGCTAAAGTCCAGCCTGTCGTAGAGCGACTGTTGCTCGATTTGCGGCAGAATCATGCACCGCCAACTGAACGCGGTCGAGATGATCCAACCAGAACAGCCCGGGTACGCGGACGATCTAATGCCTCCGGACACGGGCGGAAACGCCAAGTGCGTGTCGTGATAGTTGTGCAGGGCCACTGCGATCTGCTTGAGGTTGTTCGTACACTGACTCCGACGAGCCGCCTCGCGGGCCGCCTGGATGGCCGGCAGCAGCAAGGCGACCAAGATGCCAATGATGGCGATCACCACTAACAATTCCACGAGAGTGAAGGCCCCGGTTGCCGAGCGGCTGGGACCTCGGTGTCTTGTTACGCTGTTCATACGCTGATCCCCTTAGAACAAAGGACGAAAAAGAACGAGCCGCACTTTCCCGAAATTCGTTACTAGCCTACCATTGGGCCAAATGGCTGTCAATCAAAACGCCGCTAAATTCGCGCCGCGGCGCCGGGCCGCGAAAAGAGCCGGGCCCATGCTCTTTCCAGCTTGGCTGCGATTTGTCCCAGCAATAGTCGATGTCGATCTCCCCCAGGTCGGATTGAATTGGAATCCGCGCGGACACAAGTTCCAGAGCCTTCGTCCAGGGCAAATCACGCGGGTTTTGCTGATTTTCGCAGTATCCGCTTCGTTTTTCGGTGGCCTGCCAGGTTGCGGAAGGAAACCCGTTCCGTCGCCCCCGGTTGACTCCCCGGACCTTCGGCCAATCGCTTCGCAAGTGGCCGCCTTTTGCGGCGACTGTCATGCCGTGCCCCCCCCGGCTTCGTTTCCACGCCGCGCGTGGCGGGAGCAAGTCGAACTGGGACACCGCTTCTATGCCGAATCGGGACGAAACGACCTGACCGTCCCGCGCATGAACGATGTGATCGGCTACTACGAGTCGCTGGCGCCAGAAGAACTTGTCCTCCACACACCCGAAGAACCGGCGGACGGCGTCAAGATCCGTTTTGAACGCACGGTGATCGAATTTCCCCACGCCGCTCCCCTCTTTCCAGCGGTGTCGCACCTGCGGCGGACAACATCCCGTGCCGATGGCCGGGTCGAGTTGCTGTTCTGCGATATGAGTGCCGGCGAGGTGCGCCGGCTCATCCCCGACCCGCAGGGTTCCGTGACGACCTTGCTGGGCAAGGTCGCCCATCCGGATCATGTCGAACCCTGTGACCTGGACCGCGACGGGCAGGAAGACCTCGTAGTGGCGGACCTGGGCACTTTTCTGCCCGAAGACCACGATCGCGGCAAGGTCGTCTGGCTGCGGGGGGGCGAGCCCGATCGGGAGCCGATCGTCCTGGCGGAGGGATTGGGCCGCGTGGCCGATGTTCAGCCCGGCGACTTCGATTCTGACGGCGATCTGGACTTGGTGGTGGCCGATTTCGGCTGGCGGACCACCGGACGCCTGCGGATGCTCGAACAAATCCGCCCCCAGGGATCAACCCCGCGGTTCCGCCAGCGCGTGCTGGATGACCGGCACGGCGTCATCCATGTGCCGGTGATCGACTTGGATGCCGATGGCCGTTTGGATTTCGTCGCCTTGTTCAGCCAGGAGTTCGAGTCGGTCGAAGCATTCCTGAACCGCGGCCAGGGGCTGTTCGAGCGGCGGCTGATCTTTGCGGCGGCCGATCCGTCGTTCGGCTCCAGCGGCATCCAACTCGTGGACTTGGACGCCGACGGCGACACGGATGTGCTGTATACCAACGGCGATACGCTGGACGGATTCTACCTCAAGCCGGACCATGCCATTCACTGGCTGGAGAACCGGGGAACGCTTCCCTTCCAGCACCACGTGCTGTGTCCCATGCCCGGCGTGATCCGGGCCCTGGCGGTCGATCTGGACGGCGACGAGGACTTGGACGTGGTGGCCTGCGCGTTTCTGCCCGAGCGGATTCTGCGCGGGGCCAGCCGGCGCGAGTACGATTCGCTGATCTGGCTGGAGCAAGTCGCCCCGGGCCGCTTTGTCCGGCACGTCCTGCAGCGGTCCGAGGACGGGCACATGGCGATGGAAGCGGGCGACCTGAACGGGGACGGCCGAGCCGATCTGGTGCTGGGCGGGTTCGCTGCCAGGTCCGATTCCGTGCCACCCTGGCTCACCATTTGGTGGGGCGTGAGCACCGCTCGATAAACGAGTGAGCGGAATGGCGCTAGCCACCGGTTCCGGTCCGACCGCAATACCGGCGGCTAGCGCCTTGCCGCTCACTCACGTGTCAGCCGCCCCTTTCTGCTTCATTGCTGATGCCCCGGCGAGAGAAACCCCCGATCCAGCACGAGCTTCGCCCGCTGATGATTCGTCAACTGCCACTTGGGTTCGCGGCCCAGCCAACGGACGTAGTGGACCAGCGCGACCAACTCCTGCTGGCTCAAATTCGGGTTGGCGGCCATCGGCGTGCCGAGCAAGCCCAGCCGAATCCGCACATAGACCGAGGGCGGGTCCGGACCGCCTTTGAATTCCTCCCAGACGAGGTTCCGCGGGCGCGTCGGATAGCCCTCCTCGTCCGCCAGGTACAGTCCGTCGTCGCCGGTCCCGTCGCGGCCGTGACACCGAGGGCAGTTCTGCTTGACAAAGACTTCCTGACCGCGCTGAATCATCGCCTCGGTCGCCGGCCCCAACTCCGGGACCGCGACCGGCTCGCCGGCGGTCAGTTGCAGATCCAGGAGACTGCCAAGTTCCTGCTCGTCGAACTCGTCTTCTCCGTACTCGTCCCGCAGCCGCTGCACGACGGAGTCCCGGACGCCCTCGCGGCGCAGCCTTAGCACCTCGCCGATCAGTTCGCCGCGCGGCGTCTCATCCAGTTGCCCAAACGAGGGCATCGACGTCCCCGGAATGCCGCGGACCGTGACGGCGTCCAGGTCCGCCGACGTGGGCACACCGTTGACGGTGCTCACCAGCCGGAACTTGCTCGTCCGAAAATCGCGGGGTCTGGGAAACAGGGACCGCGTGGCCGCTCCCCGACCGTCGCCATCCGCACCGTGGCAGGCACTGCAGTCGCGCAGATACAACTCGCGGCCCGTCAGCGCGTTGTCGGTCGATCGTTGCCGGGCCGGCGACTCCGCGAAGGGAGCCGATGCCACTGCCGACGAACCGGGCGCGGGCGATGCCGGGCGTTGGCAGCCTGCCGACAAGACCGTGATCGCGACGGCGGTGAGGACCGAGCCCAGGGCGGCCAGCGCGGCAAGTCCGCAGGTCGCTCCGTTGACCGCGGCGGGAAACTTCACGTGGGACATCTGGTCGGCATCGCTTCGTTTCCAACGTGAAACCGTCACAAGCTAATTCTTCGCAAACTCGGTGGACTGTCGCTTGTAAGGGGCCCATAGCCGGTCAGAACCCCGGAATGCGCAGGGCTCGGCACGCCTCCTCGTAGCTCGCTTCCAAATCGACGCAGACCGCCAGATCGTCTTGCAGCCAGATCGGCAGCGCCGGCAGTTTCCGGCCGACGACAAGCGGATACGCCCACGCGGCGAAACGCGACTGACGCTCGACTTTGTACCCGCGGCACGTCACCGCGTATGTCGCCGGAGGCGGATCAAAGGACGGGTCCGAGCGGCCGATCAATTCCAGCAAATCGCAATAGAGATTGAAGCGGCGGATCGTCACCAGATCGACGATCGACACACAGACGTGGTCCTGCAGCAGGGCCGCGCACTTGGCGACAAACGCGCGGCGATTCGCCGGCCGGTCCTTGTTGGCGGGGCTGACGATTTCGATGGCCGCCACCAGTTTCCGGTTGCGCTCCTGGTCAAAGACCAACACCTCATACTCGTACTGGTCGTCCAGATCCGCGTCCACAACCAAGGTGGGCTGCGGCGGCGCATAGACGGCGGTTGCCGCATATTCTAAACCGCCGTCTGCTACCGCACTTACTGCGGCCGCCGCTTCGTTGGTTGGCCAAGGATCCTCTTCGAAGGCACAGACATCGATCTCGTAGTAGTTGCCCAGGTGAACCCGGGGCTCGGCCGTGTAGGCTTCAGGCAACACCTTGACCAGCTGTTGGACCATGGTCATAGGCCAACCACCGTGAAATCCTTCCCACGACGAGTGATTCCAGATGGGTGGCCGAAAGTGATCTCGTAACGGCATGGGGCTTCTCCTGCCTGACCTCGATACCTGATTATAGGCAGGCAGTGAAGCGTCCAACAAGTGCAGTGGCGGCGGCGGGGCCTCGCATCACGGCACTTCGACCGTCGCCTCCAGCATCACGCGCGTTTGTCCGTCACGGCTGCCCATGCTCAGGGTGAGCTGGCGGACGGCTTCGGCGATCTTCAGGCCCACGTCCAGTTCCTGGGCGGCTTGCTCGTGCGTCTTGGCTTTCTCGACCATGCTCTGCTGGATCATGGCCTCGCGGTTGGCGTTCAGGATCGACGCCAGCCGAGAGCCATCGAGGGTTACGAGGCTGTGCATGCCCGCCAACGGTTGCACGTTTCCTGCCGCCTCATCCTTCAGCGCGTCGATCAAGTCCCGCGCGAGAGCCTCACTGCTGCTGATGATCACGTGGCCCTGGGGCATGGCCAGCGTGGGCTGGAAATTGAACCGCATGTCGACCGGCGCCTCGCCGGGCTGGGCGGACGGGGCAAACGCGGCGACCGTGTACTTGACGCCGGCGTGTTCCGGCCGGTCGATGATCAGGCCCGGTTCGGCCTTCTGCCCGCGGGTGAAATTGACCAGACCCAACGCCTTCTGGAATGCCTCTTCGGCGACCAGCGAGAACTTCTCCGGGTTCTTCATGCGGAACACAGCGGCGAAGCCCGGCAACTGAACCTGCGGCGTGCCCACCTTGGCGTCGTACTGCTGCTGGGCCACCACGAACCGCACGTGCGGCGTGGTCTCGGCCAGCACTTCATCGGTCAGGTCTCGGCCCGTGAAGAAGATGCCCATCATGTTCTCGAAGAAGATCAGCCCCGAGGTCCGTTCGGGGAACAACCGGTCTTTCGCCGCGTAGAACTTGTGGAGATCGCGGTAGAAGCTCAGGGAGGCGATCTGCCGCGGGACCGCGAAGTTCGGCATGGCGCCGCCCGCAGCGGTGTCCGGTGTGGCAAATTCCTTGGGCGACGAGGCATCGCTGGGTGCGCTGTCCGCCGCCACTTCGATCGCCAGTTTCTGGTCCTGGACGTTCACGCCCATCGCCAGCCAGTTCGACTGGCGCACGGCCTCCAGCAGCGGCGCGAACAGGAGCGAGGCCAACGGGTTCTCCGCGTTCTTGGCCAGCGCGGTCTGCACGTTGGGGATCTGTTTCAACACGGCCAGATCGGCGTAAATGCTGCCCACCGCGTTGGCGCCGACCGCTTGGCGGGCGCTGCGGTAATTCGGTGCTTTGGCCACACTGGCGCCGTTCGGATCGGCCCGCAGGTCCACCGCCGCCTTGAGCCAATCGGGCTTGTTGGTCAACACCAGCCGGTTGCCGATGATGGAGTGCGCTTCGTTGGGGCCGAACTTCCAGCCCGTCACGCCGCGGTACTCGGCGGACACGACGGCATTCGGCTGGCCGCGTTTCTCGGCCTCGCCGCGAGCGACCACGCGCGTGAACTCGTGGATTTCCTCCAGCAACCCGGCGTCTTCGGTATCCACGATCAGCAGGCTGGCCTGCTGCGGACCGACGGCCCAGGTGACGCCGCCGCCAAGCAGTTTGCCAACCAGGCCGCGGAAGTCGACCTGATACTTCTCCTGGTAGTGCTTGACCACGCCTGCCAATTGTTTGAACTCGGCGCTGGACGTAGCGGCCTGGTATTGGGGCGAGGCGGTGACCGCGCTGGTGACGCGATCGTCCAAGAGGGGCTCCAGCAGCCGGCGAGGCTCAGCAATGTCCACGACGATCACGGCGTCCTGGGGAATCCACTCGGCTCGCGGCGGCAGCGGCTCGGCGGCCGGCGCGCCGCGGCTCAGGAAAAGCGAGCAAGTCACGATGGTCAGGGCGAGAAGTTGGCGCTGCATGGTTGTTCCACTCCTTCAAAGATCGCGCCGGCAGAAACACCAAGTCGCCACAGCGACGGCGGCCAGCGTGGGGATACTGTAACCGAGAAAGACCTTCCAAAACGAGAAATCCTCGTAATTGCCGCGCTGGAAGAAGTCGCCCGAGTCGCGGCGGGGCGGTTCGGGCTGCCCGCCCCCAAAGACCGTCATGACCTGGTCCCACTGGCGCTGTAACGCGGCTGCGTCCGTCGAACTCAGCTTGCGGTCAGCCTGGTCGTCCGGCGCCTTCCACGGCGTCCGCAGCAGGGTCGGCAGAGCCCGGTTCAATGTGATCGGCGAGAACTCCTCCAGCTGCAACGTGTCCAAAACGAAATTCGCCGGGTACCAGACGAAGAACAGCACCACGGCGGCCACCAGCGGACGGCGCAACAGCGTGCCGGCGAGAAAGCCCAACGAGACGAGAAACGTCAACACCAGGCTGACGAGCGTTGCAGCGCAGAGCATTCCGTACCAGGTCACGGAGTCGGCTGCCACGGCAGGACGTTTGGCAAACGTGGCCAACAGCACACAGGGCGTGATGACCAGAAAAAACACGGCCAACACGGTCACCACCCGTGCCGCCCAACTGGCCAGCAGGTACTCGTAACGCGTGATCGGGCGGCTGAGAATCCCGTCGGCCAACGCATCCAGCCGAGATCCGGTCACCGGGCTGATCCCCAGCAACATGACGATCAGAAACCACGGAAACACCAGAAACGGAAACAGCAGCGAGCCCGTCAGGATGGCTGTCTGGAGTTGCCCCCAAGCGCTCGCCAGCGTCAGCAAAGCCAGTAATCCGGCGGCGATCAGCCACAAACGGACCAGCCAACCGGACCACAGGCTGCCCAGTTCATGACGCAGAATCGCCAGGGCCGGCATCAGCGCCGTGCCGCTTTTCGTATTCGAATCGCCGGAATCCATGCGCTTGGTCCTCTTGCAGCAGTTGTAAGTAAGCGTGTTCCGTGTCGTTGCGGGCCGATTGAACGGAGTGCAGCGTCAGGCCGCCAACGTCCACCAGTTCCAGCACTTTCGCCAGCGCGGCGGCCCGGCTAGCACCCTCGGCCACCTGCACGACCAGCGTGTGCTGATCGGCGGCTCGCGCGGTCACATCCGGCAATTGGTCGGCCCGCTGAGCTGCTGCGGACAGCGTTTCCGGCGGTCCTTCGACTTCCAGGATATACTCGTCCCGCTGCAACCGCCGCTTCATCTCCCGCATCGGCCCACTAAAGATCATGCGGCCTTCGTACATCACCCCCACGTGGTCGCAGATTTGGTCGATGTCGCTCAGGATGTGCGTGGCGACGAGGATCGTGCGCGTCTTGCCCAAGTCGCGGATCAAGTCCAAGGTGAACCGCCGCGCGGCCGGGTCCAGTCCGGCCGTGGGCTCGTCCCACAACAGCAGCGGCGGATCGGCCATCAGCGAGGCCGCAATGCCCAGCCGCGTCCGCATGCCGGTCGAAAAGGTGTCAATCCGCTGGTCCGTCGCATCCAGCAGCCCTACGGCCCGCAACAACGACGTCAAACGCGGCTTGCGGACCTCCGCCGGCAGGCGGCAGACCTTGCCCAGCAATTCCAGGTATTCGACCGGCCGCAGGTGTCCCGGCAGTGTGGGATGGGTGGGCAGGAAGCCAATCATGCCCCGCACCCCCGTCGCATTCACCCCACAAGCATGGCCGAAGACCTCCGCCTTCCCCGCCGTCGGCGTCTGCAGCCCCAGCAGCAGCCGCAGCGTCGTCGTCTTGCCGGCGCCGTTGGGCCCCAGCAGTCCGTAAATCGACCCGGCCGGCACCTGCAAGCTCATATCGTTGACGGCAATCACTTTGCCGCCGTAGATCTTCGTCAAATGCTCGGTGCGAATGGCCAACGACACTAGAGGCTCTCCCGTGCTTGTGGAGGGGGGATGCGCAGCTTGCCGACCGCTTTTCGCTCGTTCCGGCACGATATTCGTTCGTGGGAACGAGATCTTGAACGACGACCAAAAGTCTTTCCTCGGAATCGATCCTGCCGACAATCATAGTGAATCATCCGCCCGTCGTGGTTACATCCCCCGAATGGCGAGAATCTTCTTAGAACCGCTAACAAAACGAAACTCGGAGACCCTCGGTCGGCGGTTTCGGCGGGGTCGGAGACCCGCGCCGAACGGTTTTGTTAGCGGTTCTTAGATCCGACCGCGATCCTTCCGCGGATCCGGTTCAAGACGTCGGCGTCGCTCGGGTAATTCGTACTCAGAACGGCGCGAAGTCCGATGGGCACTTCGTCCATGCGGTAGACCGTTCCCGGCAGGTGGATGCCGTAGACCGCGGTGGTGAAGCGGACGGCTGGCGGGAACGCTGAGGTCACCGTTGGGTAGTCCAGCACAATGGTCGGGATGCCGCGCAGGTGCGACTTGGCCTGGGGTGACATCTGCGCGACGCCCTCGCTGCCGACCATCAGGCACGCATCGACTTCGCCGCGCTCGAGCATCTCATGGGCCGAATATTCACCGGGATTGTAGCGCGGGTAGCCGCGGCTCAAGTTGACAGCGAACGGGAATCCCGTCTGCCAACACAGGACCAGGTCGGCCCCGGTCACGTCGCCAGGGATCCGCATGCGCCGGGCATGGAATCGCGTGTGGGCGTTCAGGTCGGTCACCAATCGCAGCAGCGCTTCGACGTTGCGGTGGCCCAAAGGCGTGCGGGCCAGACCGAGGCCGAAGAAGACGACGCCACAGCGGCAAGATTTCATGCGGTTCGAGAGTTCGGCGAGCGCTTCGAGCGGGATCCCCGCGGCGTCTTGGAACTGCAGCGACAGTCCGCGCACCAGGCACCGCAGACTCCACAGGGCCTCGAACTCGTAACCGCGCTCGACGCGGATGAACGTGTCCGCCAACTGGCTGCTCTCCGATGGCTCCGCATCAATCACGACGACCGTCCGGTCCTGGCGCCCGTGAGGCACGAACAGACCGGCCGGTTCGACCGAGTACCGCTGGAAATGCCGCGGATGGCTCGCCACGGGATCGACGCCCCAAAAGATCACGAGATCCGCCCGATTCTTGATTTCTCCTAAAGTGCAAGTTGACTCGCCAACCTCTTGAATGGCCATGACCGACGGGGCGTGGCACAGCGAAGCCGTCGTGTCGATGTTGGCTCCGATCCGTTCGGCCAGGCGGACGGCCGCCCGCTGCCCCTCAGTGCTGCTGCGGGACAGTCCGAAAATCAGCGGCCATCGCGCCGCGGCAAGAATCTCGGCGCTCCGCTGGACCGCCGTTTCCAGATCGGCGCGCTGCCCCTCGATCTCGGCCACAGGTGGTTGCGTTCCATCCTGCCCTAACAACCAGTCTTCGGACAAGGGACAGGCTCCCTCCGCCCGGACGATGCGACCGTTCTGGACCGTCAGTCGCAGATCGTCGCAGACGCATCCGCAGATGGTGCAGGCCACGTCGTGAAATACTGTCGCCGAACTCAATGGATTCCTCCGTCGTTCGAATATCGCATTTGTGACTGCACGTGCCAGGGGGGGCCTTGCAGACCGAATGCCATGATTGTATCATTGCCCGCCACGAGACTGTCAAACGCTCCACGGAAGCGACTGTCCGGGTCTGACAGCCACGATGCCTGACAGTCTGCCGAACGGTTCGGAAGCCCTCCCTGTTGCTTGCCGTGAGTTCTTCTTGCCCGAAGAGGTTGCCATGCGCAGCAAGTCCGGCCGTCCGGCTCCATCTGCCACAAGTCACGATACCGGCCTGCGGAATCGCGTGCAGGCTTACCGGTCGGCCCGGAACTGGTCGCAAGAGGAGCTGGCCCTGCGAACCGGCCTGTCCCGAGCGGGGATCAGTGCCATCGAGATTGGGAGACTGGTCCCCTCCACGGCCGCCGCCTTGGCCTTGGCCCGCGCGTTTGGCTGCACGGTGGAGGGTCTTTTCGAGTTGGAAGCGCCGCCCGACTGTTCGCCTGACTGGGCCTGGGAGTCCCCGCAGGATTCGTGTCGCTACTGGCTGGCCGAGGTTCGAGGCCGCCGCTGGTTGTACCCGGTGGAAATGAGTCAAATCGGGCTGGCCGTCCACGACGGTGTTTGGGAGGCGGGGGAACTGCGCACCCGTCAGGCTCACGATCCTTCGCAGACGCTCGTGATCGCCACCTGCGACCCAGCGGCCGGCTTGTTGGCGACGGAGATCGCCCACGCGAGCCGATTTCGGTTGCTCGTGCTGCAACGCTCCACGCGCGAAGCGCTTGCTCTCTTGCGCCGCGGACTGGTGCACGTCGCGGGCCTGCACCTGGGGCAAGCGTCAGATCCGGCGGGAAACATCCCCGTCGTGCAGGAGGTGGCGGGGGGCGGGTATCAGTTGCTGCGCGTCGCCCGATGGGAACAAGGCGTGGCATTCCGGCCGGAACGTCGGCTGTCCAGTCTCCACGCGGCGGCTCACGCGCACGTTCGCTGGGTCGCACGCGAGCCCGGTACCCCTGCGCGGCGGTGGTTGGACGAGTTGCTGGCCGGCCGCAGCACGCCGCGCCGCATCGCGACGGATCATCGGGGCGTCGCCGACGCTATCCGTTGTGGCTGGGCTGACGCCGGCGTGTGCCATCGCTTGGTCAGCGAAATGGCCCGGCTGTCCTTCTTGGGATTTCCCCAGGAAGCACACGACCTGTGCTACCCGAACGACCTGGCGGGCGACCCGCGCCTGCAGACGCTGGTCAAGGTCGTGCGGTCTGTCGAGTTTCGCCGCCAGTTGGCGGAACTACCCGGTTACGCCGTGACCGGCGCCGGGGAGATACAGCAGGTGGACTGAGTCCTGGTGGACGGTTGTTTTTCTCATGATTGTTTCTTCTCAAGGAGGCTCGGCTCATGCGAGATGCGACGTTGCGAACGCGGCCCCAAGGTCTTGCTGACCGCGGTCTCGTTCAAGGACTCGTCCACGAACAATGTCGTCTTGCGCTCCGCGAAAGAACGCCCTTTCGCGGAGCGAAAGGCGACAGAAACGCCGAGTTGTTCCTGGACGGGGCCCAAGGGCGAGGTTGGTTGGCGGGGGATTGTCGGCGGGCCGGGGCCGGGTTCACCTTGGTGGAACTGCTCGTGGTGATTGCGATTATCGGCGTCCTGGTGGCCTTGTTGCTGCCGGCCATTCAGGCGGCGCGGGAAGCAGCCCGGCGGATGCAGTGCAGCAACAACTTGAAGCAACTGGCTCTGGGCACACAAAACTACCATGACCGACTCCGGTCCTTCCCCCCGGGAACGCTTGCCAAGACGTTTGCCGTTGCGCCCAAGAGCCGCGCCACGGCGCTGTTCGTCTTCATTCTGAACGAGATGGAGCAATCGAGTCTGCGCAACGAACTGGACCCCAACGACCCGTACGTCAACATCAACAACGGCCTGGCCGGCATCGTGCTGCCCGTGATCGTTTGTCCGTCGGACGTGATCCCGCAGAATCCCGTGAACCAGGGAACGCCCCCCTATCCGTACGGCATCACGAGCTACGGCGGCAACGGCGGGACCGGGGGGACGTATTATCGCTTTTATGGCTACTGCAGGACCGTAACGGCGCAAAGCACCGACGGCATGTTTTTTGAGACCGGCCCCAATTCGGCTCCGACCGCCGGGCAGGAGCCGGTGAAAATGGCCGACGTACTCGATGGAACGAGCAACACTATCTTCTTCGGGGAACGAGGCCACGTCGACCCCGTGTTCGACACGTTGGCGGCCGCCAATGGCGGCCAGCAGGTGATCGGGCAGTACGGTTTTTGGCACTCTGCCGGGGGACTGGCGATCGTCGACGCCACGATGACGACGCTGGCCCCGTTGAACTACCGTGCCGACGCCGCTCAGATCTGGAATAACAGCGCTTGCCTGCGGACGACCGCGTTCGGCAGCCTTCACCCGGGGGGAGCGAATTTCGCCTTGGTCGACGGCTCGGTTCGGTTCATTTCCGATTCGGTCGACACGACGGTGTATCGGGCCCTGAGCACGCGTGCAGGAGGTGAAACCATGTCCCTGCCCTAAGTCGCATGCAGCGGGCGTCCGCGTTCGGCGCAGGTCTCCCAGTAGACTCGTTCGGCGCAGGTCTCCCAGTAGACTCGTTCGGCGCAGGTCTCCCGACCTCGCCGAAACCAACGACCGCAGGTCTCCCGGTAGACTCGTTTTGTTTCACATCACACATCCAGAAAGGAATGAACATGCCTCGCCACTTCCGATTGTTGCCCCTCGTCCTGTCCTGGTGCCTGGTGTCGGCCTGGGGTGCTCAACCTGCGTCGCCGTCGGCTGCCGCTCAGGCGCCGTGCATGCGCCACCTGGTCGTGCGCAACCTGGACGGAAAGGCTCTCACGCTCACGCCCGGCGAATTCGCCAAGCTGCCGCGGGCAACCGTCCGAGACAAGCTCCCGCATAGCGACCAGGATGCCGTCTACGAAGGCGTCTTACTGCACGAAGTGCTTCGCGCCGCAGGAGTCCAGTTCGAGAACCCCGCAGACCCCACCAAGTCGCTGGCCGCGATGCGCACGGCGTATGTGCTGGTGGAAGCGGCGGACGGCTACCAGGTCGTCTTCTCGATCGCGGAATTTCTCCCGCGGCTGGGAGGACGCCAGGTGCTGCTGGCCAATCGCGTGAACGGCGAGCCGCTGAGCGCGAAAGCCGCGCCGTACCAAGTGATCGTGCCGGGAACCGACGCCTACGAGCGTTGGATTCGCCAGGTGACGCGGATTCTGGTGCAACCTGGCACGTCCTCGGCTTTCGCTCCGCCGCCAGGTCCCGCAAGCGTACCGCCGGCGGCGCCGGCATCCGCACCGCCGGCGGCGCCCGCCACGAAGGAGACACCAGGCGGGGTCTATCTCGTGGGGACCGGACCGGGTGATCCGGGACTGATTTCGGTCAAGGCCGCGCAACTGCTGCGGCAGGCCGACGTCGTGTTCTGCTACAGTTGGATGAAGGACGAGATTGCCGGATTCGTGCAACCGGGCGTCGTCCAGATCGCTTCCCCACTGCTCATGGGCGGCCAGTACTGCGGCGCCAAGCCCGCCGACTTCGAAGGGGAACTGCGCGACCGGGTGGTCCGCACCAACGAGGAGTTGGCCCAGCTGCAACAGCGCGTCAAAGAACTGGTCGCGGCGGGGAAGACCGTGGTCTTTGCGGACAACGGCGATCCGCTGCTGTTCAGCCCCTGGGCTTGGCTTCCGCAGTATCTGGCCGAATGCCGGCCCACGGTGATTCCCGGCATCAGTTCCTTCAATGCCGCCAACGCCGCCCTCCAGCAGGGCGTCGCGGGGCTGGGTTCGCTCATCATCTCGTCGGGCACAGAACTGGGGAACGCAGACGCAGACCGGCGCCTCCGTGGCACGCTGGTGGTGTTCACCCAGCGCGCGAAACTGGACGAGTTGCTGCCCAGACTGCAGGCGCAATACGCGGCGGACACTCCGATCGCGATCGTGTGCGACGCGAGCTATCCGGCCGAGCGCGTCATTCGCGGCACACTGGGCACGATTCGCGATCTGCTGGGAGGCGAGAAACTGCCCCAGTTGTACTTGGTTTACGTGGGCGACGGGCTCGCCGCGCCGCCCTGCTGCCGGTAGTATTCTTGCGTGGCGTAAGCTTCCAGCTTGCGGCAGACAGCGGGATCGCAAGCTGGAAGGTTGCGCCACTGATTTTTCACTCCCCGTGCAGCGAATTGCGG
Source organism: uncultured Pirellulaceae bacterium (assembly GCA_964409865.1). Classification (GTDB taxonomy): domain Bacteria; phylum Planctomycetota; class Planctomycetia; order Pirellulales; family Pirellulaceae; genus Anammoximicrobium. The sequence goes on from CAYPGE010000025.1 coordinate 22,064, forward strand.
ACCTGGGGAGACCGGAAATCCGACATCCGGCGATGGGAGAACCCGAGGGCGGGCCGGCGGGAAGATGCGCCATGCAGGCGCTGACGGAGTTGGGACTGTGGGAGCGGCTGAAAGGCAAAGTCGTCGCGGCAGACGAGGTGTGCCAAGCCTTGGCTTTTTGTCGCGACGGGAGCGGCGGAGGCGGGAATTGTCTACGCCACCGATGCGGCGATCAGCAAGAAAGTGAAGGTGGCTCTGGACATCCCGCCGCAACTCGGCAGTCCGATTCGCTATCCCGTCGTCTTGCTGTCGCCGGGCCGGACTGCCTTGGGCAATTGCCGTGGGGTACCTGTTGGCCCGCGCGTCCTTCATGGGCAAGTGGGGCATCGAGGGCCTCGTCAATCTGCCGCTCGTCTTGCCCCCCGTGCCCCTGCTGGGCGGCCTGCTGGGAGGCGCAGTGTATCGGCTCTGTTTCCAGCGGGCCTACAGGTCGTAGTGCATGGCGGCACCGGCTGGCCACCAATGCCGTGAGCTATGACGATTCCCGTGATATTTGCTCGGTAGGCAAGCGAATATCACGGAAATGCCCACGGCGTGCGCGCATCTTTGGAGGACAGGTTGCCAATCCATCCCAACTCGGCTGCGACCAGCCGCCGAGTCAGGAAGTCACAACTCTCTGTCAGGCAGAGTCTTTCGGTCATGTTTCTCCTGTCTCAATTCTCGGTGAAGGGCGTTGGTCTTTCGGTCGCCTGTTGGGGGCGTAAGGAAATATGACGGTTGTGCTGGATGTCGGCACGGCCGTTGCTGCTTGCGGACTTCAGGTTTGGCGATTGCGGAAATCACGTTTGTCGGAATTCCAACTGAAAGCCGGTCAAGTGTCGCGGCATTACCATGCCGTTCGTGTTAAAGAGCGTCGCGTCGTCGCAGCGGGATAGAAATGCGGTACTTCGAAGACCGGGACGGCAGTAGTATCATGTCTGCGTGGGTGTCGAGGAGTCGGATTCATGCCAGAAGAAGAGTCAGATTCAAGTCGTGCCATCGTCTCGGAGACGCAGTCCAGGCGGGCCGCTCCTCCGCAGGAATGGATGCTCCGCGTCTGGCAGGAGATCTGCCGGCACGTGGAAATCTCGGAGTCCACCGCGGCCATCATGCGTCTGCTCAGGGAAGTGGCGCCACTGCACCGCGCGGTCGTGAGGCAGATCGATCGGCAGAGAGGCCTGGTCGAGACGTTGGCCGACACCGCCGCGGCGGAATCCGGCGATGCGGCCGCTGTACGGACGACTCTGATTTCCCGCCAACTGCAGCAACTGGAGGACGCCTGGCGCAGGCAACGCCTGCGGTGTCTGGCGCCCGGCGACGCCGCAGAGGACGTGGCCGGCTGTCTGTTGCCTGCGGACGCGAAATCGGCGTCCGCGCTGGTCGGGCTGCTGACGGCGCCTCGTGGACTGCTGGGCGTGCTGATTTTGATTGCGCCGCCCGGCGAACGGTTCTCGCCGGAACACGAAGATCTCGCCACAACGCTGCTGGAGCCCTTCAGCGCTGCCCTGGAAAACGACCTGCGTCTGCGGGAAGTCGTCGCTCTGCGAGCCGCGGCGGAGGCCGACAAGGAATCGCTGCTGCACCGCTTGGGCCGCAAAGAAGTCATCGAGTCCGTGGTCGGCGCCGACGCCGGGTTGCGCGAAGTCATGGAGCGGGTGGAACTCGTCACGCGGTCCGATGTGACCGTGCTCCTGCTGGGCGAAACAGGGACCGGTAAAGAGCTGATTGCGCGCGTGATCCACTCCCATTCGGCCCGAGCCGGCCATGCGTTCCTGCGAGTCAACTGCGGAGCGATCCCTCCCGAACTGATCGACTCGGAACTGTTTGGGCACGAACGGGGCGCATTTACCGGCGCCACCGAGACTCGCCCCGGCTGGTTTGAACGGGCGGACGGAGGCACCCTGCTGCTGGACGAAGTCGGCGAATTGCCATTGGCCGCGCAGGTTCGCTTGTTGCGGATCCTCCAGGACGGCTGGCTGGAGCGTGTGGGCGGCCGGCAACCGATCCACGTCGATGTGCGGATCGTGGCGGCCACGCACCGGAACCTGGCGACGATGGTGAGCGAAGGCCGCTTCCGGGAAGACCTGTGGTATCGCCTGGCCGTGTTCCCGATCTTCCTGCCGCCGTTGCGGCAGCGTGCCGAAGACATCCCGGCGCTGGCTATTCACTTCGCCGAGCGCGCGGCCGTCCGGTTCACTCTGCCGCTGGTGCTTCCCAGCGACGAGGACATCGTCCTCCTGAGCGCGTATCACTGGCCGGGGAATATCCGCGAGTTGGGAGCCGTGATCGACCGGGCCGCCATCTTGGGCAATGGTGAATGTCTGGAGGTCGGCGCCGCGCTGGGTTTGTCCGCACAACACGCACCGCCGGCGTCTGCGGTCACGCAGCCGTCTGGTGAGCCGTCCCGATTTCAGAAGCCCGTTTCCTTCGAGCAGATCCTGCCGTTGGACGAAGCCATGAAGCGGCACATCGAAGCCGCGTTGCACGTCACGAAGGGACGCATCGAAGGCCGCCGCGGTGCCGCCGTCGCCCTGAAGATCAATCCCCATACCCTGCGCGCCCGGATGCGCAAACTGGGGATCGACTGGAACCGCTTCCGGCAAAACGATGATTGACGCAGACCGCTGTCTTCCGTCAAGAACGCGTACGAACCAGGAGCAAAGTGAACCATGATGCGCAACAAATCCTATAGCGACATCGTCCAGACTGTGTTCAGCACACCTCTGGTGCGATTGAACCGGATTGTTCCTCGCGGGCAGGCAGCCGTCTTCGTCAAACTCGAGTTCTTCAACCCGCTGTCCAGCGTCAAGGACCGCATGGGACGGGCCATGATCGAGGCCGCGGCAAACGCGGGACAACTCACGCCGGAGACCGAAATCATCGAGGCGACCAGCGGGAACACAGGGATCGCTTTGGCGTTCATCGCCGCGGCTCGGGGGTATCGGCTCACGCTCACGATGCCGGAATCCATGAGTCTGGAGCGGCGGGCGCTCCTGCAGGCACTGGGCGCGAAGTTGGTGCTGACCCCGGCCAAGGATGGCATGCGCGGCGCCGTGGCGAGGGCCCAGGAGCTGGCTGCCGCCACGCCCCGCAGCTGGGTCCCGCAGCAATTCGATAACCCGGCCAATCCCGGCATCCACGAGACGACCACCGGGCCTGAGATCTGGGCGGATCTCGGCGGTCACGTGGACATCCTGGTAGCGGGTGTGGGCACGGGCGGGACCATCACCGGCGTCACGCGGTTCATTCGCAAGCGCCAGCCTGGATTCCAGGCGATCGCCGTCGAGCCGGCGGAGTCGCCGGTGATTTCCGGTGGCCAGCCGGGCCCGCACAAGATTCAGGGCATCGGTGCGGGATTTGTTCCCAAGAACCTCGACACCAGCCTGCTCAGCGGTGTCGAGACAGTCACCAGCCAGGAAGCATTTGAGTGGGGGCGCCGGCTGGCACGCGAAGAAGGCATCCTGGCCGGGATCAGCAGCGGCGCCAATCTGGCCGTGGCCGCCCGTTTGGCCGCCCGTGCCGAGAATCGCGGCAAGACCATTGTCACGCTCGCCTGCAGTTCCGGCGAAAGGTATCTCAGCACGCCTCTGTTCGACCTTCAGAAGGATGCCGCTCCGTCCGCGGTGACAATCTAGTACTGACGCCGTCCCCGTCGCGTCGCAGGTCTTCTGCGAACGAGACGAAGTTCTGTGTGGCACTGCTTGCCTGCAAGCAGTGATGACGACGAAGACACGGCCAACGAGTAGGCCGTGCCACACAGAAAGCGCGACTCCGTAAGCGCAGCCCAAGAACAACAAAATCCCGTTTGGTGCCAGCAGTCCGGCTCCGCGTCTTATCGCATGATCTGCAGCCGTGCGCCGATGCTGGATCTGTGAAATGCCAAGGGCAGATCCAGCACATGTCATGGCTAGCTGACCATCGCGAATGGCTCACGGTGTAGGATCTCTGCGAATTCGGCTGGTACGGAACATCCGTGTCCGGCGGCACGCCTGTTGCTCTTCTCGGTGTCGTAAGCACGCAACCGCGGCGGTGGTCTATCCCGTGCTGCGTTCGTCGTGGCTGTTCGGGTCAGCGGAGCAAGGAGGCTTCGGCCCAACGTCAAGAACCTTCCTTTAGGGAGAACGGAAATGCTCAAGGAGCACACTTTCGCGGAAACGACTCGCAAGGGCCGCGGCAGATCGGCCTCACACCTGGTTGGTTTCACGCTGGTCGAACTCTTGGTTGTGATCGCCATTATCGGGATCTTGGTGGCTTTCTTGTTGCCGGCCATCCAATCGGCGCGGGAAGCCGCGCGGCGAGCGCAGTGCAATAGCAACTTGAAACAGATCGGCATCGGCCTCCAGAATTACCACGACACCTTCAAGTCGTTCCCCTCCGGGTACATCTACCCCAGTGTGGCCACCACGGCAGCCGCGGCCGACAATGAGAGTTGGGGCTGGGCCGCCCTGACTCTGCCGTTCCTGGAGCAATCGGCACTGCACGACCAACTGGGCGTTGTGCGGCAGCCCTTGTACCGAGCATTCGCAACGGGCGGGACGGCATTCAAGGAACTTGTCGAAACGCCGCTTCCCGCGTTCATCTGCCCGTCAGACACAGAATACAACAAGCCCGGCAGAGTGCATCAGAACCGGAATTTCAACGATGGAGTCGGCGTGGTCGCGGGTGGCGTTCCCACGCCGGTCTGGCCTGGTCTGAGCAACTACATCGGCGTTTCGGGACACCGCGACGTGGTCCAGGTGAAGACCAACACGGGAATCTTCTTTGGGAACAGCGCCATCTCGATGGCCGACATCACGGATGGGACCAGCAACACGTTTGCGGTGGGCGAGCGGGAGACCAAGAATTGCCGCTCTGGGACTTGGCTCGGCGTCCGCAATCCCAACGGCAGCGGGACGCGCGGCACCCAGGTAGTCGTGGGCCACAGCCGTCCGAAACTGAATCAGGACACGACCGCAATCGCCTGGAACACGGCCAACTTCGGCTGCGGTGAAGGCTTCAGCAGCCTGCATCCCGGCGGAGCCCTGTTCTTGGCGGCTGACGGCAGCGTGCGTTTCGTTTCCGACTCGATCCATCACTTCTGGTACGGAACGACGACGGCCGGTGCTCCCAACGAACACACCGACCCGCAGAACGGCGTCTACCAACGCTTGCTGTCCCGGAATGATGGACTGACGATCGACAGCTATTGAACGGCTCGCTCAATCCGCCCGCCCACGCAACCTCCCTTGCCCTCCTCGTTCTGCGAGACAACTCGCGAACCATCCTCGAACACGTACAAGGAGTCATTGCCATGCTGCAGAACTGGTATCCTACCTCCGGTCTGAAGATCCTGGCCGCTTTCACGCTGCTCCTCGCTGCCGGGTGTGGCCGTGGCCCGGACGATTTGGGCCGCGTGTCCGGCAAAGTGACGCTCGACGGCCAGCCGCTTGCCAACGCAACCGTGGTCTTCTCACCCAAGACCGCCGCCTCCCAATCGGTGGCGGTCACGGATGCCAACGGCGAGTATTCGCTGCTGTACTCGTCCGACGTCCACGGTGCGCAACCAGGTGAGCATCGGGTAGCCATCTCGTCCTTCACGGAGGGCGACCCCGATGGCGATCCGCCGGTCGCGAGAGTCGCCGAGCGCGTGCCGTACAAGTACAACCTGAGGAGCGAACTGAGCACGACGGTCGGCCGCGGCGAAAACACCGTGAACTTCGATTTGGCCACCGACGGCCCCATCGTCCAGCCTGATCGGATTCGTGCGACCGGCGAATGATACGCAGGCGGGACTCAACTCCACCCCGTTCTTTCTGTCGGTCCATCACGGATTCTGGTCACTGCGGAAATGCCCCGGCTGCGCGCACAGCACCGCTTGCACCGCGTCGCGAATTCGGCGGTCGTCTCGTGCCGGTTCTCCCAGCGTCGGCGCTGGGATCGTGGCGAACCAAGGCGGAATCCGTCACATCATCTGGATTTGCCTTGACCGGCCACGGTCTGCCGGCGGGGCCAACTCAAGGCCGGCACACTTGGTCGCCGGGGCCGGAAATGGCCCTGCCTGTAGTACCGCCCCTTGGAACCGTCGGTGGGTTCTGGCAGGAAAGACGCCCCGGAGCGGTAACATGACCTTTGATTTCGATCAGCCCATTGACCGGCGTGAGTCGGACAGTCAGAAATGGCGCGCGTGCCACGGCGCCGACGTGCTGCCGATGTGGGTGGCGGACATGGATTCTGCTTCGCCGGCGTGCATCGTACAGGCCCTCCGCCGGCGCGTTGAGCACGGAGTTTTTGGTTATCCCCTGGCCACGGACGAGGTGAACCGGGCCGTCACGGCGTGGGGCCAGGACCACTACGGCTGGCCGATCGACGCCGAGTGGATCGTCTGGCTGCCGGGGTTGGTTCCGGGTCTGCACGCCGCCTGCCTGGCCTATGCCGCTGCCCACGAAGAGGTGTTGACGTTGGTGCCCGTGTATCCGCCGTTTCTCACGGCTCCCGCCGCGACAGGGCGGGTCCTCAAGACCATTCCCCTGGTTCTGGCGGAGGGCCGCTGGACGTTTGATCCGGGCGCCCTGGCCGCAGCCCTGACGCCGCAGGCGAAACTGCTGCTGTTCCATGCGGCCTTTGTCCAGGGAGTTACGAATTACAGCGGCAGCGCGCCGCATGCCGAGATGGGCGGCTACGGCACGGGCACCAACGACCGTGGAGTCCGGTTCTATTATGAATGGGTCCGCGACCACGTCGGCCGCTGGGATTATCCGAGGCACGTAAAGGAGTAGGCCGGACCAAGTCCGCGCGGTTCCGGCATTGTGGCCCGTACGGACGGGGAGATCATCCGCCGGAACCGCAACGGCGGGCCGACCTTCGCCGCGATCACCTCGCGCAGCTGCCACCCCGGCGGCGTGATGTCGCTGCTGGCCGACGGCTCCGTCCGCTTCATGCCCCAGACGATCGACGGCACCGTCTGGCGCGCCCTGGGAACGGTCGCCGGAGGTGAACTGGTTGCCGGCGGCTGAGGACTGCCAATCAGCTGTCCGGTTGCACTTGTTGGTGCTGTCTCCAAGCGATCTGTTCCGCCTCGGCGGGCCCCTCCTCGACTTGCTGTAACCGGCCGGCCGAAAGCCGGAGGGAATTGGCGGCGATTGGCTGCAGCACCGATCGGTCGTGCGACACGATCAGCATCGCCTGGGGAAGGCCGGCCAGGACGCTGACGACCCGTTGGGTGGCCTCCTCGTCCAGGCCGGAGGTGGGCTCGTCCAAGAGGAGCACTTCCGGCTGCATGGCCAGCACGGCGGCCAAGGCGACCAGGCGTTTTTCGCCGCCCGACAGCTGATAGGTAATGCGGTCTTCGTAGCCTGCCAAGCCGAGCGATTCCAGCGTCCGGGCAACGATCGCCGCCACTTGCTCCCGCGAGCTGCCCAGGTTCAAGGGCCCGAAGGCAACGTCTTCGGCTACGGTGGGACAGAAAAGCTGATCGTCGGAATCCTGAAACAAGAAACCCACGCGCCCGCGCACTTCCTGGAAATCCCGCTCGCGCGTCCGCGGCTGGCCGAACACCTCGACGCGGCCGGCCGTGGGACGCACCAGCCCCACAATCGACTTCAAGAGGGTCGTCTTGCCGCTGCCGTTGGAACCGATCAGACCGATGCGGTCCGACCGCGCCAGACGGAGGCTGCACCCGGCCAGAACCGTCCGGTGCGGAGGGTAGGCGAAATGCACCTCGTCCAGCAAGACCAGCGCGTCGCTCATGAATACTCCAACAGACCCAGCGAAAGCAGAAGCAGGAAGACCGCCGAGGCGAACCAGATATCGCGCATCGTCAAGGCAAAATGGTGGAACAGATAGAAGTGGCCACGAAATCCTCGGCATTTCATCGCGGCCAAGATGCGTTCCGAACGGTCCACGCTGCGCACCAGCAGCATGCCTACCAGATGACCGTAAGTCCGGTACGTGTGGGCGTTGACCCCCGGCCGGAACCCCCGCAGCTTCATGGCCGTCCTCAGCCGCAAGTACTCGCCGTGCAGCACGTCCAAGTACCGGACGGTGAACAGCAGCAGATGGGACAGCTTGTCCGGGACGCCCAAATGGTGCAAGGTGTGGCCCAGCGTCACGGTGTCCAAGGACCCCAACAGGACCATGATCCAAAGCACGATCGCGTTGGCCTTCAAGGCGATCGTTAGCGAGAGCCGCAATCCTTCCTGGCTGTAGGCGACAGGACCGATCGCGAACAACGGCCACTGGCCCGTGCTCAGCGGCAACACCAGGACGAGGATCAGTGCGAAGAGATTGACGGGAATCAGCCGCTGGAAAGCGGCGCGCAGTTGCATCCGGGCGAGCTGGGTTGCTGCGGCGGCCGTCACGAGGGCGATTCCCAGGGTCAGCAGCTGGCTCGCGGCTGCCAGCGCCGCCGAGAAGAGGACCGCCGCAGCGATGCGCGAGCGCGGATCGACCGTGTCCATCCAGGAAACGCCCGCGGCCAGCGGCGGGAGGCCAAGCCAAGACGGTCGATGGGACGCAGAGGCCATGTTTACCCAGGCATACGAGTACGTCAGGCTTTCCAGCCTGACCGGACGATGGTTAGAGTCTCATTTCGTACGATGCGCGCGTCGCGCGCGCATCCTGGCGTGGCGAGCGGGGTGGCGTCAGCCCCCCCGGTTCCCGGCCAGTCGCCCAACTCAGAACCGGGGGGCTGACGCCGCCCCGCTCGCCAATTGGGTTGCGGACGCAGGCCGCGTTAGGCTGGAAAGCCTGCCGTACGCGGCTCACTTTTCCTTGCGTCTGCCTCCCAAGAAGAATAGCAGCCCCAGGATGCCGAGGATATAGCCGATGCCGCCCAGAATATCCTGCAGCCGCAACTGGGCTTTCCATTTGTCCAGATCTTGCCGCAGAGCGGCGATCTGCCGGGCGAGCGCTTCGGTTTGCGCGGCGAGGTCCTCGCCGCCGGAGGCGACCGGGTTGTGCGGATGCGCGTGCGAGTGCGAATGTGTGTGCGGGTCAGGCTCGGCGGACGGCGCTGGCTCGGCTTCGTCCGGCGACTCGCGCCGGCTGCCGGCTGGCGGCTTGGCCGGCAACTGGCCAAGCGCCTCCGGCAGTTCGCCGGCTTCGACCGTGTACTCGGCCTCGTGGCCCAGGCCGGCGTCGGCGATCAGTTTGTGGTCGCAGCGAAGCCGCGGCGGGAATGTGAACTTGCCTTCCTGGTCCGTGGTGGTTTCGCCGAGTTGCTTCCCGCTCGGATCGAAAACCGTGACTTTCACGTTGCCCGCCGAATCGCCCCCGTGGTAGTAGACCTCGCCTTCGATCACCTCTCCCCGCACGGCGGCGAAAACGAACATCTTGTGCGCGGAGGCGGGCGTCGCCTGGCCAAACACGGCGAGCAGGGTCCCGATGAAAAGCAGGGCCTGCACGGAACGCGTCGCCTGAGCCAGGTGACTCGTTGCGCTCGCGGGAAGCATGTCTCGCCGGACCTTGCGGAGAAACGACACGACGCTGGCCGTGATCAGGCCTTCGACCGCGGCCACGCCGACGTGAAAACCCAACACGGTCTCGGCCAGCAATTCGAATTCCCTGCCGGCGATCCAGAGCGCCAAGGCGGTCAACAACGCCCCTAGAAGCATCGCCAATGCACCGGCCAAGAATCCGGCTGCGGACGCCAGTCCGGCACGCCGCGCCACGACGGCATGACGGAACAAGTAGTAGCAAACCACCGCCGGCAGCGCCATCGTCAGCGTATTGACTCCCAAGGCCAGCAGTCCGCCGTGCCCAAACAAGACCGCCTGCAGCAGCAAGGCCACCAGCAACGCCGGGAAGGCCGACCAGCCGAGCACAAGTCCCACGAGTCCGCTGAGCACCAAGTGGACGCTGGTCACGCCCAGCGGGATGTGGATCAGCGACACGACGAAGAAGGCGGAAGTCACCAGGGCCACGCGCGGGACCTGCTCGTGGTCCATTTTCCGCAGCCCGATCGCCGTTCCCGCCGCCGTGGCCACGGCGCCCGCGCATAAAACAGCCACGCCCGCCGGCGAACTCGATAATACGGCTTCGTGAAGGTGCATGCGATCGGCCTCTTCTTTCTCGGCACGAGGATCTCAAGCCGCCGGGACGCGCATCGTTCGCACATCCCTTGGTCGCGGCCTACGGCCTCGCTGGGATCCCGTCGTGACTACTGCTTCACCTGGACCGTCAGCGTCGAGACGTACATCGTCCGCTCGAATTTGTCCCCTTTGCGCAGGTGACTGAACTCCGAACTGTCGTTTCGCTCGCCGTCGTACGTCCCCGGCGTCTCGTCGAAATACTTGACAGTCAACAGGTGCTGGCCGCCGACGATCAGCGGAAAGGTCGCTTCGCCGGTCTTGGGATCGGCCATCGCTTCGATGGACCACTCGCACGTCTGGACCCGCGGGTCTTCCGAGGGCGGCAAGGGGCCCGAGGTCGCAGCCGTCACCAGGACGTTCTTGCCCCCGATCGGCTGGCCCTTGTGCAAGATCTTGACCGTGACCAAATCGCCGGGCTTGGGCTCGCCGGCCAGACCGACGGGAACGATTTCCAGGTCGAATCCCAGCGGGGCCGTCGTTGCTTCTCGGCCCCCGCCGACCAGAACGCAAGACTTGCCGTACATCACGATCCTGGTTTTCGTCGGAATGCCGTGCATCTCCCGCTCGATGATCCCGGCCTGCAACTCGGCCCCGACCACATGAGCGCCGGCGCCGGCGGGTGCGAACTTAACCACAAAACAGTCTTCCGCCTTGGTGAGCTTCAGGGGTGTGCGGCCGCCGGGACCGAGCAGGCAGGCGGTCAGCTTGCTCTCTTGCCCGGCCAGCCGGTCTCCGCCCTCCCGGTGACCGGAATGGCCCCAGCAGACGAGGACTTCATGGTCCTGACCGATCCTCGCCGAAGCGTCTGTCTCGATCCACACCTCATGGGCCTGTCCTGGAGCCGCGGACAGCACGGCGGCTACGGCGGCCAGCAGCGCGGCGGCAATAGATTGGACACGTAAGATTTTTGACAAAGTCTTCCGAAAACGGCGCATGGTTACCTCGCTTTCTTGTATCGATGGGTAAGGAAGTCACCGACGTAGATCAAGTACTCGAAAGGCAGTCTGTCCGAGCCGACGCGATCCAGGATCGTTCCCAACGTGGCTTGAACGACTTCTTCCTGGCCAGCGTATCCCGCGTGCTTGACCACGGCCACGGGGGTGTCGGGCGGGTAGTTGATCGACAGCTTGTCGATGAACTCTTTGAATTCCGTCCGCATCGTGAACAGCACCATCGTCGTGTGTTGGGCGGACAGCTTCTCGATTGTATCCGTTTTGCCCATCCAGTCAGCGGCTGTCAAGATGACCGATTTCGTGTTCTCGCTGTTGGTAATGCCGCGGCGCAAGGCGGCGTTGGCGGCATTGAAGCAACTCACGCCCGGAACGACAACGGGGTGCAGATCCTCAAACTCCTCCAGGCACCACGCGCAGGGACCGTAGATCAGCGGGTCGCCGCTGTCGACGATGGCCACGGTCTTTCCCTGCTTGACGGCATCGCGGACCTTGGCGATGAATTCGTTCCGTCTCACGGCCAGGGCTTCGGCCTCGCGGCGCTGTTCGCCCTCCAACTGGGTCACATCTTGGCCGTAGTACGGGAACAGACGCCAATAGCCGCCGAAGACCTCCTTGCCCTCGAATTCCGCCGGGAATTTTTCCTTGATCCGGTCGGAGGCGAACAACACGTCGGCCTGCTTCATCACCTTCAACGCCCGGACCGTGACAAGATCCGGATCGCCGGGACCGACGCCCACGAGGTAGAGTTGAGTCGATGCCGTAGACGCCTCGGCCGCCAGCGCGGGCTGGGGGGCCAAGCCCAGCAAACCCCAGGCACTGACGATCGCGACGGCGCCCCACAGGCAGGGACGCAGCAACAGACGCCACAACATGCTCGCTTGCTCCAAACTTGCCATTTCTCTCCCTTTCAGTTTCGCGAAAATCCAAAACGCTGCGATGGATTGCCCCTGTGGTCTGGCGAACCGACATTCGGTAGCGGGCACCGTTCAGTACGCGGCGGGTGGTTCGCCGCCGTTACGGGAGCCCAGCGCGCGCCACGTTTGCAGGTCGATGCTGTCACTGACGAAGCGCACGGAACCGTCGCACAGCAGCAGGTTCACGCCGCCGGGATGACGGCTGCGAGCGGCCTTCCACAACCCGCGCATCGGCGAGACCACACCACAGTCGGGAACCGGGGAATTCGGCGCCAAGTAGTGGTCGTAGCCGGAATACCTGGGCCAACCGTCCGCCCACCTGCCGTTGCGATTCGTCTGGGCCGAAGCGCCCAGGGTCGAGCACCGCGCCTCGTCCAGCGGCAGGCTGCGGAGGCTGACCAGCACTTCGCGCGCGTTCTCGGACGTGAGGGCTGTGGCCGTGCCGCCGCGCCACAGCGTGCTCTCGCAAGTCATCGCCGTATTGCTCGTGCCGTCCAGAATATCGCCGAAGCGGGTGGCGGAGTTCGCATAAAACACGCCGTCTGTTTCCGAGGCCGAGTGGACCGTCCACGGCGGCATCCCGCTGCCCCAGCAGGACATGTAATTGGTCGGGCCGTACAGGGGGTCGACCTTCTGCCCGTTGTCGCTGGGGCAGAGGAACATCCCCAGCGGCTCGGACACCGTCGCCAGGTTGTCGGGATGGACGTCGTACCCCGGCCCAGGATTGGGGCCGCTATACGTGTACAACGGAACGTCGAAGTTCAAGGCGTTGAAGATGCTCGCCTGTTCCATGTGCGGCGTGATCATGGCCAGCGGCGACCAACGGTACAGAAAGGCGCCGACGCTGGGGTACGTCGGCATCACCTTTTGAGGGTCACCGCAGGGAAATTGATTATGGCTGCTGTGGAAATCGTGCATCGCCACGCCGATTTGCTTCAAGTTGTTATTGCACTCCGTCCGCCGCGCCGCCTCGCGAGCCATCTGGATGGCCGGCAGCAACAGGGCGACCAGAATCCCGATAATCGCAATCACCACCAGCAGTTCGATCAAAGTGAACCCAACGCCCCGCTTCATGGCATCGCTCCCAAACCCGACAGGGTCATACTAATTTCAGTTTCGTAACACTCAACACAGGACGATAACCGCCTGCTGGGGTTTCGGCAAGGGGGTCGCGCGGATTATTCAGTTGCACGCCATGCTCTCCACGGCCTGCCTGGACGCCGAATAGCGATCCAAGCTACAATCGGCCACAGCCTCGGAGGATGCCGCCTACGATTTTGGGATGGAATATACGCCAGCTTCCCTGGACAGGCGTCTGGCGTGAAGCGGATGCAACGACATGACGCAGGTTACGGATACAGGTTCGCCGAGTTCTAGCCCCCGCCCTCGACGCCGTCGCTGGTATCAGTACAGTCTCGGTTCATTAGTGGTGGTAATGACCGTTGCCGCCATGGCTGCGGCCTACTGGCGCTGGACGGTGACGGAGTGCGAGCGACAGGCGACGGTGGCGGACGCCATCGCGGAACTTGGCGCAACCATCACCTGGGAGCCGGTCGTGCCGGCCTGGCTGCGGTGGCTGCCACTGGCTGGTCGCGCCAACCGAGTCGTCGCGGTTGAGCTGACCGAATGCGTCTTCGAACAAGGCCGTCTGCAGCCACTGGCCGAATTGCCCGACATCGAGCGTTTGTACCTCGCCCGAAGTTCGGTCCGTGACGAGGACCTCAAACACATCGGGAAACTGGCGAAGCTGCGCCGGCTCGCGCTGTGGCGAACCGACGTCACCACCGAGGGGCTGGGGCATTTGACGGGGCTTGGCGAATTGGAGGTGCTGGATATCCACGCCGACCGGTTCCTGGACGAGCGTTCGCTGGAGTACTTGGGGTCTTGGCCGAACCTCCGGAAGTTGATCCTCGATCTGCCGGTTTCGGATCGCGGATTGGCGTTGCTGGCCGAGCACCCCAACATCCCCGTGACGGCACTGCGGGCTCATCGAGTCTCGGACCGAGGTCTCAAGGATCTGGTGCGACTGGCGCGTCTCGAGGAGTTGACGGTAGAACTGGAATGCGACTGCCGGCGGATCATGCGGCTTGCGGAGTTGCGGCGACTGAAGGGGCTGACGATGTTGGGCCGCACGGAAATAGGGCCGGCGAAGGAGTTGCAGGCCGCCTTACCAAACCTGCAACACTTCCAGTCAAAGCGGCTGTCGCAAACGAGTTTCAAGGAACTGGTTGACCGCTGGGGACACCGCGCCCACGATTTGGAAATCTGCGGAACGAACCCCAATCACATCGTGACGCTGAATCGAGACATCGCCCATGTCACGATCACACAACGGCAGCCCCGCGTGAAGATCACCGCGGAAATCAAGACGATCACGTGGGAGGACCTGCGGCGGCTTCAGACGCTCAAGTCGCTCACCATTGTGGGGCGGGGGTTCGACTCGGCGCAGCTCCGTCACCTGCAGGGCTTGTCCCGGCTGACCGAGTTGCATCTTCAAGTTCCATTGGACGCCCAGTTGATCCGGTACGTTGCCCAACTCCGCCAACTGGAGCACCTGGGGCTATCGGGTTACCACCTGCACTTTTCGCTCGCGCCCGAGGATTGTGAGCCGCTTGGTTCCTTAATCCATTTGCAGACCTTCACCGCGATCACGACGCGTATGAACGATCACCACCTCGCGTTTTTCCGGAAGTGTCCGAGACTACGCCGCGTCTACTTGCAGGGCGTGGGCATCACCGGCCAGACGTTCGCCTACCTCAGCGAATCACCGTGCTTGGAGGAACTCGTGCTGCGCGACTGCAATCAATTGCGGACGGAAGACCTCGAGCGACTGCAGAAGTTCACCAACCTGCGGACCTGCTACGTCGATCCGAGCAGCAACCTGTCGCCGCGGGATCGAGACGCGCTGGACCGCAGCCTGCCGCTGCTGGAGAACCAACCGGCGCGGTGCAGCAGGTACGCCAAACTCTATGGCTCCAAGGCGTTTGACAAGCTCCCGCCGCTCAAGGAGGGCAACTCCGTCAGCAGCCATCGCGCCGAATTCCCAAGCCTGACCGGCTGCGGCATGGCCCTCAAGTCCCCAAGCCGGGACCGCCTGGCCTCCAGCCAACGCTGGTTTACCTCCCTTGAGAACTCCCCGGCAGTCCCTTCGCTGACGATCTGCACGAACCACGGATGAAGTCAGCATCTGTTTCTACCTGAAGCTCTCGAAGGGCTGGGGCTGAAGCGGCCAGAACTTCCATCCCCACTTGACCCACTTCCTGACCACCGAGAACTCGAAGTGGCATGGTCCCGACAAACTCAAAGCGTTAACACGCCACGAGGCAAAGATCCGGCTGCTCATAAACCCGAACGAGCCAGACCACCGCGAGTTGGTGGAACTTGTAAAGGCCGCAACGACGCTGGCCGACGAGGAGTTTGCGGGTGTGACCTCTTCAGAAGTGGTTGATCGTCTGGCAGATGCCCGGAACAAGATCGTCGCCAAGGCCCAGTCAGTGCTCAAACGGGAGTGGGAACGCGTGAAGAAGCGGACTTGAAACCCCGCGAGCGATTTTTGCGTCCTACGACAGGAACTCGAAGCAGATCAGACGCAAGTCTTCCTTTTTCAACGAGGGCATCCCGTCTTGATCGTCGCTTGAAGGGGCGGGCAGCGGTTTTGGGGCGTACTGGTCGGCCACCGATTCGCAGACCGACAAGAACGAGTCCACGTCGCCGTCACGCTGGAAGCGAAGCATGGCTTTCCGCACTTCCTTGACGGGGGCGCTCGCCCAAGACGCTGGCGTCCAGCCCCACCACTTCGTCGATTTGCCGGATCTTGTTCTGCAGCGACGCGACCAATCCGAGCAGCCGGTCCAGCCCAGCGTCCGGAAAGAAGTTGTGGATGAAGAGCGTCTGGAAATCGGTGCCGATCCGGTCGATGCGCCCGGCACGCTGAATCATGCGCGTGGGGTTCCAGTGCAGGTCGTAATTGATCAGCAAATCGCAGTCCTGCAGGTTCTGCCCCTCGCTCAACACGTCGGTGCTGAGCAAGATGTCGATCTCCCTGTCGGTGCCCACCCATTCCGGCCGCCCATTGCTCTTCGGAGCGAAGGCCCCGACGATATTCACCCGCGTTTCGGAGTCGGTGTCGCCGTGAATCACTTGAACGCGACGATTTCCCAAGGCGGCCGTGAAAGCAGCATCCTGAGCGACCCAACGGTACAAGTACCGAACCGTGTCCCGGAACCCGGTAAAGACCAGAATCTTCCGTCCCTCCGGTTGTTCCACGAGCATCTCGCGGAGCCGCACAAGCTTCTTGTCCGCCTCGGGCCTAATCGGCTGAACCAGATCGAAAGCGTGTCGCAGGGCCAGAAGATCGGCGTCCAGGGCGTCGTTCAGCCGTTGCAGGTCGTAGGTCCCGGCCGGCAAATGGTCGGCCTGCTTCAAAACGGCCGCCGCTTTCGGATGTTCCTCGATTTCGGCGTGGCGCGAGCGTGGCTGCGGGATCGTCACATCCTCGTCTTCATCGCCTTCTTCCGCGTGTTCCAGCGCCCGCGCGTCGTCCTCCAGGTCCCGTTCGATCGTCCCCAGCAGTTTCCAAAACTCCGTGGGCTCCAGCAGCACGTTGCCCAGGATGTAGTGGCGAAACGTCAGCAAGTACACCGCCACTGTATGGATCGTCCGCGTGCTTGTCCGGCCGTTTCTGGAAGTAAATAAGTAAAAAGGACAGGCATTATTGTTGCATTAAAAGCTGGCTCAAACAGCCGTTGGACGCTGCTGATCGCCATGCGACGCTTGCGTGGCGTTCCCCCGCGAGCGGCCAGGAGTCCAGGGTAAGAAAACAGGACAAACGCCGAACCGCACACTGCGCCGGATGATGACAGTCTCGCCGCTGTTGTTGGCAGAGACCGGCGAGTTGCCCGTTTCGT
>CAYPGE010000026.1:0-38857 GCA_964409865.1 uncultured Pirellulaceae bacterium
TCCATGGGGTTCGGTGACTTGCCCAACGCGAATCCACACACTCCCGCGGCCGCCAGCAGCAGCAGGATGTACGGCGTCCGCGGATACCACCCGCGGCGTTCGCTGCTGGGTGCCCCGTCCGGCCGCCCAAGCCGCGTCAGAAACACCAAACCGCCGAGCACCAGTGCGGCAAAAATGAAGTATTTGAAGCGGGTGCCGTGGTGAGATGCCAGATGGGCGACGGTTTCGTTCAGCGTCTGCTCGCTGACGCCAAGCTCGTGGACGGGCACACGCATCGGCGTATCCAGTGGCAATTCCAGCTCCCTGGCCAGCGCCTTGCCGGTCGTTTCCAACTTGGGCGCGATCTGGCGCATGCTCATTGCCGTGGTAATTCCTCCAGGCACCGACTTTTCGGACCTGGGCTCCAAGAGCCAGCCAATCACCACGATCGCGCACATCGCGACCAGCGTCCCCACTAGCCAGGCGTATTGAGTCCGAGAAAGCTTTGACCAGTAACCCATGGTTGCTTTTCCTTGTTCGCCGAGAAATCTAAACGTCCGAGCCGCAGCCAAGTAGGTTGGGACTCCGTCCCGACCCGGTCGGGACGGAGACCCAACCTACCAAAATGCGGTCAGGATTGCAGAAAACCGGCTACGAGATTGTAAGCGCCCGCAATTCCTTCGTGCCAGGGAATTCTGGCCAGATATTGCGCCGTTTCCTGGCTTGGTTTGCCGTCGGTTGCTTGGGCATTGCATTTCTGCAACAATCAAACAAAGCCGATGGTCGCGACGCCTCTTGGGTTTGGGACATTCGGATTTGGGATTTGTTTCGTATTTCGTGCTTCGTATTTCGTGTTTCCCACTCGACCTGGCCGCATCGCTTAGCGGAACGTGAGGATGGCCGGATCTTCAGAACAGCACATCCGAGAGGTGATCCTGGACTCGATTGCCGACGGCGTCTTCACCGTCGATGAGGATTGGAATATCACCTCGTTCAACCGGGCCGCCGAACGAATTACGGGGGTCCCACGGACCCAGGCCATCGGCAAAAAGTGCTTCGACGTTTTTCAATCCAACATCTGCCAGACCAACTGTGCGCTGCGTGACACGATCCGCTCCGGACGCCAATGGGTGGATCGGCGAATCAACATTCTGAACGGCCAAGGAGAAGAAGTACCGGTCAGCATCAGTACGTCCGTCTTGCGGGACGAGAAGGGCCGGGCGGTTGGCGGCGTCGAGACGTTCCGTGATCTGTCGGCCATCGAACTGCTCCGGAAGCAAGTGGAAGACCGCTACACTTTCCACGACATCATCACCAAGAGCCATCCGCTGCGCCGCATCCTGGACATTCTGCCGGACATCGCCGCCAGCGATACGACGGTGCTGATCGAGGGGCCGACGGGTTCCGGCAAGGAGTTGGTGGCCAAGGCGATCCACAATCTGAGCCGGCGAGCCAAGCAGAAATACGTTGCGGTCAACTGTGGTGCCTTGCCCGACACTTTGCTGGAATCGGAGTTGTTTGGCTACAAGAAAGGCGCGTTCACCGACGCCAAGAAGGACAAGCCAGGGCGGTTCGCCCTGGCCAAGGGCGGAACCCTGTTCCTGGATGAGATCAGCGACATTTCCCCCGCGCTGCAGGTCAAGTTGCTCCGCGTCCTGCAGGAGAAGGAATACGAACCGCTCGGCGACACCGCGACGGTCAAGGCGGATGTGCGCGTGATCGCCGCCAGCAACCAACCGTTGACCGAGCGAGTCGCGCGCGGCGCCTTTCGGGAAGACCTTTTCTATCGGCTGAACGTCGTCAAGCTTGTGCTGCCTCCCCTGTGCCAGCGCCGCGAAGACATCCCGCTGCTGGCTCACCATTTCTTGAGGCAGTTCAGCGCCCAGCAAGGAAAACGCCTGGAAGGGATCACGGAGGAGGCGATGGCCATCCTGCTGGGACACTCCTTCCCCGGCAACGTCCGTGAATTGCAGAACGTCATCGAGTACGCGGTCGTGCTGTGCCACAGCGATCGGGTCCAGGCGGGTTGCTTGCCTGCCTATTTGCCCGACGCCGGCTCCAACCCCGGCGGCCCCGCGGCCAAGTCGCCGACCAATCCGCTGGGTGAGGCCGAAGCCGAGATGATCCTGCGCACGCTCCGCCAGCACGAGGGTCATCGCGGCAAGACGGCAGCGGCCTTGGGAATCGACAAGAGTACGCTGTGGCGAAAAATCAAAAAGTACGCCCTGACGTACCCATAAATCGGCCCAATTGTTGCACGTTCGCAACCACGCAATGCAATATATTGCGTTTCTGCAATGACCGTCAGGCTGGAAAGCCTGACGTACGGAATGAACGCGCCTGAGCAGCGTTCGAGAAATAACTGTCCGGTTTTCCTGTGGCGTAAGCTTCCAGCTTGCGGCGGGTAGTGGCATCGCAAGCTGGAAGCTCACGCCACCGATTGTTCGCACGACGCGGGAACCTGTTCGCGTAGGCTACCGGGCGCAGTTCTTGCAGGCGACTGGGACGGAAAGGATATTCGCCGTGAAGGTCGCCGTCGCCACGTTCGGGGAACGGGTTTCGCCACGCTTCGATTGCGCCCAGACCTTTCTGGTTGCGACGGTCGACGAGGGCCGGTTTTCGCAGCGCCAGCAGCTGTTCGCCAGCGGTTGGGGACCTATCGAACGAATCAACCGTCTCGTCGCTCTCGGTGTGGAGGCGGTCGTCTGTGGTGGCGTCGACCGTCGATCCGCCGAATTGCTGAAATCCGCCGGAGTCAAGGTCTATGCTCGGCAAACCGGCAGGACCGAGGACGTTCTGACAAGCCTTTTCCTGGAAAACGAGCACCGCGAACTCGAAAGCTGAATCGTCCGCAAGTTCATGGGGCGAGAGCGAAGGGGACCGAAGGGCGCCACCATCCGGCCAAATCATGTCGTTGAGGGAGGTCTGGCAGTGACAACACATTCCATGGAACTTGTGCGGCGGATCGGCGAACTGAAACACGACCGCAACGCCATCATCCTGGCACACAACTATCAACGGCCGGAGGTACAGGACATCGCCGACTTTACGGGCGATTCGCTGGAGTTGAGTCGTATCGCAGAGAGCGCAAGGGAATCCGTGATTGTCTTCTGTGGAGTTCGCTTTATGGCGGAAACGGCCGCGATCCTCTGCCCGGATAAGCGCGTCTGGCTTCCAGTTCGCGATGCCGGATGTGCGTTGGCCGACACCGCCACCGCGATGCAGGTTTGGCGCATGAAACAACTCCACCCGCTCGCGGTTGTGGTCGCGTACGTGAATACCTCCGCCGCGGTGAAAGCCGAGAGCGATATTTGCTGCACCTCGGGCAATGCCGTCGAGGTGGTCCGGTCGGTCGAGCCGGGACATCCCATCATTTTCGTTTCCGACCGGAATCTGGGAGACTATGCGGCGCGGATGACCGGGCGTCACGTCATCTTCTGGGAGGGGGCATGTCCCACGCATGCCGCGCTGTCGGCCGCCGACATCCGACAAGCCAAAAACAAGTACCCGGAGGCGCAGGTCATCGCGCATCCCGAATGCCGTCCGGAAGTATTGGAGTTGACAGACCACGTCGCGGGTACCGCCGGGATGCTGGCCTACGCGGCCGAACAGGCGCCGGGTACGGCCTTTATCGTGGCCACGGATATCGGCGTAATCCATCGGCTGCGCAAGGAAAACCCGGATAAGGCGTTCTTCCCGGCCACAGACTATCTCGTCTGCCCGACCATGAAACTGACGACTCTGGAGGATGTCCTGCGGTCGCTGGAGACGATGGAGCATGTAATTACGCTGGAGGATGCTGTCCGAGTCAACGCCCGCCGTGCCCTGGACCGAATGATGGCGGTACGGGTGACAAATGGGTAGAATCGAGGGGGCGATGAACGAGCATGCTGAAGGCAGTTGCAGAGAGGCCATGCTGTACGAGCGGCTCTCCGGCGGCCGCGTCCGCTGTAACTTGTGCCATCACCAGTGCGTCATTTCCGACGGGAAGCGGGGCGTTTGCCAGGTGAGGGAAAACCGGGGCCAGACGCTTTTCACTCTGGTATACGGACGCGCCATCGCCCAGCACGTCGATGCGGTGGAAAAGAAACCGCTGTTCCACTTCTTTCCGGGCTCCAGCGCCTATTCCATCGGCACGCCAGGCTGCAACTTCCGCTGCCGGTGGTGCCAGAACTGGGAAATCTCCCAGACGCCGTGCGAACAACACCTGATCGCCGGGCAGGAACTCCGTCCCGAACAGATCGTCGCCGCCGCGCAACGCGCCGGCAGCCGCAGCATTGCTTACACCTACACGGAACCGACCATCTTCTTCGAGTATGCTTACGAGACGGCCCGCAGGGCCCGCGCGGCGGGGATCGCCAACGTATTTGTCACCAACGGGTACTTGAGTCGGCAAGCCTTGGAGACCTTCCAACCGTTGCTGGATGCCGCCAATATGGATCTGAAGGCGTTCCGAGACGAGACGTATCGGAACTACACCGGTGCTCGACTCCAGCCGGTTCTCGACACGATGAAACGGATGAAGCAACTGGGAGTATGGCTGGAAGTCACCACGCTCGTGGTCCCCGGCATCAACGACGATCCGCAGGAGTTGCGCGACGCCGCCGATTTCGTCGCCCAGGAACTGGGTGTGGCGACGCCCTGGCACATCAGCCGGTTCTTTCCCGACTACCAAATGACCGCTGTGCCCCCCACGCCCGTCGCCACGCTTCGCCGGGCGGAGCAAATCGGACGCGATGCGGGATTGCAGTACGTTTACGTGGGCAACGTCCGGGAAGACGCCGACACGTACTGCCATGCTTGCGGCGAGTTGCTGATTCGCCGCGCGCTCATGGCGGTGTCGGAGAATCGCGTGCAGCTGGAATCCCGCTGTCCCCGTTGCGGTGCCACGGTGGCCGGCGTCGGCATGACCTACCGGAATCCTTCGACTTGAAAGAGGAAACCATGACCCGTTACCTGTTCGGTCCCGTGCCTTCGCGCCGTTTGGGACGGTCACTCGGCGTGGATCTGGTGCCCTTCAAAACCTGTTCGTACGATTGCCTCTACTGCCAGTTGGGGCCGACGACGTGCAAGACCGTCGAGCGAAAACCGTGGGTGCCCCTGGAGGCCGTCGTGGCCCAGTTGCAGGAACGGCTGTCGAGCAAGCCTGACTACATCACGCTCAGCGGGTCCGGCGAGCCCACGTTGAATTCGCAAGTAGGCGAGATGATCGCGAGAATCAAGACGTTGACCGACATCCCGGTCGCGGTCCTGACCAACGGCTCGCTGTTGTGGCTCCCGGAGGTGCGCCGACAACTCCTCGGGGCCGACCTGGTGATTCCCTCCTTGGATGCCGGCGAGGAAACCATGTTTCAAACGATCAACCGCCCGCACGAGCAGATTTGCTTCGGAAAGATGTTGGACGGACTCGTGGCGTTGCGGCAGGAATTTCGCGGGGCCTACTGGTTGGAGGTCATGGTGGTCGGCGGATACACGGACACGGTGGCCCAGATCGAGAAGCTGGCCGATGGCGTCGCCCGAATTCAGCCCGACCGCGTCCAACTCAACACGGTCACCCGGCCTCCCGCGGAGAAAGCAGCCACGACCGTTTCGCCGGAGCGGCTGGACCAGTTCTGTTCGCTCTTCCGGCCTCGTGCCGAGGTGATTGCCGATTTCCGGGGCGTCCACCAGCAGGCCGAGTTTGTCGCCTCCCGTAATGAAGTTCTGGACATGCTGCAACGCAGGCCCTGCAGCGTCGCCGACATCGCCGGCGGGCTCGGCATGCACGAGAATGAGGTCATCAAGCACCTGGAAGAGTTGCGCGTCTCAGGGGCGGTCGAGTCCGTCCCCGGCGAAGGCAAACACTACTTCCGCGCGATCCACACCGGATAAGAACGGGGAGTCGTTGGCAAACCGAGCGTTCTTAACCCGCAAGTTACATCCGGCGAGCGGCGAGCGGCGGGCGGCGAGCGGCGAGCGGCGAGCGGCGGGCGTTAGCCCGCCGGTTCTTCGGGTATCCGCTGGCAAACCAGCGGGCTAACGCCCGCCGTTCGCCGAATGTTGAGGAACGCTTGGGTTAATCACATCGCGGCTTCCAAGGCGGCTTTGACCTTCGCCAAACGGGCCATCACGGTCCGGTGATGCTTTTCGATCCGTTCGTGTGCGTCGCGTTGCGCACGGTGTCGCTCGGCCAACTCCCGATGCTTGCCGGCCATCGTCTCTTGGATCCGCTCGCCGATGCCCTGATGCTCATACTCGGACATCGCTCGGCCGTGGTCCCGGAGCGCCTGCTGATGAAGTTCGATGGTCTGCGCGTGCGATTCGAGCGCCTCGCCGTGTTCGTGGATCATCCCTTGCAGCTTCGCTAACTCCGACAAAGCGGATTGGTGCTCGCCTCGCCAACGCTCGACGTCGGCCCGCCAGGTCGAATGGACGCTATCCCACTGGCGATGTTCGGCCTGCATGCCTGCAAAACTGACGATTTCCTGGTTCATGGCTTCTCTCCTGATTCAGTGTCAGCCTAGTCCCCATACATTCTGTAGTCGATGTGCCCAGCTCCGCCGCATTCGGGGATGCAGCACGTGACGTTTCGAAAACTGCATTTTTCGGACCATTCCGCAGCCAGTCGCGGTTTGTCCGCAAGAACACGGCTTCGCAGTCGCGGCCAACGTCCAGAGGTCGACAAGCGCGGAATTACGAGGCGGACCCTGCCATGGGCTCATTTGCCAAGTCCGTCACGGTTGCGGTGTATCCTGGGATGGCTGCGGCGAACGGGCGTCACCCTCGTTTGCCGCTGGCAGCTTTCCAGCCTTGTATTGTTCCACCACCTCACGGACGGTGCCGGAACAGTTTGAGACAACCTTGACCCGTTCGGCCGACAAGGCACGCAGAGCGCTCGGCCCGCACTTGCCGGTGAGGAGCACTTTCGCTCCCTTCGACGCGATCATCTGGGCCGACTGGACGCCGGCCTGACGGCCCTGCGTAAACGTGTTCTTCAACGCCTCAAACGATCCCGTTTTCGGATCGATGACGACGAAATACAGGCAGCGTCCGAATTGCGGATCGACGTCGGCGTCCAGCGTTGGCCCCGCCGCCGTGACGGCAATTTTGAGGGGCGGTTTGCCGCTTGGTTCTTGGCCAGCCCAAACCGGCCGCAGCGACCTGTCCCGCAGGACCACGGTCCGGTCGCCAAACTTCAGGGTTCGAGCCACGTACTGGCCGTCCGGCGTCGCCTCGGTCCGGAATACCTCGGCCTTGATTGCCATGCCGCGCGACAGGTCCTTGGTCAGCGGTTCGACCTCAGCCGCCGGCCCCAGGTGGATGGTGACGGTCTTGCCTTCCGGCGTGCTGATCGCCAAATGCGTACCCAGCGACGAGCGCCCGGTCGTCAGCCGGCACGGTTCTACTTTCAGCTGCAACACCTCGCCGGAAAGGGACGCGATTTTCGGCTTCGCTGCTTTCCGAGCCACCCCCTGTTGATCGCCCTCGCCCCTTTGCGCCAAAAGCGAAGAACACGACAACCCCAATACGACCACGGCGACGACTGCTGTCTGAATCACTCTCATGGCATCACTCCTCCCACTTGGCTGTGCCGCGACATCGCCGCGGCAGATTTATCTTCCAGCACGCGACCAGGGATTCTCGGATGTTGCCCCCGCGCAGAAGCCCGGTTTTTTCGGAAAAGCCGGACTTCTTTTCGGGCAAAACTCCTGATCGCGCGCTTACCCCCCTCGTCCACCACCACGCCCCATGCCTCGTCCCCCGCGTCCCATCCGGCGTCCGCCGCCCATCCCGCGTCCACCACCCATGCCTTGCCCACGTCCCAGGCCTTGGCGACCGCCCATGTTCTGCCCGTCCTCGACTGGTACTTCATCCTCCGGTTGCGTTGGCACACGTTGGGGCTGCGTCGGTGCATCGTTTGCGCCAAAGCAGGCTACCAGATCGGTTTCGCTGGCAGGCTGAAGCCGCCCTGCTTTGGACCGCGTGGACTCCGGCTCGAAACGTGGCACAGAACTCGCGGGCCGCAACACCATGCGGCCCAGCGGGCAGCCGAGGTCGCAGGCGAGGACAGGGCACTTGACGCGCAGCAGGAAGTACAGCGGACGCGGCACCTCCCTCAAGGTCTCGTAGTTGCCCTGGCCTTTGGCGATGATCAAGTCCGCCTCGTCGAAATGGCGGCGAAAAACACCGCTGCAATCCTCCAGAATTGTCCCCGGCGCATCCGAACCGTTGTCGATGACCGTGACTAGACCCGTGATTCCGGCGGTCTCGGCGTCCACCCAAGTCGCGTCGTTGATCACCGGAGCCCCCTTGACCGCCACCGTCACTTTCTCCCGCGGCAATTGCCCGATCAGCAACCGGTCCAGGACGATCTCTCCAGCATTATCCGTCAGATACAAGATCCGCGTGGCCCCGGCGATCGCAGCGGCGAAGTGTTGAATGTCTCCATCCAGCGGTTCCGTCAAGCAGGTTCCGATCGCCTCATGGACTTGGGACTCGTCCAGATTGCTCTTGACTCCCAGATCGATCACGTTTCCAGCGATGGCCAGACGAACGGCCATTTCCAGCTTGTTGTCGGCGCGGGCGACCTCCTGGTAAAACCGCTCGTAAAACTCCAGCGCCATTTGATTCTGGCGCTGCTTGGCTTCCCGATACGGATCGTCCTTTCCCGTCAGCTGGCGGATCCGCCGATGGACCCGCTGGGCCATGGCAGGCGGCGGCTGACTCAGGTCCAACTCACTAGCGGCCACCAACGCCTCGCGCAGGATGCGTTCGTGAACAGCCTCGTCCTTGCTCGCCAAACGGGCCGAGTCCAGGGCCTGCCGAATCATGCAGGGGATGCAGTCGAAGTAGGTTTTCATGCTTGTGAAGTCATTGAATCAGGCTACGGTGGGGTAACAGAAATCCTGCTTGGCGCAGACCGCCTCCCAGGGGCTTGGTCCACCACGGGGCAAATATGGTGCCTAGGCCAGACTCTTTCCGACAGCGGGCGGCAAACGCCCGTTTTCGCACGCAGACGTCTCCACAACTCGGACCCCAAAATCCGAAAGAGTATTCGTCCCGCGTGGCCGGGCCGGTTGCGGTGCTGGCAAGATCGGCTGTTGTATTCTGCTTGCCAGCCACCGCTCAGCGCAATTGCAATCTGCAAGATCCGCAAGTCTTCGCTCGTCAGACACCGGTGAAGAACCGCTCCAGCTGTAGAAAAACCTCGTGCTCGGCATCGTGCCGTCGGACGTCCAGCACGTCCGCCAGCTTCTGCGACTGCCGAATCAATTGTTCCAGCCGCCCGTCTTCACGCACGCGCAGCCAGATGCGGCTCGTGCTTCCTTCGCCGATCGGCATGCACAGAATCCCGTCCACGTTGAACGCGCGACGGGCAAACAAACCGCAGATGTGGGACATGACCCCCGGATGGTTCTTGACGGTCATCTCCAGCACGGTATGCGGCGGCGACGCGGCTGAGGCGGTGGGCTTTTCAAGCGCAAGTGTCGACATTGGCTTCTCCTCCTATCATTTCGCGATTGGCGGCGCCCGGCGGCACGATGGGGAACACGAACTCGTTGACGTCGATCAGCGCGTGAATCAGACAGGGACCGGGACGGGTCATGGCCTCTTCCAACATGGCGAGCGGATCGGCACTGGCAGCCAAGTCGTAGGCCGGCATCCCAAACCCGGTCGCGATCGTCGCAAAGTCCAAATCGGACCGAAATCCGGACGCAAAGTGACGCTTGCCGAAGAACAAATCCTGCTGTTGATGCACCAGCCCCAGCGAACGGTTGTTCATTACGACGATCTTGACGTTGACGTCCTCCTCGACGGCCGTCACCAATTCCTGAATGTTCATCAGCAGGCTGCCGTCGCCGCTGAAACAGATCACGGTCCGATCGGGGCAACCCAACGCGGCTCCGATCGCCGCCGGCAGGCCAAAACCCATCGTCCCCAAGCCACCCGACGTCAGCAATTGACGCGGCTGGCGGAACGGATACACCTGTGCCGTCCACATCTGGTGCTGGCCTACGTCGGTGGTCACGATCGCGTCGTCACCGGCCAGGCGGGCCGTTTGCAGGATCAGGCCGTAGGGCATCCGCGGGTCCGTTGCCCCGGGTGTGATCAACGGGTGCTGCTGTTTGAGTTCAGCGACGCGTGCCAGCCATTCGTGCCGCATCTGCCGCCGCACGTGCGGCAACAGCGATTGCAGCGCTTGCCCCACGTCGCCGTGGATCCCCACATGGGCCGTCTTGATCTTATCCAACTCACTGCGGTCGATGTCGATGTGGATGATCTGGGCGTGCGGGCAGAACTGGGCGACTTTGCCGGTGGCTCGGTCGTCAAAGCGGACACCGGCGGCGATCAGCAGGTCGCACTCCTCCAGCACCAGGTTGGTGTAGCGGGCTGCGTGCATTCCCAGCATGCCCAAGGCTCGCGGATGATCGGACGCCACGGCGCCCAGTCCCATCAGCGTCATGGTGGCGGGAATCGAGGCTTTTTCCGCCAGGGCGGTGGCCAGATCGCCGGCCCCGGCCTGGATCACGCCCCCGCCCAAATACAGCACGGGGCGTCGAGCGGCGTTGATCATCGCCGCCGCACGCTGCAATTCGGCCTCATCGGCCACCGGAGGCGCATCGGGTTGTCCCGGCTCAGGCCAGGCGTCGAACTCGACCGCCTCGTTCTGAACATCTTTGGGCACGTCGATCCAGACCGGGCCGGGCCGGCCGGACGCGGCAATCCGGAACGCCTCCGGAACCACATCGAGCAACTCGCCGGCCGACCGCACCAGAAAATTATGCTTGGTGATCGGAATGCTCAGTCCGTACGTATCGACTTCTTGAAACGCATCGGTTCCGATCATCCGGCGCGGCACTTGCCCGGTAATGCAGACCAGCGGAATTGAATCCAGTTTCGCGTCGGCAATTGCCGTCAACATGTTCGTGGCGCCGGGTCCGGAAGTCGCAAAGCAGACTCCCGGCCTGCCGGTGGTGCGGGCCATGCCTTGGGCAATGAAGCCCGCCGCCTGCTCTTGCCGCGCCAACACGTGGCGAATCTGGCGGCTTTGGGACAGGGCGTCATAGATCGGCAAGTTCGCGCCGCCGGGAATTCCGGCGATGGTGCGAATCCCTTGACGTTCCAGCAAGCGAACGATCGCCTGCGCGCCGGTGGCTTGGATCATCGCAAAGCTCCTTTCTTGGTTGCCGAAGCGACGGCCGGCGCGGGTCAGGATGCCAAGAAAGGCCAACCCCCGCCGGCGCGTCGCGCCGGCGGGGGTTGGGTGATGGTCCGGATCTTTGGTGTCCGCTTGACCCCCTACGACGCGACGCCGTCTACGACGACGCCGACCAGAACCACGACGCCCAGGACCGCCACGGGGGCGGCCAAAACTGTCAAGCTGGGGCGGATGTCGCGATTCATGGGGGTTCAACCGAAAAAGAAAAAACCTCGATGCTGATTGAAATGTTAGCGTTTCATCTTATCGTCGTCAAGCGGTAGTTTCTAAAATCGTTCCACTTCTAGCCGGACAATTGCACGAGGCCGCCGACGGCCGCCGGGGCGCTGCGGTCAAGATGCTTCTGGACCTCCATCCACAGATTGCGAATCGCCTTGGCCGCAGGGCCGCTGGAAGCTTCGACGACGGTTTTGCGGGCGATTTGCGTTTGAGTCACCGCCCGGTCGTACGGGATTCGTCCGACGACGGGTATGCCCCGTTGCCTTGCCAGTTCCTCCAGGTTCCTGGCGACCTCTTCATTCAAGTCCGCCTTGTTGACCGCCAGGATGCCGGGCACGCCCAACTGCATCGTCAACTGGACCACGCGCGTGAAGTCGTGCTGCCCCGAGGCGGTCGGCTCGACCACGAACAAGGCCAGGCTGGCCCCGGTCAGCGAGGCGATCACCGGACAGCCGATCCCCGGCGACCCGTCGCAAAGGATGAAGTCCCGCTTCTGCTGGACAGCTACCTGCTGAGCCGTGCGGCGCAGTTGGGTGACGAGCTTTCCGGAGTTCTCCGCCGCCACATTCAGCCGGGCATGGACCAGCGGTCCGCAACGAGTCTCCGACACGAACCACTGCCCGCAGACGGCCGGCTCGAATTCAATCGCTTTCTCTGCGCAGAAATCGAAACACACGCCGCACCCTTCGCAGGCGATCGTGTCGACCCGATAGGTTTTCGGGATCTTGCCGTTGCCCGGCCCGTCGAAGTAGATGGCATCGAACCGGCACAGTTCTTCGCACTTGCCGCACGCCGTGCAGTGCCCCGGTTTGATCCGCGTCTTGCTGCCGGCCGTGAAATCCTCGCGCCGCACGGTCCGCGGCGTGAGGACCAAGTGCAAGTCGGCCGCGTCCACGTCGCAATCGACGACTACCGCTTTCTCTGCGAGCGAGGCGAATGACGCGACGACCGAGGTCTTGCCCGTGCCGCCCTTGCCGCTGATGACCACCAGTTCCTTCATCCAAATGCTCCTGACTGCAGTTTCTAGCAGATCAACGTCATCTTCATCGCGATCGGCTTCCTCGCCGCCAAGCAGTCTGTTCGTCGACTTCGTCTTGCCAGCCGTTGCGCGTGGTCTGAATGCAATCGAACCTGGCGGTGTACGGCTTGATGTCCAAGAGTGGCGTGCCGTCCAGCACGTCGACAGCGTCCAGATAGAGGATGTTCCCCTCGCGGCGCAAAAGCTTGACGACGCTCAGTCCGATCGGGTTCGGCCGGCAGGGCGCACGCGTTGCAAATACGCCCCTCTCGACGTTCTGCAGGAACGGCTTCACGGTCAGCCGCGCCGGTCCCGTCTTGTGCATGTGGTACACGAGATAGATGTGTGAGAAACCTTCCACATCGCGCAGTCCGGCAGCGAACTCCGGGAACACCTCGGCTCGCCCTTCGCATCCTTCCGAATACACGGGCTGGATGGGTGTCTTTTCGGGTTCCGTGTGTGCGCTGTGGATGACGCCGATCGGTGCGTATGCAATGCTCATTGTGTCAAACCCAGTGCCCCTCGACGTTGGCTTTGGCGGCCACCTGCAAGCGGCCGCAGCGCAATTCTTCCAAGGCTTGCCGCACCGTGCCCGCAGCCCCCGGATAGATCGCTACCTGTCCCGCCTGCAGCGTCGCGAAAGCCTTGGGCCCGACATTGCCCGTCAGCACGGCTTCGGCCCCCAAACGCACCACCGTTTGCGCGGCTTGGATTCCGGCTCCTTGCGCGGCGTTCAGGTTCTGCACGTTGTCGTGCGCGGTGAACTCGCCGGTGTCGGTATCGACCAGCAAAAAATACTGGGCACGCCCGAATCGTGGATCGACCGGACTGTCCAAACTGGAGTCTTGAGCGGTGACAACTACTTTCATAAGGTATCCTCGGTGTTAAGACCACCGCCGCGATAGCGGCGGCGATGCCGGGCTTGTCGTCTCTTACGGCAGCAGCCCGGCATGGCAAACCGCTCGTTTTCGAGCGTCCCCTCGCGGAACGCCCGTACAACTTCCTCCACGTTCCCACAGACCAGCGGGACGACACGAATTCCGCTGGCCGTCAGCAGGGTCTCCAGCGGCCATGAAATCGCGCCACAGACAACCACATCGACGCCCAGGTCCGCCAGCCGTCTCGCCCGGTCGTGCGGTCCCAAACTTCCCAGGCTCTCCGTATGCCGGACACCGTTGTCCTCGTCGTCGAGGTCCACCAGCAAGACTTGCCTGGCAACGTCGAACACCGGAGAAACTCGGCCTTCCCAATCTGACACCGCGACTCTCATGACTGCCTGCCTGTCTTCAGTGATCCGCCGAATTGATCGGTCCAGGAAGTCTGCTCTGGCTAAGCTCGCCGTAACGAGATCGCTTCCTGAGGGCATTCGGCAACGCATTGTCCGCAAGCGGTGCATCGGCCAACATCAATTCTAGCCACCCCGTTGGCGGTGATGGCCCCTGCAGGGCAGACCTGAACACAAACTCCGCAGGCGGTACATTGTCCGGCGTCTACGACTGCGACCAGGCGAACGGTCGTCGCGTCTTGCCCGATCTGGGCGATTCGCTCATGAAGGGCTGCGAGTTGCTCCTGGACCGCTTGGGCCTGGGCCTTGAGGGCGGCGAGTTCTTGATTCGATTCAGGTGGATACGGCGAAGTTGGCTGAGGTTGCGAAGCGGGAGTCGAACTGGTGAGTCCACCGCCCGAACTCACGCCGCGTCCCATGCCGCCACCGCCGCCACGGCCCATCCCGCGGCCCATGCCTCGTCCCATGCCACCGCCACCGCCGCGCCCCATGCCTCGTCCCATACCCATGCCACCACCTCGTCCCATACCCATGACATTCCCTCCACCCCGGCCCATGCCTGACGCCATCCCCGTACCGCCACCGCCGCCGCCCCGGCCTAGCCCGCGGCTCGTGCCGAACGCCAAGCCGGACTGGGCCGGGGGGCTGAGGGAGGAATCGGTGGCGGGATCGATGGCTGCGCCTACGCCATAGTCAAGCCTGCGCAGTTTTCGACTCCAACTCTTCGATCCGCCGCCGCAGACCGTCCAGGATGTCCTCAAAGTACTCGGCTTGCCCCTTCAAAGCCTCGACTTCCTGCTCGCGCGTTACGGCGGGAACGTAGGGCTGCACATAAGGTTGTGCGTAGGGACCAGCCGTCCAGGGCGCAGCAGGGATCGCGGCGCCACGGACGACACCCGGTGGCCAGCCGGTGTAGCCGGACGCGTGAAACCATCCCCGCCGACCTCGGCCACCGCCACGTCCGCGCCCCCAACCCCCGAAGCCGCCCCCGTAGCCGCGGCCGGCTACCGAGTTGACGGTTCCCGGAACACCAGAACCAGCGCAGTAACCTGCTGCGCGTCCCGTCATTGGGCCCAGTCCCATAGGCCCCGTTCTATCTCCACCTGGCATCGTCTATCTCCTTTCGGAAAAAAGTCCATGAGACCATAATTCTGACGAACAACACGAATTGCAAGACGCGTTCCACTCGCCGATTGTACAGAAAATATCTCATGTAAATTGTTTAATAATAGTTACTTACGGATAACTTGGCATCTTCCAAGATGGTTTACAATCGCGCATAGTGCAATTACATAAATCAACATGAAGTATTAAATTGCACTGTCGCATATTCCTGTTCCGTCCGGACTTGAGGGCCGCCGTATCGGGACAATCAGCGAGCCTGGATTCTGCCACGTTATCGCCGCCGCCCCCGGCCATCGATCTCCGGCGATTCGATCCGGAGATCTCTGATTTTCCGGTACAGCGTGCTGACGTTGATGCCTAGATCACGGGCGGCGTCCTTTCGGTTCCCTTGGCGGCGTTGGAGCGTTTCGGAGATCAAGAACCGTTCCATCGCCTGCAGGCTCATCGGCCGCGATTCGTCCCGGCTGGCGGTGATGGCGGGGCGCAGTTCCGGCGGCAGATGATTCAATTGGATCAGGCCGCCACGGCAGAGGACGAACGCCTGCTCGATGATGTTCTCCAATTCGCGGACATTCCCGGGATAATCGTGTTCCATCAGCCGCGCCAGGACTTCATCGGAAACGCCCACGATGTCCTTGCCCTGCAAGTGGTTGAACTTCGTAATCAAGTGGTTCACCAGCAGAGGGATGTCTTCGCGACGCTGCTGAAGACTCGGCAGTTTCAGATGGATCACCCGGATGCGATAGTACAGATCCTCGCGGAACTTGCCGGATTGGATCAGGCTGGCCAGTTCCCTATTCGTCGCGGCGATAATGCGGACATCGACGGGAACGGCCTGGACACCGCCCAGAGGCTCGATCACGCGCTCTTGAAGCACCCGCAACAGTCGGACCTGCATGGCGGGTGAGATATCCCCGATCTCATCCAGGAAAAGCGTGCCGCCATCCGCCAGCGAAAACCGACCGGGCTTGTCGCGCTTGGCGTCGGTAAACGCGCCGGCTTTGTGTCCAAACAATTCGCTCTCCAGCAACGTGTCCGGCAACGCCGCACAGTTGACGGCCATAAACCGTTTTCGCTTGCGGGGCGAGAGGTTATGAATGGCGCGGGCGACGAGTTCCTTGCCGGTGCCGCTGGGCCCTTCGATCAGCGCGGTGCTGGTACTGGCGGCGATTTGCGGCAGGATCTCGAACAGCCGCATCATCGCGGGACTGCGGCCGATCATGTCTTCAAAGGCGTACTTGGCCTGCAGTTCCTTCTGAAGCCGCTCGACCTGGCTCAGGTCCTGAAACGTCTCGACTCCGCCGACAACGGCACCCCGATCGTCCATCAACAGGGCCGTGGAGATCCGGATTGGCACGTGCTGGCCTTGCTGGTTGACGATATGGGCTGTGGCATTGACGATCGGCTGACCGGTGGTCATCGTCCGGCGCAAGGCGCAGTTTGTCTCGCAAATGTCGGTCCGGAAGACATCGCAGCAAGGCTTGCCAATCGCCAGTTCTCGCGACACGCCGATAATCCGCTCAGCCGCTTTGTTGAAGGCCGTGATCCGCCAGTCCAAGTCCACGGTGAAGACACCTTCGTTGATCGAATCAAGAATGGTGACTTCGCGTTGTCTTAATTCCTGGGGACCGTTCATTACGACTGATCGAACTGCGAGCAAGGCTCGTGGACGCGGACTGGTTGCCATGCACGAAAATCCGACTTTACGATACCTCGCAATCGTGCAGATTGCCACCCGTCGTTGGAGTCGGGTCGTGCAAAACACCTTTTCTTGACGTGCGTCTCATGCATGATTACATCCGAAGTGTTTTTTAGGAAACGAGTTGCGCATTCGGGCCCCAGCAACTTTCTGGGCATGACAGTTGCCGGTTATCAGAGCAGGAGAACCGGTGTTTTGTTACGTTCCGACTTTGTCGCCACGGACGGCACAGTGCTTGACCTCGAACAGGGACCCCAGAATGAAAGGGCAGTGAAAATGGGAAAGCATGGATTGGGTCGAAGAGAATTCCTGACGGTTGCGTCCACCGGGATCGCGATGGCGTTGCCTCGAATGTCAGCCTGTGCTGAGGTCACCAGCAGATCCGGGACACTGGCAATTCACGGGGGCGAACCTGTCAGAAAGAATCGCAGCTGGCCTTCCTGGCCGTATTGCGATGACCGTGTCGTGGACTCGGTGGTGAAGACCACCAAGAGCGGGGTTTGGTGTAGAATTCAATCCAAATCCGGCGCCGTGCCCACGTTTGAAAAGGAGTTCGCCCAATTGTTGGACACGAAGTTTTGCGTGGCCGTGGGTTCCGGGACGCAGGCCTTGCACACTTGCGTGGAAGCCCTCGGAATCGGGCCGGGAGACGAGGTGATCACGTCGCCGTATACCGATCCCGGAACCATCGCTGCCATTTTGTGTGCCCGGGCGCTGCCGGTACTGGCCGACTTGGACCCCGAGTCGTTTCAACTCGATCCGGCCGACGTGGAACGAAGAATCACCGGGAACACCAAGGCGATCATGCCGGTTCACATCATGGGCCAGCCCGCCGATATGGACCGGATCATGGCGATCGCCAAGAAGCACGGTCTGAAGGTGATCGAAGATGCGTGTCAGGGACATCTGGCCGAATACCGCGGGAAGAAACTGGGCACGATCGGCGATCTTGGCTCCTTCAGTTTTCAAGCCAGCAAGACGATTGCCTGCGGGGAAGGCGGCGCCATTGTCGGCAATGATGAACAGCTCATGGACCAGTGTTACACGGTCCAAAACCACGGGACATCGCGTCGGGGACGCACGGAGACGATCGGGCCGAAGTACCGGATGAACGAGTTTGAGGCGGCGGTTCTGCTAGGCCAACTGCCGGGCGCGAAAGAGCGTTTCGCTTGCCGCAATGAGAACGTCGCGTACCTGGCCGCCAAGCTCAAGGGCTTCCCCGGAGTCGTTCCCCAGAAACGGTACGAAGGCACCGACAGCGGCGCTTATTACGTCTATGGCATGACCTACAGGAAGGAACACTTCAACGGAGCCAGCCGCGAAACATTCCTCAAGGCGATCCGGGCCGAGGGCATCAGCCTCAGCCCGTACATCGGCCAGGGACTGCACAAGGAGCCGTGGGTAGACCACATCATCAACTCGAAGGTCTACCAGCGGATGTACACCGCCCAGCGGTTGCAGGAATACCGCGAACAGAACCAATGCCCGCGTTGCGACGAAGTCTGCCAGAACGTCGTCGCCTTTTGGTCCTCCGGAATGCTCCTCGGCCAGCAGCAGGACATGGACGACATCGTCAATGCCATCTTCAAGGTCCACGAGAACCGGGACAGGTTGACGGTGGCGTAAGGGCTGCGCCGAAGCCGGCGGTGCCCTGTCCCTAACCGGGAACCGCGGACCAGCTACGCACTAGCCCGAGTTTATCACCAGCCCCTTGTTCTGGTTCCCAAACGAACCTTGGAAACGAGGATCGAGTGATGGGATCGCGTTACGCGCAGGGGGTTCCGAAGACGTTTTTCCTTCGCCACCGCGGCTGGCTGTCGACCTGTAGTGGCCGCCCCTCCTTGGTCCTGCAAGATGTGTCACGAGGAAATTCTGACCATCAAAATTCTGGCATATCACATTGACGTAATATAGTGGACTGATTATAGTCGCACTGACGATAAAGGCAAGACCAGTTTTGAAACGCACCTTTGCCACCGGGAAAGGATTGGATCCTTGATGGAAAACACCAAGAAGATGCTCGTGTTCTGCGGCTCGGACGATGCCCATAAATCGTTTCCTCCCTTTATGTTAGGCTGCGGCGCACAGGCTATGGATATGGAGCTGACGTTGTTTTTCACGCTCAGCGGACTGAACATTATCCGTCGGGGATACGCCGAGAGAATTCAACTGCCAGGCGCCCCCAAAACGCTGCCGGAGTTCCTCAAAATCGCCAAAGAAAACGGCGCGAGTTTCATCGCTTGTTCCGCCGCTTTTCCCATCCTGGGAATTAAGGGCGACGACTTCATTGAGGGGGTCGAGTATGGAGGCGTCGCCGAGTTCGTGTCGTTGGCGGAAGAGGCCGACGTCGTCCTCACGTTCTGCTGACCCATTGTTTGAAACAGCAAGGAGACCCGTCATGAGTTCGATTGAGTTGCGTGCGGTTCAGGCGGCCAAAGTTGTGGACGCTCGAGGTTCGGCCTGTCCGGGGCCCCTGTTAGAGGCCAAGAAGGCGATTGGCAGTGTGCCTGTAGGGCAGACCATCGAGGTCTGGTCGGGCGATGCTTCGACCAAGAACGACCTGCCGAAATGGGCGGCCAAGGTAGGGCACGAATTTCTCGGCTTCTTGGCCGGTGAAGGGTACGACCGGATTTTTATCACACGACGGAAGTGAGACGAGAACTTCGGCCATGCCTACCGACGAATTCCGCGAGGCTCCCCAGATCCTGATTCTGGCGACCAGCGAATGTGCCTATCCCGGCGCGGATAACGTGGGCCAGAATCACCAGGAGTACCCGGCCAACACCTACATCCTCAAGGTGACTGACCCGGCGATATTGCCGGACTCGTTCTATCTGCGATGTTACCGGAAGGGGATTGCCGGGATCATTGTGATGAGTTGCGGGCACGAGTGTCCCTACCCCGGTGCGTACCAAGCGCTCTCCGCGCGCATCGCCCGGACGCACAAGCTGATGGCCGAACAGAGGATCGACACACAGCGTCTCCGGCTGTGTGCCGTTTGTACTGTTTGTTCGAAAGCATTTCTTAAAGAGGTCCAGCAAATGAACGAAGTGCTGGCCAACGTGCCGCTGGCGGGCGCCGTCGCAGGGTGAGCGCAAGGTGGTTTCTTCCCCGATCCTTACGCATACCAGAACTTCAGACAACGACGAGCAGCAATGATTCAAGACACAAGTACCGTAGATGTGCTCGTGATCGGCGGAGGCATTGCGGGCCTTCAGTCGGCGATCGACCTGGGGAACATGGGCCTGCGCGTTGCCGTGGTGGAGCGGCAGCCGAGCATCGGCGGGAAGATGATCGGCTTGAGCAAGGTCTTTCCCACGCTCGACTGCTGTTCCTGCATTTGCACTCCGCGGATGGCCGAAGCGGAGCACCACGGGAACATCACAACACTCACGTACGCCGAGGTTCGGCACATCCAACGCGACGGTTCCGACTTCCTTGTCGATGTGCTCAAAAAGCCGCGTTACGTGGACGAGGAAAAATGCACCGGCTGCCGGTTGTGCGAGTATGCTTGCGACGTCGAGTTGCCGCACGAATTCGAAGGCGGGCTCGGCGCCCGCAAGGCGATTTACGTTCCCTTCGGCAGTGCCGTTCCCCAGGTCGCGTTGCTGGACATGGACAACTGCCTGCTCTGCGGCCGTTGCGAAAGAGCGTGCCCGGCGGGGGCGATCGATTATTTGCAGCAGCCGCAAACCATCCAGTTCCGGGTCGGGGCGATCATCGTCGCGACCGGTTACGAGATGCTGTCTGCCGACTTCAAGCAACAGTACGGCCCCCAGCCGTTACGCAACGTCTTGACGGCGTTACAAGCCGAACGCCTGCTGGCGCCGCACGGTCCCTACGGCCGCGTGCTGCGTCCCTCCGACGGCAAGGTGCCGGAATCCATCGCCTACGTGCAATGCGCCGGATCGCGGGATTTGAGCAAGGGGGTGTCCTATTGCTCGCGCGTCTGCTGCATGTACGCGATCAAGCAGGCGATGCTGCTGGCCGGGGCGCTGCCGCTGGCCGACGTCACGATCTACCACATGGACATCCGCGCTTTTGGCAAGGGCTTCGAGCAGTTCTACCAGAATGCCAAGGCGATGGGGATCCAATTCGTCAAGGCCAAGGTCGCGCGGATCGACGAGGACGACGAGGAAAACCCGGTGGTGCGCATCGAGGTGCTGGAGGAGGACGGCCGCGTGGAAGAGCGGCGGCACGACATGGTCGTCCTGGCGCTGGGGCTGGTGCCGGGCTGGGACCCGCGCGAGGCCGGTTTGGCGGCGCCGGACGAGGACGGGTTTCTGCGTTGTGCCCCGTCCGCATTCGCGCCCACTCAGACCTGCGAGGAGGGGATTTTCGTGGCCGGCGCGGCGGCCGGTCCAAAGGACATTCCCGATGCCGTGGTGGAGGCGGGGGCCGCGGCCACGGAAGCCGCCGCCTACCTGCGCGCCCGCCGCCCCTCCCCGACGCCGGCGGCGGAGGTTCCGGTCCACCAAGCCGTCCTGGCCGCTGGAGTCTGACCACGATGGAAGAAATCTCTGCCCGAAATGCGATGGATGAGTTCACGCGGCCTGCCGCCGCAACCAAAGCAGGTTGGGTCTCCGACCGGACGCGGTCGGGTCAGAGTCCCAACCTACGGGAGGCCGCACCGGGTGTTGCCCAGGCGGATGCTCCACGAGTTGGCGTGTACGTATGTCACTATGGCGGCAACATCTCGGATGTGGTCGACGTGGAACGTGTCACGCAGGCGGCCGCCCGGCTGCCCGGCGTCGCCATTGCCCGGCACTACTCCGCCATGTGTTCCCAGGGCGGCCAAAATCTGCTGATCGAGGACATCCAGCGTGAGAAGCTGAACCGGATCGTGATCGCCGCCTGTACTCCGAGCCTGCACGAGCACACCTTTCGCGCCGCTGTAGCGCGGGCCGATCTGAATCCCTACCTTTACGAACCGGTGAACGTGCGCGAACAAGTCAGTTGGTGTACCGCATCCAATCCGCGAGCCGCCACCGACAAGGCGATCCGGCTGGTGGCCGCAGGAATCGCCAAGGCGAGGAAGCTGGAACCGCTTTCGGCGATCACCATGCAAGCGACCCGCCACGTGACGGTCATCGGTGGCGGAGTCAGCGGTCTGCGGGCCGCTCGGGACTTGTCGCGTCTGGGGCTGGCGGTCACGCTTTTGGAACGAACTCCCTTCCTGGGCGGACGGGTCAGCCAGTGGCACCAGGTGTACCCCGGCGAACGGTGCGGCGTCAGCCCACCGGTACACCCCGGCGAGCGGTGCGGCGTGAGCCCACCGGCAGCTTCCACCGATCTCCCGGCTCGCGATCTTGTGACGCAACTCGCCGAGGAAGTCACCGCCGATCCGAACATCACGGTCCACACGCAGGCGGAGATCGTCGGGGCTTCGGGCTGCATCGGGAACTTCCAGTTGCGAGTGCGGGTCAAGCCGCGGGGCGTCGCGGATCTGGGACCGGCCGAAATCGAGGCCGCGATCGCGGCCTGTCCGGTCCGGGTTCCCTCCGAATTCGATTTCGGAATGGCCGAGCGGAAAGCCATTTATCGTCCCTATGCCGATTGTCGGCCCGCGATGCCGGCTATCGACTGGAACGTGTGTCAGCGCTGCGGCAAGTGCCGGACGGCGACTGGCGGCAGGGGCATCTCGCTTGACAACACCGAAACGCACCTGGACTTGGCCACGGGAGCCATCGTCTTGGCCACGGGATTCGATCTGTATCGGCCGGCGGACGGCGAATTTGGATATCGGCGTTTTCCGCAGGTCGTGACGCTGGCGGAATTTGAACGTCTTTTGGACCCCCAAGGGCCTACGGGAGGCCGCTTGGAGTACCAGGGCCGACCGGTCCGGAACGTCTGCCTGATCCATTGCGTCGGCAGCCGGCAGATCGAGGGCGTTCATCCGCCGGGTCCGAACGGGAAGATCAACGCGCATTGTTCCCGCGTTTGCTGCACGGCGTCGCTTCGCGCGGCGATCGAAGTTCGCCGGCGGTTCCCCGAAGTGAACGTCTTCGACCTGCACCAGGATATCCGCACGTACGGGCGCGGCCAGGAGGAGTACTACACGGAGGCGTCGCGGCGCGGGGTGATCTTCCTGCGGTATGCCGGCGAGCAACCGCCCTCCGTATCCGTCGGCGTGCAAGCCGACGGGCCCGCTCTCCTCGTGCGCGTCAAGGACCTGCTGACCTTCGGCGAGGAGTTAGATGTCCCGGCTGACCTGGTGGTGCTCGCGACCGGCATGATCCCCGGTGATATCGAAAGCCTCATCGGACAGCTGAAGATAGCCCGCAGCGAGGATGGGTTTTTGCAGGAGGTCCATCCGAAACTACGGCCGGTGGAGATGGCCGTGGGCGGAGTCTTCGTGGCCGGCACCTGCCAGGCCCCGATGGACATCCTGGAGAGTTGTGCAGCAGCCGGGGCCGCGGCGGCTAAGGCTTCAGCGTTGCTTTCCCAAGGGACTCTTGGAATCGCTCGATCCCTGGCTTTGCTACTACTGCGGCGAGTGCACGGAGACCTGTCCGCGGCAGGCGGACCCCGGTGAGATCATGATGGGCGTGCGCCGCTGGCTCACCGCGCAATACGACCGTTCGGGGCTTGGCCGCCGGTTGTACACCTCGCCGCGGCGGCTCTGGCTTTCGATTCTGGGGCGGGGCATGATTCCGTTGGTGCTGCTCGCCCTGTTTCATATCCTCACCGGTTTCGACTGGATCGTCACCGACCGGGTGGAATTGAACCGGTTCGCGCCCGTGATGTGGGTCTGGGCCGCCGTGTTGATCCATTTCGTTTTTCTGGGATATCGAGTGATGGCCGGCGCGTGGACGATGAGCCGGCTCGTGTTGGGAGCCGATTCCAGCCCGGCGAACATTCCGCTGGCCGCCTATCTGGTTGAAGGCAAGACCCTGCTGCTCCATTTCTTCACCCAGAAACGATGGCGGGATTGCGGCCCGCGTCACGTCGGCCAGTGGGTACAGCACCTGCTGCTGGTTTCCGGGTATCTGACGATGCTGGTGCTGGTGGTCGGATTGCTGGGCTGGTTTCAGACCGACGCGATCTACCCCCTGTACCATCCGCAGCGTTGGCTTGGTTATTGTGCGACGCTGGCGTTGGTCTACGGCTCCGTGGCGATGCTGGTGGGACGATTCCGCAAGCGGGAACCCGTCCACAAGCACTCCCAACTGAGCGATTGGCTGTTTCCGAGCTTCATCCTGACCGGCGCCGTGACGGGGATCTTGGTCCACGTCTTCCGGTACGCGGGGTGGCCGTGGCCCACGTACGCGATATACCTGATTCACGTGATGGCCATGGTCGCCATGTTGGATGTGGAGGTGGGGATCGGCAAGTGGATGCACTTGATCTATCGCCCCTTGGCGATGTACCTGTTGGCCGTCAAGCGCACGGCGGCGCAGCTGGGTTCGCCGGCGCCGCCCGAGGTGGGCCGGACGGCGTCCGGCTGAGGCAGCCCGCAGAGCAATGAATTACCAAAGCCGAACCGGTGTGGCACGGCTTACTCGTTAGCCGTGCCGCTGCACTGCCAACAAGTAGGCAGTGCCACGCACGCTGGGTTAACATCGAGATCGTTTTCTGCGGGCTTCCTGAGCGGAAGGCAAGCTTTGCCGGCCTTGACCGCAGCAGACGTGAATCGCGCCGGGTTCCGCTGGCGACCGACCCTGGAGCGACACGGCCCCATCCGCTATATTACGCCTATGAATGAAGAACCCCCTGGCAACGGACCGGCGCTTGGGCCCTGGGAGCAGCGGGCTCGCCTGCTGCGCACGATGGCCCATCCGATTCGCCTGATGATCCTGGAATCCCTCTGCGACGGGCCGCGTTGCGTGACGGACATCAACGCCCTGATCGACATTCCTCAGCCTCACCTGTCCCAGCACATCGCGGCGCTTCGCGAGGCGCGGCTAATCGACCGCTATGTCAACGGATCGTTGCGGTGCTACTACATTCTGAGACCAACGCTCGTCAATGAGTTGATCCGCCTGATTTCCGGCGAGCATTTGGAACGAGAACGGGACCGAGCGATGGTCATTCGGGAGGCCCAGCGGAGAAGGGAAAAGCGAGAGCCGAACTAGACGCCGGCGAGTCACTCGCGAGGATGACCGGCGTAGCCAGGCGAAGCGCTGGCGTCGAGTTTCTTCGCGGTCCGCCGTTGGCGGGCACTGCGCGGCGGACCTTCCGGCTGCACTTGGCGTATGCGCTGCTGGACGCGACGGCGGGGGGGGGGCATCTTGCTGAACGCGCCGATCGTGGCGATCAAAGCCAACCGCCGACCGAAGGTCTCCGATTTCGGTTTTGTTAGCGGTTCTTAATTCGTTTGGAAGTGGTCATGCCTGCTTGTGCGGTTCTGCTCGACGTTTCCGGCTGGGGACCATGCACGCCGCTCCAAACCATGATAGCCCTTGCCACCAATGCCGCGAACGATAAGCAACAAGCCGTACCCCTGGCCCAAGCCGCCGTAGACAACTTGGCTGCCGCCGAGATCGAACGTCCGCGAGACGAGCAGGGTCAACCGCAGCCGATCCCCAACACTGCCGACAACGGGTACTACAGCGAAGACAGCGTACGCGGCGTGACGGAGGTGGGACTCGATCCGTATTTCGCGGGAGGTCGGGAGAAACATCACGCCCCGGTCAGCGTCGAGCCCGCCGCCAACGACGCGACGGCCACGAGCAGTTTCGCTGCCGCGGTCGTAGACCAGAACCCGAAGGCCGCGATGGCGAACAAGCTCCGTATGGCAACAGGCCGCGCCCTGTATGCGGCGCGGAAACACATCGTGGAACCCGTGTTCGGCCAGATCAAGCGGATCCGCGGCTTTCGCAAGTTCCTGGTTCGGGGGCTGGAAAGCGTCTCCGCGGAATGGCAGTTGATCTGCCTGACCCACAACCTGTTGAAGATCTGGAGACACGTCTCAAGCGTTTCTTGACCTTCTGCGCTACCCGTGCGCGCCGAGGTCACCAACCGACCTCGGCGGGCAGGGTCAGCAGGCAATCAGACGCAAAAGCAAGCTAATTCTTGGACAAACTCCTAGCCAATTTCGTCTTCTGCGGCACCCATTTTGAACAGGAGGAAACAGAGACAACAGAGGAAGTGCCGGCACTCCGTTTTCTCTGTTTGCTCCTGTCCCATGACTTGGGTTCATTCGTCGATTGGCTTGGCGCGACCGTTTCTGCTGGGACGGCGGGGAAATCACAAGCCGCCACGTCTCAAGGCATAGCACGGCTCGCCTGAGCCGTGCATGCCGCGGTCTGGCAGCGCGATCCGGAGCGATTTCCGCACGGCTCGGAGAGCCATGCTACGACGGGGCGGTCCCGGCGGTTCGGGCGGGGGCAGAGACTTGCACCGAGCGGTTCTGTTGCCGGTTCCTGGGGCGGCGAATTACCCCGCGACGCTGTCGACTGGACGGTTCCTACCCGCTATGTTGAACGGCAACATCATACCGTCCCTCGCCTCTGAGCGATCCAGGAGAGAACGCGATGAAACCATTCTTCACCCTGACCATCAGCCTGCTTGTCTGTCTGCCAGGCACGCTCAGTGCGCAACACAGCCCGAGTGCCGGCCAAATCCGCTCGTCGCAAATTGCGTCTGAGGGCTGGGACCCGGCACTGGCGGGAGACCTGGTGATGGAACGGCTGGTCAAGGTCACCGCGCCCCATGTGAAGGGGGCGCACGATGCGGAGTTCGTGTGTGTGGGCGAGCGGGCCTACATCGTCGAGCATGACAACGACGTCCAGCCGGGACACGGCGCCGGCCAGGCCCAGTACTGCGTGCTGACAGCGGTGAACTTGAAGACGCTCGCCGTCGAGCACGTCGTCCCGATGGCAAAGTCGGGGCAGGCGTTCGAAAACGAGACGCTGCCGGAGGGAGAATGTTTTGTGCCGCGGATCCTCCGGGTGGACGAGAACATCCTGCGTTGCTTCTTCGCCAGCCAGGACGGCAACCGGCGCGAGGCGCAGATGTGGTACCGCGACTTTGACCTCCGCACGACGAGCTTCGAGAACCGCATCCACAAGGCGCGGCTCAAGACCGCCGCGGGCGTGTTCGACATGCAGCCACAGCACTTCCACGCCGACGCCGCGGCGCAGGGGTTCGCCAAGCCCGCACTGAAGTTCGGACTGTACCTCTTCGATTCGTTCAAGCAGTTCGACGGACGCACCTACGTGGCGCTCAACAACTTCCCCAACAAACAGAACGCGCTGGCGCTGGTACACGACGATCGAGCGACGTTCGAGGTGATCGGCCATTACAACGAGCCGCAGACGCAGCAGCTCAGCGAATCGGCCGTGAATCGCCTGCCGGACGGCACCTGGATGGCCATCTGCCGCAACGACGGCGGCAACTGCCACTTCACCACCAGCCAGGACGGCCGGACCTGGACCGTCGCCCGCGAAATGCCGTTTGTCCCGAACGGGCTGAACTCCAAACCAACCTTCGACAACTTTGGCGATGTGTACTACCTCGGCTGGCAGGAAGCGACGCGCATCCAAGGCGTCAACCGCAGCGTGTTCAACCTCGATGTCTCCCGCGACGGTAAAACATGGGAACGCAAGTACCGATTCGAAACGCCGGAGACCTTCCAGTACCCGACGTTTCACGAGCACGAGGGCGCGATCTGGCTGACGGTGACCCAAAGCGACCACCGGGGCAGCAGCGACCGCATCATGTTCGGCAAACTGGAGGACGTGGGCCAGTTTGAATCTCAGGCCGGCAAACGCCGCAAGCTGCCGCTGCCCCCGGCCCAAGAGCCGGCGGTGATGCAGCCCGGCGTGAAGCTGTTCACGGACCGGGACTACGTCATCGACCAGCTGCCCGATGCGGTGCGCGGTCTGCCCTTCCTGCGCACCAGCATCGAGAAGACGGACGTCGAGGTCACCAAGCCCGGCACCCTGTTCGCCCTGACGCCGACCATCCGGCCCAAGGCGGCCAGCCAGGAAGAGGCCCTGAAGAGAGCGGGCTTTACCAAAGTGGATGTGCCTGAGGTGCAGCTCTTTCCCG
Organism: uncultured Pirellulaceae bacterium; assembly: GCA_964409865.1. GTDB lineage: Bacteria > Planctomycetota > Planctomycetia > Pirellulales > Pirellulaceae > Anammoximicrobium. The sequence continues at coordinate 27,521 of CAYPGE010000026.1, forward strand.
GCGAGATCAACCGTGTGAGCCTGTACCGCAAGGACGTGAAGGCCGGCCAGACGCTGCGTTTCCCGAAGCTGGTGCTGCTGATCACGGACCAGGGCGCGGAGTTGCGGGCCTACGATCCGCTGGCGTCTGTCGATGCCCGCACCGAGCCGCCCGTGATCATCACGCAGCCCGGCCCGGAGTTTCAGGATGAAGCGCGGCCCGGCGCGATGATCCTCGGCATGGACCGCACGCCGAAAGGGCGCATCTGGGGCTGCTGGACGGGCACGGGCGACAAACCGGACGGCTACTTCATCCTGGCGACCAGCGACGACGGCGGCGGCACCTGGTCCAAGCCGCGCCTCGTGATCGGCGCCCTCGATCCCTGTGGCAAACGGCAGCGCGGCGCACTGGTCGGCAATCTGTGGACCGATCCGCTGGGGCGGCTCTGGCTGTTCTTCGATCAAACCGTGATCGGCGTCCCCGGCCCGACGGCGGATTGGTACATCCGCTGCGACAATCCGGACGACGCCTTGCCCGTGTGGTCCGAGCCCGTGTGCTTTGCCGAAGGCTGCACGCTGAACAAGCCCACGGTGCTCAAGGACGGCGACTGGCTGCTGCCCGTATCGCATTGGGCGGGGAAGACCGCCTGGGTTTATGCCTCGACCGATCAGGGCCAGACGTGGAAACCGCGCGGCAGCGTGAAGTATCCCGACTGGGAGTTCGACGAGCACATGATTGTCGAGTTGCGCGACGGACGCCTGTGGATGCCAGCGCGTACCAAGGGGAATCCGTACGAGAGCTACTCGGCGGACAAGGGCGCGACGTGGAGCGAGCCGCAGCCGGCCGCGTTCCAGAACATCAACGCCCGCTTTTTCCTCCGCCGACTCGCCTCGGGGCGGCTGCTGCTGGTCAAGAACGGCCCTGTCGATCAGCGGCTTTCGAAACGGTCCCACATGACCGCGTTTGTGTCCGAAGACGACGGCCAGACGTGGAAAGGCGGCCTGCTGCTCGACGAGCGTTCCAGCGTGTCGTATCCCGACGGATTCCAGGCGCCGGACGGGCTGATCCACATTCTCTACGATTGGAACCGCCACACGGACGCGGAGATTCTGCTGGCGAAGTTCCGCGAGGAAGACGTGCTGGCAGGCAAAATCGTCTCGGCGGATGCCAAGCTTCAGATGCTCGCCAACAAGGCGACGGGCCCCAAGCCCATCCTGTACAACGGCATCGAACTGCCCTACGAGTGGCCGCCGCGGCACCTCGATCCGAACTCCGTCGAGCCGATGCCGGTTCCGTACCTGCAGCGCCCGCCGCGAACGATCCCCATCGACGTCGGCCGGCAGTTGTTCGTCGACGATTTCCTGATCGAGAGCACCACCCTGCAGCGCACGTTTCATCAGGCGAAGAAGTTCGAAGGCAATCCGGTGTTCAAGGCCGAGACCGCACGGGAACTCGGAGCATCGGTCGAGGGCGAGCGCGGCGAGCAGGCGACAGTCTTCCTCGGCCAGGGCGGCGTGTTCTGGGACCCGGCGGAGAAGCACTTCAAGATGTTCTACGTCGCCGGCTGGCGCGGGCCGCTGGCGCTGGCGACCAGCAGCGACATGATCCATTGGACGCGGCAGGCCGAACTGCTGCCGGAAGGCCTGCGCTGGACCGGGCCGGAACTCAAGTCCGGCGGCTCGGACAACTGTGTGTGGCTCGACCTGAACGCCACCCATCCCGCCGAGCGCATCAAGTTCCTCACCTGCTGGATGCACGTGCCGGCGGAGCAGCGTCCGCCCGGATTCCATCACTCGCTGCACGTGTCCGATGGCAAGACGTGGTCCCCGGCCGTGACTACGGACAGCGCGGCCGACGATTACTGCTCGTTCTTTTACAATCCCTTCCGCAGCAAGTGGTGCTTCAGCATCAAGCACACGGAGCGCCGTGGACGCTGCCGGTATTACCTGGAAAGCGACGAGTTTCTACAAGGGACCGGTTGGTCCCGGGCGGCGTATTGGACCAATGCCGACCGGCTCGACACGCCGGAGCCCGCCGGGCGCTATCCCGGCGCGGGCGATCCGCCGCAGCTGTACAGCCTGAACGCCGTGGCCTACGAGAGCCTGCTGGTGGGCATGCACTACATTCATCGCGGACCGAACAACGCCGTCTGTCATCAGGGCAAGTTCCCAAAACTGATCGACCTCGAACTCGGCTTCAGCCGCGATGGTTTCCACTGGCACCGCCCGGACCGGCGCGGATTCATCGTCGGCTCGCGCACGGAAGGTTCCTGGGACCGCGCCTATCTGCACAGCACGGCCGGGGTGTTTGTCGTGCTGGACGACCAACTCGTGTTCCCCTACACGGGCACGTCCGGCATCGCGCCCGGCGGCCACCGCGGCATGTACACCGGCGGGACCGTCGGCCTGGCCGTGCTCCGCCGCGACGGCTTTGCCTCGCTGGACGCCGGGGACGCGCCCGGCACGCTGACGACACGGCCGCTGCGGTTCCAGGGCGAGCACCTGTTCGTGAACCTGGACGCCCCCGCAGGCGAGTTGCGGGTCGAGGTGCTGACGCCGGACGGCCAGCCTTATGGGCCCTTCACGGCGGCAGACTGCGTGCCGCTGCGCGGCGACAGCACCCGCCAGCGCGTGACTTGGCGTGGCGCCGAGAGCTTAGCGCGGGCCAGTGGCAAGAACGTGCGGCTGCGGTTCACGCTGACTCGCGGCTCGCTGTATTCGTTCTGGGTCACGCCCGACGCCGACGGCGCGAGCTACGGCTACATCGCCGCCGGGGGACCGGAGTTCAATGGCGTGCGTGACGTTCCTTCGCAAGAGTAGATGCTCGCGGCCCGTCTGCGCCAGGCACACGCTCGCGAATCCCGCTGAACAGCGGCACGCGACTGGTCGAGCAGACCGGTTCGGAACTCAGAATTCCACCTCGACGATCGAGAAATCGTCGGTGAGTTGATCGGAGCCGTGCAGGGTTTGGGCGTGCTGCAGCAGGCGGTCCATGAGCGGCTCGTCGGGCGGCAGGCTGCGGATCAGCTTCAGGAAGTCGTCGAACTGCCACATCTCGCCGTTGGTCTGTTCGATCTCAAACACGCCGTCACTGAACACCAGCAGTCTGGCCGCGGGCCCCAGGTCCACGGTCCGCGCCTCGAATTCCATGTCGGGCAGCATGCCGATGATCGGCCCTTGCGAATCGAGCTGCGTCAGCGCGAGTTCCTGCCGTGTGGGGCCGCTCAACAGCAGGGCCGGCGGATGTCCGCCGCCGGTATAGATCAGTTGCCGAGTGCTGTGGCGATACACGCCGTACCAGATCGTGAAGTACTTGTTGTCGTGCAACTCCATCGCAAAGGCAGTGTTCAGCCCTTGCAGCACCTGACTGGGGTCCCGGAAGTTCGTCTGCGGCAGCGCTTGCGAACGCAGGACGTTCAAGGCCGAGACGGACATCAACGAGGACCCCACGCCGTGACCGCTGACGTCCAGGAGGAAGATGGCGAAGTGGTCGTCATCCAGCCAATGATAGCTGAAGGAATCGCCACCCAGTTGCGTGGACGGAACGAACCGCCAATCGACGCGGACCGGTCCCGCCGGCACGGGCGCCGGCAGCAGCGAGCGCACGTATTTCGCCGCCTCGCCCACTTCTTCGGCCAGCCGCCGTTGGCTTTCGGCCAACTTCGAGTAGGCCTCGTTCCGTTCGAGTTGGGCGATGTAGCCCTTGGAGTGATAACGGACGCGGGCCACCAATTCGATCCGGTCCGGCAGTTTTACGAGGTAGTCATTGGCCCCGATCGCAAACGCCTCGGCCTTGACCACCGGTTCCTCCTTGGTCGACAGCACGATGAGCGGAATTTCCCGCGTCGTGGGGTTCGCGCGGAAGAACTTGACCAGCGTCAGGCCATCCAGTTCCGGCATCACCAGGTCCTGGAGGATCACGGTCGGCCCGACGGCGCCGGCTTGGGCGAGCGCCTGAGTTGGATCCTGGCAGTAGTGGAAAGCGATATCGCTTTCGGGGGCCAGCATCCGCCGCACGGCTTCGGCGACGATCGGCTGGTCGTCCACCAGCAGCACCGTGACTTGCCGTGGGGGTGGGACGGTCGTGGGGGCTGTGGCAAGCGTCTGTGAGGCACTCATTGACAACTCCGGTCGAACGCGGCGACGGGATCCAGCAACTAGAATAGCGCAGTTGTTCGTCGCCCAAAAGCCCCCCTCGCCGCGGCCTTGGGACAGGCCGCAGCAAACGGGCCGCCCGCCTGGATGCTGCGCGGACAGCCCGGACGACGGCGTCCGATGGCAGTGTTTATGGCCGGCCCATGGTGACGAACTCCTCCTCGCTCAGAACGCCGTCCCCATTCGAGTCGAACGTCGGAAAGCGGCGGCGACCTTCGGCTTCGTCGGGGAATCTGTGCAGGTACTCCTCCAGACTCAGCTTGCCGTCGTGATCGGTGTCCTTGGCCTTGAAGATGGCGGCGCGATCCTGGGCGGGCTTTTTCGCCGCTGGGGCCTTGGCTTTGGCGGTCTTGCGCGGCGTGTCGACCGGTTTCCCGCTGGCGGCCGCCCGGTCGCGTGCCGGACTGGGCGGCAGGGATTTTTGCCAGGCCAGCGCCTGGGACGTGAGTTCTTTCACCACGTCCGGACGTGCGGCGGCCACATTATGCTCTTCGCCGCTGTCGTGGGGGATATCATACAGCTCGGCGCGACTGCCGTCGTGGTTGACCAGCAGTTTCCAATTGCCGTCGCGGATGGCCAGCATCGGCGGTTGGTATTCGTCTCCCCAGACTCGGAACAGCCACTCCCAGTGCAAGGGTTGCCGTCGCGGACGGGACTCGCCCAGCCAGATGTCACTCACGTCCTCGCCGTCGCCCTGCACGCTGTCCGGCACTGCCACGCCGCCGAGCTTGCAGATCGTCGGCAGCCAGTCCACGGCGGCAAGGACGCTCGTCCCGTCCACGCGCCCGGCCGCCACGTGCCCCGGCCAGCGCAGCAGGCCGAACGTGCGAATGCCGCCCTCGTACATGCTGCGTTTGCGGGCCCGCAGCGGCCCCGCATTGCCGACACCGGCGTTGGCGGCGTTGCCGATCCGGTAGTCTTCGGGACCATTGTCACTGGAGAAGAACACGATGGTGTTGTCGGCCAGCTGCAATTCGTCAAGCGTCTGCAGCAGTCGGCCGATCTGCGTGTCGAGGTCAGTCAGCGAGGCGCAGAAGACCTGCATCTGGCTCTTCAAGTCCTTCGCCTCGCCAAGGTACATCTGCATCCAGGGACCGAACGCCGGATCGTCGGCGCGCGGGGCGAGCGACTCGTAGACCTGCAACTGCTCCGGGGTCGGATTCAGCGGTGCGTGGGGCAACAGAGTCCAGACATTCGCGTAGAACGGCCGGTCCTGGTTGGCCTTGATGAACCGGATCGCCTCGTCCACGATCGCCGCGCTGGACTTGGCCCAGAAGGTCGTGGCCGGCTCCGTCCACGCCGGGTCCCGGCAGACGATAGCTCGCACGTCGTCGATGCCGTACGCGTCGGGAGTCGGCGCTCCGTCGCCGCCGCCCAGGTGCCACTTGCCGAAGTGGCCGGTGGCATAGCCCGCGCCGCGCAGCAGTCTGGTCACCGTGACCGTCTGTGGGTCCAGCCAGTCGGGCATGGAGCGTGCCTGGTTCAGCGCGTGATCCGCAAAGTGGCCGTGAATGTGATGCCGCGCCGGGTAGTGCGACGTCAGAAACGCGCAACGGCTCGGCGAGCACACCGTGGCGGCGACGTAAAACTGCTTGAACCACGTCCCCTCGGCGGCGAGCCGGTCCAGGTTGGGCGTCTGGACGTAAGGGTGCCCGGCAAACTTCGCGTCCGCCCAGCCCTGATCGTCCGTCAGAATGAAGAGCACGTTGGGCCGCTTGGCCTCGGCGGCCTGCAGACGCACGCCCAGCGGCACGAGCGGCGCAACGAGTTGGCCGCTCAGGACCATCAGCAACGCAACGAGGAAGACGCGGGGACGCGGCGACAAGGCGCCCGTGGCTGGCCAGCGTTGCAGTTGACAGCGGCGAGGCTGGTGGCGGTTCGCGTTCATAACTCGTTCTCCGTGTTTGGTTGTCTCACTTTCTCATCTCACTTTCTCACGTCACTTTCTCATGATCGCACGAAGGGCACAGCAAGCCATGCAACGGAATCGGCGGTCAAAGTCGCCATATTGTCCCCAGATTGACACTTTGCAGGCGGCAAAGCAAGAGGCGAGCGGGCACGCCGGCAAAAATGCCGGACTTCAAAGTTGCCTCAGAACTCAAGACACGATAGCTTAATGCTCAACCTGCCCTGGCAAAACTCTCCCCCTTTTGGTCTTCCGAGTGGATGGGCTGCCCATGTCCGAGCCGGAAGTGTTTGCCGCCAACCTGAGACGGCTGATCGACGCTTCGCCCTTGTCCGAGCGGCAAATCGCCGAGCGGGCGGGCGTCAGCTTCAAGACGCTGGTCCGTTGGCTGCAGGTGGGGACGAAAAAACCCAGTCGCCGAACACCGCAGACGATCCTGCAACTGTCTCGCTTGTTGCGCGTCGAAGCGGAGGAACTGTGGCAGGGCGAGACCGCTTGTGCTTGCGACGCGTACGCCGAGAAAGTGAGAGAGTTGATTGGCCGCTGGGAACGCCTGGGGGTGGACTACCAGGACGTGACCGGCTGGATTGACTCCGCCTGTACTGCCTCGCGCGTAGCTGAAAAGTTCCGCCGCCAGGAACCGGACCTGGCGGAAATCGTCGCCAAGGTCAAGCGGCTGCGGACCGACGGCGAGGTGCAGACGTACTTGGAGACGATGGTCCGCGAGTGGTCTTTGGACGAGCGCGAGTCTTACAAGCGGCTGATCGAAGCCACACAGAAGTTCGTGGCTGCAGTGCTGCCTCGCGACCCGGATCAGATGGGCGCGTGGTTCCGCCGGGTGCATCCCCGCCGCTGGGCCAATCTTCTGGCACGCCGCAAACTCGACGACGAAGCCGAATTGGTCGCCTACATCCGCAACCTTCTGGCCGAGGGGCTCTCGCCTCACGAAGCCTATGAAGCCGTGGTGCGGTTGTCGAACTGAGGAAAGGGTCTTGCCAGGAGCCCGGCGTTTCCGAGAATGCCGGGCTTCTTTGGCTGCGGCTACGACCGCGCAAGTTCTCACCCAGAAAGGACACAGACGAAAATGCCCAAGAAAAAGATTCTGATGCTCGTCGGCGATTTCGCGGAAGACTACGAAGTGATGGTGCCGTTTCAGGTTTTGCTCATGGCCGGCCACGAAGTGCATGCGGCCTGTCCGGGCAAGAAGGCCGGGGACAAGGTGGCGACGGCCGTTCACGACTTCGAAGGCGAGCAGACGTACAGCGAGAAACGCGGCCACAACTTTTCGCTGAACGCCACGTTCGACGAGTTGGACGAGACGCACTACGACGCGCTGGTGATCCCCGGCGGCCGCGCGCCGGAGTACTTGCGGTTGAATGGGAGGGTCCTGGAAGTCGTCAGGCACTTTGCGTCATCCGGCAAGCCGATTGCCGCCATTTGTCACGGACCCCAACTGCTGGCCGCAGCCGGCGTCCTGCAGGGCAGGGCTTGCTGCGCCTACCCGGCAGTCGGTCCCGAAGTGACCGTCTGCGGGGGGACGTTCGTCCCGACCGGGCCGTCGTTCGACAACGCGCACACCGACGGCAACCTGGTGACCGCCCCCGCTTGGCCCGCCCACCCGGCCTGGATGCGAGCCTTCTTGGAGGTCCTGGGCACACAGGTCATTACGTAATGCGGCCTGGGGGCGCAAGGCGTCGAGATGCGCGAGGCGGGACACGGGCCCAGAAGTCTGGAACCGTGTCGCGCCGCGCGTTGGCGAGCAAGGCAGTCCTGCGGAAACGCGACATCACGCATCACGCATCCCGCATCGCGCATCCCGAAACCCGCGTCCCGCATCCCGTCAAGCCACGAGCATCGGCATCTCGCGGAACTGGCGGGTGTGCAGGTTGACCCCGTCGATGTACTCCTCGAAGATGCGAACGTCTAGAGCCGAGGCGGAGTCGGCTTCGGGATGAAACTGGGTGCCGAAGGCGAACCAATCCGGCATCTCGCTTTCGATCGCCTCGACCACGCCATCGGGGCAACGGGCGGTGACGGTGAAGCCCTGGGCCACCTCGTCCACGGCCATATGGTGCATGCTGTTGACGCGGATCTCGCCTTCCCCGTACACACGCTCCATCAGCGATCCGGGCACCACGACCAGGCCGTGGCGATGCGCGGGGTCCTGGAGGTCCTTGTGAGGAATGGCCTCCGGCAGATCTTCCGGAAGGTGCAAATACAGATTGCCACCCTGAGAGACGTTCAGCAGTTGCATGCCGACGCCGATGCCAAAGAACGGCATCCGCCGCTCGGCGATCAGCCGCATCAGCCGGCGATCAAAGGACTCGCGCCGCCTTTCCATCGAACGCACGGAGGGATGCAGCATGAATCCATCGCGGCGCGGATCGAGGTCCTGACCGCCGATCATGATAAAGCCTTGCAACGCGTCCAGGACTTCGCTCAAGTCGTCCTCCGACTCCAACGGAGGAACGATCACGGGGATGCCGCCGGCGGCCAGAATCCGATCGTAGTAACCGGTGGCGAGGAAGGAATAGGCGGGCGAGTCTTTTTTGGCGGAACGGTAGTCGGCATTCAAGCCGACGACGGGTTTGCGGTGCATCTGTACTCCCTTCAGATTGAGACACTCGAACCAGCGAAATGTGGCCAGAGACGCGAGGCGTTCTCGCGGCAGGGAGTGCGCTGGGATGGAAACCAGAGGCTGGTGGTCGAGCCTCGAATCAGCCGCGTCGTGCGGCCAGCGTGTGGGGGATGACGTTCAACAAATCACTGGCAGTTTGCAGCACGTGCACAAGTGACCGGTGATCATCCTTGCCCATCTGTGCTCAGCGAGGTCCTGCCCGTGCCAGTGGCGCCAATCCTCGGCGATTCCCCGAACAACGATGTCCTTATCGGTAACCTCAAACCTTTCTCTAGGAACCAGTCGCCTGGCCGTTCTGAAGGGTTGCAGCAGCGGGCGGGATTGTAGTGTTGCCCGTCTTGAGGAAAAGGTTAGGCGGCTATTTTGGGCTCGCAGATCGTGCTGCCCACTACATTTTGTGACAGCATGCCACTGCTTGCAAAGCTAGCATGGCGTGCCGTAAGATGCCACAGCGGCGCGGGTATGATCGCCGCCGCTCGCCGAGCGCGTGCGAAGTGGGTACTGGGACAAGCAGACCGCGCGTCCCCAAGTAAGGCTCGTCTACAGGAGGCAAAATCATGGAAAAGTGGCCTGTCGGTGTATTCGCCAGTGTCGATGCGGGGCTGGGAGTTAAGCTGGAGGTCGCCCACGAGTTGGGCGTGCCCACCATCCATCTGCACGCACCCCACCGCGAAACACGGACCCCGGAGAACGCCGAGAAATTCGTCGCTCGGCTCGAACAATTGGGCATTCGGATCAGCGTCGTGTTTGGGGGCTTCGAGGGCGAGAGCTACGCCGACATCCCGACGGTCGTGCGCACCGTCGGACTGGTCCCGCCGGACACGCGGGCGGCCCGTACGCAGGAGATGAAAGAGATCTCCGATTTCGCCCGACTGCTGGGTTGCGACGTCGTGGCCCTGCACCTGGGCTTCATCCCGCACGACACGAACGATCCGCTTTACCGCGAGATCCTGGCCGTGACGCGCGAGGTCTGCGACCACGCCCAAGCCAACGGGCAGAATCTGCACCTGGAGACGGGGCAGGAGACGGCGGAGGGACTGCTGCAGTTCATCGAGGCCGTGGGCCGGGACAACCTGTTTGTGAATTTCGATCCTGCCAACATGATTCTGTACGGCACCGGCGAACCGATCGCTGCGCTGCAGAAAATCGGCAGCCGCGTCCACAGCGTGCACTGCAAAGACGCCAAGTGGGCGGCCCATCCGGGCCAGGAGTGGGGACAAGAGGTGCCCTTGGGCGAAGGCGACGTGGGGATCGAAAACTACCTCCGCACCCTGAACGCCATCGGCTACACCGGGCCGCTCACCATCGAACGCGAAATCCCGCAGGAACCGGAGCGGCAAAAAGCGGAAATCGGCCACGCCATGCGACTGCTGAACGAATGGAAAACCAAGATCGGCTGAGCCGCGGCGAGCATCTCGGACGCCTCCTTTCCCAGGCTCCGCCTGGGAACGCCCGGCCTTGCCGGCTCCGCCGGCTCAGGACGAGGCCACGGCCCAGTCCGGGCACGGGCCTGGCGAGCCGACCAGCGACTGCTGCCAATCCACCGCCAGCATCACGCAGTTGATGCCGGAACCGATCCCCAGCAGGGCGACCCGGTCCCCGGCTCGCACGTGCCCGCCCTGCAGCCCCAAGGCCATCGTCACCGGCAGAGCCACCGAGCCCGTATTGCCCAGCCAGGGGAACGTCACAAAATCCCGTTCCAGCGCCAGCCCGAGCGACTCCAGCATCAGCTTCCGATGCGTCGCGCCGACCTGATGACAAAACGTGCGGGCAATGCTCTCCAACTCCCAGTCCGACGCCTCCAGAAAGTCGCGAAACGTCTCGACGCCCGTGGCAATGCCCTCCCGCAGCAACTGCTCCGCGTCGGTTTCCATCAACGGCTGCATGCCGCTGCCGATGGCTTCGTCGCGGCCACTCTGGCAGAGCTGATGGAAGTCCGTGTTGGCCCGCGCCGCTGCCGCGTGCAGACGGTTTCCCGTGCGGCTCAGTTCCCGGTCCGTCAGCAGCGCGGCGGCGCTCGCCGAACCGATGGTCAACGACGCAAGGGCGGATTTGATGCTGCTGCGCGTCAGGGATTCGTCCCCGTTCAACGCTTCGATGGTCGTCTCGACCAAGGGACGGCTGCTCTCGGTCCCCACCACAAGCGCCGCGCGCACCTGCCCCAACTCGATCATGTTCGCCGCTTGCAGCATGCCGTTCAGCAGCCCCAAACAGGCGTTCGATACGTCGTACACCAGGCAGCGATGGCTGAGTCGCAATCCGTGGTGGACGCGGCAGGCCGTGGCGGGTTCCAGATAATCGCGGCACACGGACCCGTGGATCAGCGCCCCGATCTGGGTCCGATCGATCCCCGACGCGGCAATCGCCAACTCGCCGCTGGCGATGCTCTTGTCACTGGGCAGAACGCCAAGTTCCCAAAATCGCCGCTCGCGAATCCCGGTCATCAGTTCCAGTCGCCCCTCAGGCAACCGCAACCGGCGGTACAGCGGCTCCAACCGCCGCTCGATCTCCTCGCTGGTGACCGTCTCGTCCGGCAACGTGTAACTGACGGCCTCGAGACATACGTTGTGGTACTGCATCATGACGGGATACGGGATACGGGATACGGGATGCGGGATGCGGGATGCGGGATGCGGGATGCGGGATGCGGGATGCGGGAT
>CAYPGE010000027.1:0-38284 GCA_964409865.1 uncultured Pirellulaceae bacterium
CGCCGAAACCGCCGACCGAAGGTCTCCGATTTCGGTTTTGTTAGCGGTTCTAAGACCGCGCCCGGCACGGCGATATCGAGATAGCCACTAGAGGGGAATTCTGCCATGTCCCGCTCGATCCTTACCTTGACCACCGATTTCGGCAGCGGCAGCCCGTACGTGGCCCAAATCAAGGGCGTCATCCTGTCGATCCATCCCCATGCCGTGTTGGTAGACATCACGCACGACATTGCCCCCCAGGACGTCCGGCAAGGGGCCTTGGTGTTGGAGGACGTCACCCCCCGTTTTCCAGAAAGCTCGATCCATGTCGCCGTCGTCGATCCCGGCGTGGGCACGGATCGCCGCGTCTTGGCCGCGGAAATCGGCCGCCGTTACTACATCGCCCCCGACAACGGGTTGCTCGGCCGCTTGATTGGCCGCGATCCGGATGCGCGGGTGATGGCACTGACCAAGCGCGAATACTGGCTGTCGGCCGTTTCGGCCACCTTCCACGGGCGGGACATCCTGGCCCCCGTGGCCGCTCATCTGAGCCTGGGAACCGCACTCGAGGAATTGGGCGAAGCCTGGGATCAGCCGGTGCAAGTATCCTGGCCCGAAGCTGTCGTCGAGAAAAACCGCTTGCAAGGCGAAATTATCGCCATCGACACGTTCGGCAACTTGATCTCCAATATCACGCAAGACCTGATCGCGGCGACCCGCGCTCCGGATGCGGCCACCGTCCATTGCGGCGGCCGCACGATCAGCGGCATCGTGGCCACCTACGGCCAGCGTCCGCCCGGCACGCCGATCGCGCTGGTCGGTTCCAGCAACCGCCTGGAGATCGCCGTCGTGAACGGCAACGCCGCCGTCGAATTGCGGGCCCAGGTCGGCGAGGCGGTGAGCGTGATCCTGCCGAGTTGAAGGATCCATCTGTGGTATCGCCATGCCATCCGTGGGAAACTCTGGCCTTCGAATAGCAGTACTTTCATGACCACTCCAAACATCAACACGCGTCGCGTGAAAATCGCGTTGGTCCAGATGCGTTGCACCGACTCGAAGCAGGCCAACGTCGACCAGGCCCTGGCGGGCATCGCCGATGCCGCGGCCCAGGGCGCGGAACTCGTGTGCCTGCAGGAACTGTTCCACGGCCTGTATCCGTGTCAGAGCGAAGATCACGTCCGTTTCGCCGAAGCCGAGCCCATTCCGGGCCCCACCAGCGACGCGCTGTCGGGGGCCGCCGCCGAGCACGCGGTGGTGGTCGTCGGTTCGCTGTTCGAGCGGCGTGCGCCGGGCGTGTATCACAACACGGCCGTCGTCTGGGACGCGGACGGAACGCAGTGCGGCCTGTACCGCAAGATGCACATTCCCGACGACCCGCTGTACTACGAAAAATTCTATTTCACGCCCGGCGATCTGGGCTTTCGCAGCTTCGCCACACGGGCCGGGCGGATCGGCGTCTGTGTGTGCTGGGACCAGTGGTTTCCGGAAGCGGCACGGCTGACGGCCTTGCGCGGCGCCCAGATCCTGTTCTACCCCACCGCCATCGGCTGGCTGCCGGACGAGCGGGACACCTGGGGCCCCAGCCAGCACGCCGCTTGGGAAACCATGCTGCGCAGCCACGCCATCGCCAACGGCGTGTTCGTAGCCGCGCCCAACCGGGTCGGCCGCGAAGGCCAACTGCAATTCTGGGGCGCGTCCTTGGTGGCCGATCCTTTCGGGAACGTGCTTGCCAAGGCCTCGCACGACGACGAGGCGCTGCTGGTGGCCGAATGCGATCTGAGCTTGATCGACACCACCCGCACGCACTGGCCCTTCCTGCGCGACCGCCGCATCGATGCCTACGGCGAACTGAACCGGCGGTATATCGACGGCGAGTGATTACCGACGTTCAGCCAAAACGCGGAGCAATTCAGCGGGGTTACAGGGCTTGACGAGATGGTCATCGAAGCCCGCCGCTCGGACGGCGGCCCGGTCGGACGCGCGGCCGTAGCCGGTGAGCGCGACCAGTCGCGGGCAGCGCGGGCCGCACGACGACCGCACGCGGCGGGCCAGTTCATAGCCGTCGATGCCCGGCAGGCCGATGTCGATGACCGCCACGTCGAACGCTTCGCGAACGAGTGTCTCCAGGCCCTGACGGCCATCCGCCGCTTCTTGCACATCGTGCCCCTCAAGTTCCAGCAGCAGGTGCAGCATCGAGCGCACGTCGGCGTTGTCTTCCACGATCAGCACCTTGCTGACCACCGTCGAGGCCGCCACGGGAACGGCTGGGACAGGCGTTTTCGGCGGCGCGGCCAGCAGCGGGAGACGAACTCGGAATTCGCTTCCCCGCCCCGGCCCGGCGCTGGCAGCCGTCACCGTGCCGCCGTGCATCTCGACCAGCATGCGGACCAGCGTCAATCCGATGCCCAGGCCGCCTTGCTGCCGGTGCAGCGTCGTGTCCGCTTGGACGAACAAATCGAAAACGCGCTCCAACATGTCGCTGGAGATGCCTTGCCCGTCGTCTCGGACGCTCAGCACGGCCGCGTCCTCTTCGCGACACAGTCGCAGCCTGATCTGCCCGCCGGCGGGCGTGAACTTGACGGCGTTCATCAGCAGGTTGATCTGGACTTGCTGCAACCGCGTCGGATCGCCGCGCACGTACAACGTCGGATCGGGCAGTTCGAGGAACAGTTCCTGGTTTCGCGAATCCATTAGGCCCCGGACCGCTGCGACGGCATCCTGGACCGTGGCGGTCAAGTCGATTTGCTCTTGGGCCAGGGAGATCTTGCCCTGCATGACCCGCGAGACATCCAACAGATCGTCGAGCAGCGCGGACATCTGTTGCGCCTGCCGATCGATCACCGCCAAGGCGTCGGCCAGCGGTCCGGCCTGCATCTGCAGCCGCTTGACGACACAAGCCGCGTTGAGGATCGCTCCCAGCGGATTGCGGAGTTCGTGCGACAGCATCGCCAGGAACCGGTCACGCTGGCGGACCGCTTCGATGGCCTGACTCTCCGCGCGCTTCTGCTCGGTGATGTCGCGGGCCACATGGACGCTGCCCAAAATCGTGTCCCCCGAGCCGCGGATGGGCGAGACGGATACCAGGAACGTGCCGCCCAGACGTTCGTCATGGATCTCGACGGTATGCGGCTGGCCGGTCGCCAGCATCCGCGCGTGGGGACAGAACAGGGGCGGGGCGAGCGAGTCATGGACCACCTGGAAGCAACTTCTTCCTACCAACTCTTCCGCCGTGCAGCCCATCCGCTCCGCCATCGCCCGGTTGGCCCGCACGACGCGATGCCGGGTATCCAGAATCAGGATCAGATCGGGCACCGCGTCGAAAGTCGATGCCCAGTGATCGCCGGCGCCAGGGCTCTCGTGTACATCCATGCGGCACCCCGAGTCAGGCAGAAGAGTTTCTTCTTGTCCGTTGCTCCATCGCCAAACCAGCTGGCAAGCGCGGTTTGCGCTGCGCGCAGATCAGTCTACGTTGTCCCTACAGTTTTGCAACACCTTGCCCAGCCTGCGCGTCCGGATTGTTTTGCGATGCTAGCACTGCCCGCTTCACCGAGTCTGTGGGAAAGATTGCACGAAGGGGGCAAGCTTACCGATTCTGTAAACATTATCCATCACCTTGTCTGTCGGGATTGCGCAAACCGAAGGGCGGAGAAAGCAGCCCGGCTGCGGCGAATCAACCGGGCTGCTGCAGGAAACACAAGTGGGACTCATGACGGAAAATCGAGCGGGTGCGCTGCTGGTCCGCGCCCTGTGCTGCTGGTGTCTGCTGGTGACGCTCGCCGGCTGCAGCCGGACGCGGTATCGCCTGGCGGCCGACCGGGATGCTGCGGCCATTCTCCAGGAGAAGTCCGCCTGCCAGCCGTGGCAATTGCCGGCCATGTTTTCCGTGTACCCCGATCCCCGGTCCCGGTTTTTCGACCCCACGCCCACGGACGATCCGGCGCTGCCGGTGCCTGCGCCGCAGCTGTACGCTTATGCGCTGCCGGAGTTGCCGGAGCGGGATCCCGGCCGGTTCGGCGGTCAGGCGGTGGAGGGACTCGCGGCCGGGCTGTTCCCATATCAGCCCGACGCGCAAGCGAGGCTTCCCTGGTTCCGTCCCCTCGCCGGCGAGTCGGGCTTGCACGAGGCCGTCCCGCCGCCCGGCAGCGAGCTGGAGATGCCCTGGGGCCTCGTGCAGCAAGCCGCTTACCAAGCATCGGAGTCCGCGCCACCGTCGGCGCCGCCGCAGGACATTTCGTCGATCGACATGGAACAACTGTCGCTGATCCTGGGGCTCTCCATGGAAGAACTGCGGATCTTGCGGATCCCGCAAGCGACATGGCAATCGCTTCCGGTGGGCTGCCTGCGGCGGATGCTGGAATTCGCGTCGGTGCGGAAGGAGTACCGCGATTCGTTCGGCCGCGAACCCGATGATGACCTGCGCGACCGCTCGCAGCGACTGGCGCTGGAGGACGTCATGCAGCTGGCGCTGATCAATAGCCGCGAGTACCAAGCCCGAAAAGAGCGGCTCTACTCTGCAGCGCTGGACTTGTCGCTGGAGCGGTTTGATTACGACCTCAAATTCGCCACCAGCGGCAACCGGGCGGTCGTCGATTACCTGGACCAGCCTGCTGCGGTTGGCCGGCAGAGTGCGCTCAATATCCGGCCCACGGTTACAGGGGATCAACTGCTGGCCACCGGCGGAACGTTCCTGGCCAGTTTTGCCAACCGGGTACTGCTCACCTTCAACGGGCCGAGCGGCTTTAGCGCGGACGTCGGATCCGATTTGCTGTTCGATTTTTCCCAGCCGATCTTTCAACGCGATATCGTACTGGAAAGCCTGACCCAGGCGGAACGCGACGTGGTGTACGCGGCCCGCGACTTTGCCCGCTACCGCAAGACCCTGTTCGGTCAGCTGGCTGGGCAGTACTACAGCTTGCTGCTCGCCTACCGCGGTATTGAGATCGACACGCAGGACTACTTCAGTATGCTGCGCGGCTTCGACCAGGGCGAAGCCGAGTACCGCGCCGGGCGCCTGCCGCGGTTCCAGGTGGACCAGTTCGAACAGAGCACGCTGACCAGCCGCCGGCAACTGATCAGCAGCTGCAACAGCCTGGAGCAGGGATTTGACCGGCTAAAGATCAGCATCGGCTTGCCGACCGAGTTGCCGATCAACCTGGACCTGAGCGAATTGGAGCAGTTGACGCTGCGCGACGAACTGATGGCGGTCGCCGAGCGAGTCCGCCGGGCGCGGCGAAACCTGATCCAGGAGCGAACCCAGCCGTCGCCTGAGCGCGGCGCGGTGCTGAACGCCTCGGTGGACCTGGTCCGCAAGATGCTGCTGGTCGAGCGACTGCGGGAGCGATTAGGCCAGGAAGCGTCCCAGATCGCCGTCCTGCAACTGGAGTTGGCCCAACTGGCCGCCGCCGAATCCCGGCTGGACGTCCAGGCGAAACGGGACGCGATTGCCCGGGAGGAAGCCACGGAGGCTGCGCCGTCTCCCCTGCAAGTGTTTCAGCGAACGATGGACTTGATCGATTCCTTGCTGGTGCTCATCTCGCGCCAGCTCCGCGTGGCGGAGAGCACGAGCCCCGATGCCGCCGCGGTGAGCGTGATCCGGCAACGCAAGGACGATCTGAGCCAGCGCCACAAGCAACTGCGAGCCGACCTGGAGGAAGTCGTCGTCATCAGCAACCCGGACCGTGTCCTGCAAGACCTGGACCGTGTCCGCCGCGGCCTGGAACGCATCCCGGAATTCGTCCGCACGGCCATGGCGCTGCTGGCGGACACGGAAGCGGTGGCCCAGCAGTTGCAGGGGCTACTGCCGCCGCCGCCCGCGGACGCCGCCGCAGCGATGCAGCAGACCCTGGCCGATGCCGACCGGCTGATCGCCGAAAGCGAGCAGTCGCTGGCTCGGAAATCCGGTGGCCTGACGCCGGTCGAAATCGAAGTGGATGACGCCATGTTGACGGCGCTGACACTGCGTTACGATCTGATGAACCAGCGGGAAAGCCTGGCGGACAGGTGGCGAGACATCAAGTTCCAGGGCGATGACCTGAAGTCGATCCTCAACCTGCAGGCCCGCCAGCAGCTGAAGACCCGCAGCGGGTACAACCGGCCCTTCGACTTTACGTTCGACGAAGGCACGACGCAGTTGCGACTGGAATTCGACGCGCCCTTGAATCGCCGCGCCCAGCGGAACGACTTCCGCAAGTCGCTGATCGACTACAACGCGGGACTGCGGGTACTGATTGAGACCGAGGACGAGATCAAGTTCGACGTGCGCGACAGCCTGCGAAACCTGTCCTTGGACCGAGAGCAATATGAGATCGCGGTGGCCAGCGCCGCACTGGCCTACGAGCGGCGAATCAGCACCACGTTGCAATTGCGGCTGGGGTTGGAGAACATCCGCGTCCAGGATGTGCTCGACGCGCAGGATGCCTATACCGGATCGTTGAGCCAGTTGGCCCGTTGGCACGTCCAGTACATTCTGGACCGCATCGGCCTGTTCCTGGATCTGGAATTGTTGGAGGTCGACGGCCAGGGCTTCTGGACGCAGTTGTATGACGAAGAGTTGCAGCCGGCGCCGAATCTGCAACTGCCCGACTATGCGCTGCCGGTCTACGGCCAGTTGCCCCGCGGCACGCTGCCATCGCACCAGATCAAGCGGATGCTGCAGGTGCCGCCGGGCCAGACCATGATCTTCCGACCCGACGGGACGGCGGAGAATCAAGGCGAAGACGTGCTGGCGCCGCCTCCGGACGCCGCCGCGGCGCCGCAGGGCGGTGAAGCGGCAGGCGAATGAAAACCCGAGGCTGTTAGAACGCGAGCCTATAGAAATTGGCGATACTGGCGACCCTGGGATGGCTGGCACCAAGAACACCTTGATCTTTCACCTAATCTCCTGGCTCCAAGGAAAAGAGATTAAGTGAAAGATTAAGTGAAAGATTAGGGTTTCAGGTTCCGGCGAAGCCGGCTGATTTCAAATCCGAAACGGGAAATTCGAGACAGAGCCTGCACTCGATCATTCGATTTTCGGGCTTGGGATCTGTTTCAGATCTCAGATCTCAGATCTCAGATTTCAGATTTCAAATTCCGAGATTCAGATCCGCCTTCATCAGTACCTGACCGTTCCATGAGATTGAAACGCATCCCGGAAGACTTTCAGGTCGAGGAGTTGACGGACCTCGCGCCGTCCGGCGGGCCGTTTGCGCTGTACCGCTTGACCAAGCGTTGGATCGGAACCCCGGAGGCGGTCGACGAGGTCCTGCAGTGCTGGCGGATCGAGCGACAGCGCGTCTCGTACGGCGGTTTGAAAGATTTCCACGGCGTCACGCAGCAGCACTTGACCATCCAACGCGGTCCGCGACGCGATCTGCATCAGGCTCGGTTCGACCTAACGTACCAGGGCCAGGTGCCTCGGCCCTTTCAAGCCGGCGACGTGTCGGGCAATCGCTTCCTCGTGATCTTGCGCGACCTGGATGCCGCCGCGGCAGGCCGCTGCCAAACGGTGCTCTCGGACCTCAACAGCCAGGGCGTGCCCAACTATTTCGACGACCAGCGATTCGGTTCCGTGGGTCAATCCGGCCAGTTCATCGCCGAACCGTGGTGCCGCGGCGATTACGAACGGGCGTTGTGGCTGGCCCTGGCCGATCCCAACGAACACGACACGCCGGCGGACGTCGAGGAGAAGGCGATCCTGCGGGACGATTGGGGCGATTGGCGGACTTGCCAGCCGCGGATGTCGCCGCCGGATCGCCGCCGGATCGTGAGCTTTCTGGCGGATCGGCCCGGCGACTTTCGCGCCGCGATGGCCCGGTTGCCGATCGACTTGCGGAGCTTGTACGCGGCGGCGTTTCAAAGCCACTTGTGGAACCGGTTGCTGGACCGCTACCTGCGCACGCTGTGCCGCCCGGAGCAACTCGGCAGGCTGCCGCTGAAGTTGGGGCCGGCAGTCTGTCCTCGCGAATTGGACCCGCCGCAAGCGGACGCACTGGCCGCCTGCCAGTTGCCTTTGCCGTCGGCGCGGCTCAAGCCCGATCCTGGACCGATCCGAGATCTGCTCGACGAGACGCTGCGCGAGTTCGGCATCGAATTGCGTCAGATCCGCATCAAGTACCCGCGCGATACGTTCTTCTCCAAAGGTTATCGGCCGGCGCGGTTTGTTCCGCAGGAATTGAGCCACACGCTGGCGGCGGACGAACTGTACGCTCAACAGCAGAAGCTGAGTCTGGCGTTCACGCTGGCGCGAGGCTCTTACGCCACGCTCCTGGTGAAATGCCTGCAGGCGGAGGTCGAGCCGTAGCCGCGCCCGTGGCACGGCCTAGTTGTTGGCCGTGTCCGCCGCACACACGGCCAACCAGTAGGGCGTGCCACACCGAAAAAGCGTGCTTCGATAAAGGTGACGCAAACACGCAGACATCCCGTTTGGTGCCAGAGCCGGAACGGCTGCCAGATCTCCAATCGGTGGACCGCGCCCCGTGGCTGGATTATACTGACGGGGTGTGCTGCGCCGGCCTTGTCTGCACGCGGTATGTCTCTGCAAGCCGGCGCTGTGGATGGGCATGATGCTCCGGTCCGAATCTGGAAACCTTCGAGTACGCGAGCATGACTCCCCGAACGACCCTCATTCGCAACGGGCACCCCAGAAAGGCCGCATCGACACCGAGCAGCCCCTGGTGGTCGTCCCCACGCCGCCGTTGGCCGCGAACTCGCCTTCGCCGCCGTTTGAGGCTCGAACCGCTGGAAACGCGGCAACTGCTGGACGGCGCACCGTGGCAGAACCCCGTGAACCGTTTCGACGTCGACGGCGATCATCTGGTGATGCCGGCCGACGTGCTGGCGATGGTCAACGACATCAACGCGCGGCAGTCCCGCGAATTGCCGGACCCCTCCGCTCAAGCCGGACCGCCGCCCTACCTGGATGTCAACGGCGACAACTGGATCACGCCGGCAGACGTCCTGGACTGCATCAATTTCATCAACTATTTGTGGCAAGAAGGCGTCCCGCCCATCGTCACCGTCGGCACGTTTTTGACCAGCCATGCCCAGCCCACGTTGAGCGGCACGGTCACTGATCCCTGGCCGACTCGCGGGATTACCGGGGTCCAGGTAACCGTCGCCGGTCAAACGCTGGCGGCGACGATCAGCGGCAGTACTTGGAGTGCCGCGGTCCCGCTGCCGTTGGCGGACGGGGTGTACGAGGTGACCGCCCAGGCGACGGACTGGGCGGGAAACGCCGGCTCGGACGCGACCAGCAACGAACTGGTCGTGGACACGGTAATTCCCACCGTGACCGTCAACCAGGCGGCGGGGCAGCTCGATCCGAGCCAGACGTCGCCGGTCTATTTCACGGTCGTCTTCAGCGAGGCCGTGTTCGGCTTTGGGGCGGAGGACGTGACGCTCACCGGCACAGCGCCGGGCGTTCCGGGCGCCACGGTCACTCCCGTTGGATCGGACGGCACCACGTACACGGTGGCCGTCGGCGGGATGACCGGCAGCGGCACGGTCGTGGCCGGCATCCCGGCCGGCGCGGCCCACGACGCGGCCGGCAACGGCAACGCAGCTGCGACCAGCACCGACAACGCGGTGACCTGCAACTTTGCACCGCTGTTCGCGGATGCCGCCTTGGAACAGGCCGTTCGCGACGAGTTGGGATTCCCCGCCGGAGAGTACATCGACCGCGACGATGTTCTGGCAGTGACCGCGCTGCAGGTGGACAGCAACGTCGTCGAGAACCTCGACGGTCTGCAGTACCTCACGAACCTGCAGTCGTTCGCGGCTCAGCCCGGTGACTGGACAGCGCCGGCGGGCGAGCTGTCCGGCGCCGATCCGCTGGCTCCGCTGGCTGGCCTGTCGAAACTGGAAACGCTGACCCTCCAGCGCGTCGCGTTGGCCGATGGGGAATTGGCGAGTCTAGCCGGATTGTCGGGAGTCCGCACGTTGGATCTGCGTTACAACGCAATCGAAACGGTTCCCGATCTGAACGGCCTGACCGCGTTGGCCTCACTGCACCTGCACGGAAATCCGGTCGTCGAAACGTCGTCGCTGGCTGGGCGAGTGCTGCAGACGGACTTGGCGCCGGGTGACGTGAACCAGGCCGGCACGGTGGCGGAATTGGCCGCGGCCCTGCACCGTTTGCCGATCGAGATGTTCCAGTACGTGGTGAACCAGTTCGAGTACCAGCCTTACCCCGGCTCGATGAAAGGGCCGCAGGCGGTCCTGGAGACCGGCGCGGGCAACGATTGGGATCAAGCCGCGTTGCTGGTGGCCCTGCTGGACGAGTCGGGCGTCGCGGCCCGGTACGCCAGCGGGCGGATCGACGTCGAGATCCCGGTCGTCCTGGATTGGCTGGGGGTAATCGGCGTGGACGCGGCCGGCGCGGTGCTGGCCAACGCGGGCCTGAATCCAGTTCGTTTTCTGGACGCTTTCGATAACCCGATCTTCTACCGCTTCGATCACACCTGGGTGGAAGCGTGGCTGGACGTCCCCGGCCAGGGCACCCAATGGGTGGCCTTGGATCCGAGCTGGAAATTCCGGGATTTCCAGCCGGGAGTCCCGGACATCCTGGCCAATATGCCCTTCGACGAAGCAGACTACCTTTCCCAGGTGCGCGCGGAGACGGCAGCGGAGTACTATGCCCAGGCGGTTGGGGAATACTTGGCTGCCAACTTCGGCGACGTTTCGCTGGCCGACGTCTCCTACGACGGGCCGATCCTGCCGCAAGTGATCGACACGCTGCCCAGCAGCTTGCCGTACGACGTGTCCGGCACTCCCGACATCCGGACCGACATTCCCTTGTCGATGACCCACCGCGTCCGAGTGGTCGTCCAGCAGTCGGGCGTCGACCTGATCGACCAACTGCTGGTATTGCCGGAGATGGGTCTGCAGCGGGTCACAATCAGCTTTGCCGGCGACGGCGATCCGCTGCTCTGCCTGGACGGGGACCTGTTGGCACGGGGTGATGCCCTGTTCAACGGCGGTGACGTCCAGATCTACCTCTACCACTACGATCCGGGCGACGATGACTGGGACAACGGATCGGGGTATGTGAGAAGCATCGGAGATTACATCGCCGTGGGGCTGGATGCCAACCAGATTTCTCAGGCGATGCTGCAGCGTCAATGGGAGACGGTGAACGAGGCGAACATCGCGGCTCTCAACGGCCAGGCCGTGGCGGCGGAAGACCAGATCGGCGCGTTGCTGGCGTTGGGAATCCTGGGCTACTTCTACGACACCAACGCCGGCGAGGAACTGGTCGATGGCCTGACGCACGCGGTACCGGTCTATGCGCGCGCGGCCTCGGGTCTGGCGACCAGCGAGACGGCCGTCACGCTGCACCCGGACTTGATGATCCCCTCTGTTCCCCGTGGCGTGAACGTGGACGTGATCAACGGCTATCACCAGTCCTTCTCGATCGACGGCGACACGGCTGCCGAGGCCGCGCGAGAACGGATCATCGACCTCGACGGCTCGGCCCAGGAACATGCGATCTGGGAGCGGTTGGTCAACACCGAGAGCGTCTCGACGATCAAGTCCCTGCAGTTGGCCGGCGATCGCGGCATTCCGGTGTTCGAGATTGACGACAGCAACGACCACATCTATCTGCCGCAATTGAACCTGTCAGCTTTTACCGAAGCTTCGATCCAGGCCGAAATCAACGCGGGAAGCACGGTCACCGTTCCGCGCGATCCCACGCCGCTGAACGACTGGCACGGGGTCGGCTACATCGTTGACCGCGCCGACGGCAGCAACGGCTTCATCATCTCCGGCGGGCTGTTCGCGCAAGCGGCGGCCGAGTTCCAGGGGGGCAGCGGCACGGGGGAGCCCGACGCCCCGCCCCCGAATCCGGACGGCAACCCCGACGAGAATCAAAGCCAGGCGGGTGACCCGGTCAACGTGGCCAACGGCAACGTGACCCGCGACGAATCCGACATCCGGATTCCCGGTATCGGCCTGCCCCTGCGTTTCGATCGCCACTACGATTCGCAGTCGGACCTGGATGTGGGCCTGGGGATCGGGTGGCTGCACAGCTACAGCCACTTCCTGGCCACGGAACCGGACGGCACGGTGATGTGGACGACCGATCGAGGCCACCGCCTGACATTCGCGCCGGATGGCCTGGGCGGCTACATCACGCCCGCCACCCGGTACGGTGTCTTGACAAAGACCACCGGCGGCTATCGCTATCGCGAAAAGAACGGGATGATCTACGATTTCGACGACGCGGGAAAGCTGGTCGAGATCCGCGACCGCAACCACAACTCGCTGACCCTTTCCTACGATGGCGGCGGCCTCCTGACGGCCGTCATCGACACGGACGCGCCCGCGCGCCGGCTGAGCTTCACTTACAGCGGCGATCACGTCATGGCACTGGCCGACTTCACGGGACGCACCTGGTCCTACGCCTACACCGGCGATGATCTCACGCAGGTGACGAGTCCCTCCGATGCGGAAACCCCGGCCGCGATCGTCCAGTACGCGTACTATCCGGACACCGATGCCGCCCGCGGCGGCCTGTTGCAGCAGATCGTCGAGCCGGACGGCGGGCGGCGCACCTACGAGTACTACGCCAACCGCCGCGCGCGGCAAGTGACTGATCCCCAGGGTTTCACCGAGACGCTGGTGTACGATCTGTTCCGCCAGCGGACGGTGTACCTGGACCAAGGCGGACGTGCCACCTTCTACGACTACGACGACTGGGGCCAGGTCACACACATGATCCATCCCGATGGGGCCCGCGAATCCTTCGTCTGGCACGACGGCCTGATGACGTCTTGGACCGATCCGCTGGGCAACACCGAAACGTACCAATACGACACGCTGGGGAATCTCACCCGCTTGACTGACCGAGCCGGCGTCGCGGCGGTCTATGCCTACGAGCCCACCTACAGCCAGATGACGCAAGCCGACGGCCCCGAGGGACGGACGACCGGGTTCGCCTACGACGCCAACGGCAACTTGACAAGCATCACCGACGCGCTAGGCAACGTCACCGCGATGACCTACGATTCGCGCGGCCTGCTGCTGGCGCAAACGCGGCCGAAGGGCAGCCTGACATCCGATCCGGACGACTACACGACGGTCTACACCTACAATGCCGCGGGACAGGTGCTGACCGCGACCACGGATCTGCCTACGACGATCAGCTACACCTACGACGCGGTTGGCAACCGCGTCTCCCAGACGGACGCCGACGGAAACACGACCCAGTACCGCCACGACGTCCTCGACCGCTTGATCGAGATCACCGATCCGCTCAACCACGCGCAAACGATGCAGTACGACGCGATGGGGCGGCTGGTGGCGCTGAGCGACGCTTTGGGACAGACCCGCCGCAAGGTGTATGATTTCAACGGCAACGTGCTTCGGGCGATCAGGCCGGACGCGACGTTTGCCTCGGCCGCCTACGACCCGATTGGCCAGCTGGTTTGGCAAGCCGACGAGCTGGGGCGAAGGACCCAATACGTCTACGATCCACGCGGCCGAATGATCCAGCGGATCGACGGCGAGGGAGCGGTCCTGCGCACCCAATACGACGGCGGCGGCCGCGTCGTGGCCGAGTTTGACGCGCTGGGCAACGCGACGCACTACGCCTACGACAAGCTGGACCGCTTGCTGACCGTTACCGATGCACTGGGCGGCACGCTCGTGCAGAGCTACGACGCCGTGGGCAACCTGGTCACAATCACCGACCGCCGCGGTGGCGTGACGGTCTACGAGTACGACTTGCTGAATCGAGTCACCCAGATCCGCGGCGAAGGCGATTACGTCCTGACCGCCGGCTACGACGCCCATGGAAACGAGGTCCGCACGGCCCGCTACGACGTCCAAGATCTGGGCACCGTTCCCGCCGATCCGCGCACGCTGCCGGCGGACCGCCTGCGCGTCTACGAAACGGTCTACGACGTGCTGGATCGGCCCATCGAACGGATCGGTCCGCTAGGCCACTCGACGACAACCGAGTACGATCCGAGCGGCCGCGTGACGCGCGCGACCGACGAGCGTGGCGAAGAGACTGCTTACGAATACGACGCGGCGGGCAACCTGATCCGCCGCACCAACCCGGACGGAGGCGTGGTGCAGTTTGCCTACGACGAGGTGTACCGCCGGATCGGGCTGACCATGCCCGCAGGCGGACTCTGGCAATGGGAGTACGACAGCCGCGGCCGCGTGATCGCGGAGGTCGACCCGCTGGACCGCCGTACGGAGTTCCAGCACGGCGCGGTCGATCACCTGCTGGCACAAAACAACCCGGACGGCTCTTGGGTGCGCAGCGTCTACGACGACGCCGACCGGCTGGTCCGCCGCGAGCGTTCCGACGGATCGTTTGACGAGTACACCTACGATGCCAACGGCAACGTCGGGCGGGCCGAAAACCAGGACAGCCGAGTCACGCTGACCTACGACGCGCTCGGTCGCCGCACCGGCGAATCGACCATCATCTTCGGCGACAGTTTTGCCCCGGCGATCCAGTACGCCTACGACGCCGAGAGCAACTTGATCCACGTCGCGGACTCGTGGGGAGTCACGATCGTCTACACGTACGATCTGGCCGGCCGCTTGCTGAGTCTGACCAGCTCGGACGGCGAGGCGGCCACGTTGACTTACACCGGCTACGGCCAGCGCGAGAGCATCACGTATGGCAGCGGACGAGTGGACACCTTTGCCTACGATGGCGGCGGCTGGCTCGGCGGCATCAGTTTCGGCGGTCCCGGCGGCGCGTCGGCGATCGGTTACTCGCGCGATGCCGCCGGCGCACCGGCGACGATCACGGAGAACCTGGGCGGCGTGTCCGAGACGCTGGCCGTCGCCTACGACGCGATGGGCCGCCCGATCGTCGTTACGGCAGCCAACCATCCGGCGCGCAGCGAGTCCTTCGCGTATGATCTGGACGGGAATCTGGCCGAGACGGGCGCGGTCACGGGCGGCGCGTTCGACGCTGCCGACCAGCTGTTGTCGAGTTCCGGCGGGACCTACGAGTACGATTCCTTGGGCAACCTGGCGGGGACGGAGCGGGCCGACGGCTCGCGTCTGGAAACGCAGCACGACGCGTCCCGCCGCATCGTGGGCCTGGCGGAATACGACTCCGCCGGCGTTCTCGTCCGCGACGTCGAGTTCATCTACGACGCGCTGAGCCGGCGGATCAAGATCGGCGGCGCGGAGACCACGTACCGCGTGTTTGCCTTCGACAACGTGATTGCCGTCCGTCAATCCGGCGGCGGGCCGGCGACCATGACCCGTTACCTGGTCAGCACGGCGTTGGACGACGTGTTCGCCGCCCGAGTCGCCGGTCAAGTCCGTTACCTGCACCGGGACGAGATCGGCAGTGTGCGCCTGGTGAGCGACGCCGCCGGGACGGTGATCGCCGCGGCCAGCTATTCGCTGTATGGCCGACCGGTGATGTCCACAGGCACCAACGATACGGACCTGGGCTTCACAGCTCGGCCCGCGGACGCCGAGACGGGACTGGTCGATCTGCGGGCCCGCCTGTACGATCCGGCCTTGGGGCGGTTTGACGGCCGAGACCCGGTTTCCAGCCTGGCGGCCGGCATGTCGCTGTACGCCTATGCCAATGACAGCCCGCTGTCGTTCGTCGATCCCAGTGGCCAGAAGCCGGAGAAGCCCGGTCCGGACAACAAGCCCGACGAGCCGAAACCCGAGAAGACATACAACACGAAACCGGCGCTGGACGAGTTGTTGAAGGATCCCAAAGTTACGGAGGCGGTAGACAAAGCGTGGGACGACTCGAAGCCCAACGCACCGGAAGTGCAGAAAGGTCAGCCGGGAAGCGAGAAAAAGGAGCACGGTGGCGGAGTCTACTGGAACAGCAAGACCGGCGAGTTGAAGATAGAGACGACGGGGGCCGGAAGCCGGGACGGCACCAATGGCGCGCCGGCGGGGACGGGCGACTGGGAGAAGGTGGCCGAATTCCACACCCATCCGAACACGACGACGGAGGGTTATTCGCCCGATCCCAGCGTGTCCGACAAGAACTACGTCAAGAACACCTCGCACGTGCCGGAAATCATCAAGACTCACGACGGCATCAAGACCGTTCCCTATCCGTAGAATTCGGAGAGGCGCGCATGCAGTGTCGAACGATCATGGCCTTGTCCCCGTGCTGCCTGGGCAGCCTGGCCGTGCTGAGCGGACTGCTGGTGGGCTGCCAGGACAAAACCCCGACGCCAACCGACAAGGAGGAAATCATGGAAGCCGCAGCGAAACCCCAGTCTCCAGTCCCCCAGGACGCCGCCATCGAGATCGCCCGCCAGTACGTGAAAACCACGAAACAGTGGCCCGAAGCCGATTTCCATCTGGAGTTCCTCCGCCAAGAGGGCACCGCCGAGTCGCCGATCATGGTCATCGACGCCGTTCACCACGACGACCTGCGGTCGGATCAGAAGGGCGGAGGCAAATCGGTCCAACTCCACGTGGACCTGCGCGAGAACCGGGTCGCGAAGGAACTGGCTTACCAGTAGCGACAGACGGTCTTCGGAGTAGGCAAACCAGTTTGGTAGAGGTATGATCGGCGGTGCCAAACTGGATTTCTTGGGGGCACGACGATCGTGAGCCGAACGCAACGTTCCTTGTCCGCGCAGCGCGGTTCATCCTTGCAGAACCTGATCATTCGGGCTTCGGCCGGGACGGGGAAGACATTTCAGCTGTCGAACCGTTTCCTAACGCTCGTGCGGCGGGGCGTGGCGTGCGAGGCGATCTTGGCCACGACGTTTACGCGCAAAGCAGCCGGCGAGATTCTGGACCGTGTCATCGGACGATTGGCCGAGGCGGCCGGCGACGAACGGAAGCGAGGGGAATTGGCACGCTTTACCGGGGACGAGGCTTGGAGCCGCGAAGCGTGCCTGGACACGCTCCAGGCCGTCATGCGCTCGCTGCACCGGCTGCGGGTCAGTACGCTGGACAGCCTGTTTGCCCAGATCGCCCGCAGCTTCGGACTGGAACTCGGCTTTCCCTTCGGCTGGCAGATCGTCGAGGAGTTGATGGACAAGCGGCTGCGGAGCCGCGCGATCGACGCCGTGCTGACGTCGAGCGACGGGGCCCAGTTGCGGACCCTGGTACACCTGCTGACCAAGGGCGAAGCGGCCCGCTCGATCAGTCGGCTGATCCGCGACACGGTCGATGAGATGTACGACCTGTTCCAGGACACGGCGGAGGAAGCCTGGCGCAAGGTGCCACGGTACAAGCCCCTGGACGAGGCGCAGCTGGCCGCGACGCTCGAAGACTTGCGGGCGGCGGAACTGCCTGACAGCCGGATGAGCAAGGCTCGCGACGAGGACTGGACGCGCGCGGAGGCGGGCGACTGGGACGAGTTCCTGAAGAAAGGCTTGGCGGGCAAAGTCGCCCAAGACGAATTGGTCTATTACCGCAAGCCCATCCCGGAAACGGCCGTGGCCATCTACCGGCGGCTGATCGACCACGTGAAAGCGGAACTGGTGGGCCGCGTGGCGGCGCAGACGGAAGCCTCCTACGCGCTGCTGGAGATGTTCCACGTGGAGTACCAGCGGCTGAAGAGCGGCTACCGCGCGCTGCGGTTCGAGGATGTCACCCGCCGCCTGGCGAACGTCGGCCAAGCGGTCGATCTGGGCAGTTTGAGCTTCCGTTTGGACTCGCGGATCGATCATCTGCTGCTGGACGAATTCCAGGACACTTCGCCGCAGCAGTGGCGCGTGATCCAGCCCTGGGCCCAGCGCGTGACGGGCGGCGCCGAGGGAACGTCGTTCTTCTGCGTGGGGGACGTCAAGCAGGCGATCTACGGCTGGCGGGGCGGGATCGCGGAGATCTTCGACGCCATCGACCGGCAACTGCCCGGACTGACGCCGCAGAGTTTGAACACCAGTTTCCGTTCATCGCAGCCGGTGATCGACGCGGTCAACCACATCTTTGCACACATCACGGAGCATCCCAACCTGGGCCGCGCGGAGCCGGCGGTGCAGCGCTGGTCGGAGCGATTCGAGCGGCACACGACGCAGCGGCAGGAACTGGCCGGCTACGTGGAACTGGCGACGGCTCCGGCGGCGGGTGAAGAGGAATCGCAGCGGGAAGTTACTTTCCATGCCGCCGCTGCACGGATCGCGGAATTGGTCGATCAGGCTCCTGGCCGCAGTATCGGCGTGTTGATGCGCCGCAATGACGGCGTGGCGCGGCTGATCTACGAACTGCGCAAGCTGGACGTCCCCGCCAGCGAGGAAGGCGGCAATCCGCTGACCGATTCGGCGGCCGTGAACGTGGTCCTGTCGCTGCTGCGGATCGCCGATCATCCCGGCGACACGGTGTCCCGCTTTCACGTAGCGCATTCGCCGTTGGGAGCGACCGCCGGCCTGGAGGATTACCGCGACGACGCGGCGGCGCGGCGCGTGTCGCTGCAAGTCCGCCAAGCGCTGGTCCAACACGGCTACGGCGCGACGATCCAGGGTTGGACCCGAGCCTTGGCCCCGCACTGCAGCCGCCGCGAACTGAGCCGACTGGAGCAATTGGTCGACAAGGCGTACGACTTCAACGCCACGGCGACGCTTCGGGCGGACGAGTTCGTCGCTTTCGTCGAAAGCACGAAGGTCGCGGATCCCATTCCGGCCGACGTCCGCGTCATGACCATTCATCAGGCCAAGGGCCTGCAATTCGACATCGTCGTGCTGCCGGAATTGGACGGCGATATCGTCGGGCAACCCGACCTGGTGGTGACGCACCGCGACGATTGCACGCTGCCCGTGGATTGCGTCTGCCGCTACGCCAGTGCGGACATTCAACAGTTGCTGCCGGCTTCGTTCCAGCGGATGTTCGAGGATGCCACCGACCGGGCGGTGACCGAGTCGCTGTGCGTGCTGTACGTAGCCCTCACGCGGGCCATCCACGGCTTGTATGCCCTCATTCCGCCGTCGACGGACAGCGAGCGGAACGTTCCGCGCACGCAGGCCGGCTTGTTGCGGGCCGCACTGGCCGGCGCGGCTAGGGCGGAGCCCGCGAAGGTGCTGTACCAGCACGGAGATCCGCAGTGGTACCGAGCCGGCGGGGAGGCGGCGGGCGAAAAGCTCACGGGGGTCACTGAAGTTCTCGGAACTTCTCGGAGACCTGCGGTCGGCGGTTTCGGCGGGGTCGGAGACCCGCGCCGAGCGACGAGACCTACGGTCGGCGGTTTCGGCGGGGTCGGAGACCCGCGCCGAGCGCCGGCGGAGGCGAGTTGCCCGGAGATCGCGGTCCGTCTGGCCCCGCTGGCCGGCGGCCGGCGGCGCGGTTGGGAGCGAGCCCGCCCTTCCGGCTTGGAGGGCGGCACGACGGTTTCGCTGCAGCACCTGCTGGCCCCTTCGCGAGCGACCGCGTTTGCCCGCGGCGAATTGGTCCACGCGTGGATGGAGCAGATCCGCTGGATCGAAGACGGGACGCCCGATCAGACGCAACTGATGTCCGTCGCTCAAGACGTGCTGGCCGACGCGCCGGCCGCGAGTGTGGATGGGCAGGCGGAACTGGCCCGCTTCACCGCTCAACTGGCTTCGCCGCTGGTCGTCGAAATGCTCTCGCGGCGGCGTTATGAGAATCTCCGTCGCGTGGGCTTCTCCGCGGCCGTGGCCCAAAAACTGGCCGCCCGCCACGTGACCGCCACGGTCCAGAACGAATGCGGCTTCGCGATCCGCGATGGCGAGCAATTGCTGAGCGGCTTCATCGACCGCCTGGTGCTGCTGGAAGACGCCGGCCGGGTGGTGGCGGCAGAGATCATCGACTACAAGACGGACGCGTTCGACGCCCGAGACAAGCAGCAACTGTCCGGCAAGGTCGCCTTTTACTCCCCGCAATTGCAGGCCTATCGGCGGGCCGTCGCGCAGATGACCAAAGTGCCGGCGGACCACATCGTCGCCACGCTGCTGTTCCTCGAAGCAGGCGTAGCCCGGCCGGTCGAGTGAGCTATCGCCCCGCGCAAATCCAAGACGTCACCGATCCAAAGTAACCCGAAGCGTCAACGAGTCGGTGTCCTTCCGAGTCCTTCCGTGTTCAACAGAACGCGATATCATGGTGAAAATGCGGTTGTCCGTTGCCGATCATCTGAGAGAGTGAAGTCCTGACCAGGAAGCCCAGCAGCAGATTACGAGGAGGTTTAACATGGCAATTCGCTTGACGGGTCTGGCGCGGTGTGGCATCGCGGCCACACTTGTGATGGCTATGGGACAACTGGCCTGCGCGCAAGCAGCGGGCACGCCGTCTGGCCCGGTCGATCTTTGGTCGTTGGCCAAGGAAAAGCAGCAGAGCCATCGGTTCTCGACGATCATCACGGCCCAACAAGTGCGGGACCATTTGGCGAAAGATGGCGGCCTCGAAGCCGCGCTGCAGTGGTGTCGGCAGACCGCGGTGACCAAGGTCTACATCGAGAGTTTCCGCGACGGCTACCGGGCACAGCGAGCGTCTCTGGAACGCGCCCGCGATGGGTTCCGGGAAGCCGGCTTCGAGGTGTCCGGTTGCGTGACGACGACCCAGGTGGGAAAGAAATCCACGGGCTGGAATGCGATCTCCTGCTACACGGACCGGGCCACCCAGGACAAGCTCCAGGACATCTTCGCTTCTACGGCGGAACTATTCGACGAAATCATGATCGACGACTTCTGGTTCACCGACTGCAAATGCCCGGAGTGCGACGCGGCCCGTAAAGCCAAGACCGTGACGATCGGCGAGCGGACCTTCCCGGTGGCCAGCGACAGCTGGGATGACTACCGCTCGGAACTGCTGGTCCGTTTGTCCCAGGGGCGGATTCTGGCGCCGGCGCGCCGTGCGACTCCCAAGGTCAAGGTCATCATCAAGTATCCCCAGTGGTACGATCATTTCCACGAACGGGGCTACGACGTGGTGCGGGAGACAGCGGACTTCGAGCGGATCTGGGTGGGGACCGAAACCCGCGACTACACCGATGCCCGTTGGGGCGGGACGGTTCAATACGAGGCGTACTTCATCATGCGGTGGCTCGGCGGGATCGGTGGGGAGAAGTGCGGGGGCGGCTGGTTCGATCCGTACGGTACGACCGAGAAGACCTACGTGGAACAGGCCCGCCAGACTGTCCTGGGCGGCGCCCGCGAGTCGGTATTGTTCTGCTACGGCTCGCTGTTGGAGCACACCGGCCCCAAGAACGTGGCGGCCCTGCGTGCCAACATCCCAGAGCTGTTTGCTGTGGCCGAGCAAGTGCGTCGCCGCCAGGTTGTCGGGATTGCGGCGTACAAACCGCCCAGCAGCCCTGGAGAAAACGAGCAACGGGTCTTCGACTTCGTGGGCATGCTCGGCTTGCCTCTGGTTCCGTGCCACGAATTCCCGGCTGACGCCAAGGCCGCGTTCTTCTCCGTCCATGCTCTCAAGGACCCGCAGTTCGCGGAGAAGCTGGCAGCCTTCATCGACGCCGGCCGACCTGTGCTGATAACGGACGGCCTGGCCCAGAAACTGGCAGGCCGGGTCAGGCTTGATGTCCCCACCGTCACGATCCTTCCGGTGAAGGGCAATCCGAAATCGTTGTTGGAGATGTCACAAGTCGACCTCGACCGCCTGCGGGAACCGTTGCTGGCCCCCCTCGGCCGCCGTTTCGAGGCGCCCAACCGCGTGGCGTTCTACGTGTTTACGGACGGAAGCTGGGTGGTGGAGAACTTCCGCGACGAATCGGCCGCTGTGAAACTGGACGGCAAGCCCTTGACGGTTGAGCCCCGGAGTTGGGCGTGGCATTGGCAGTGAGGTCCGCTGATGCATGGCCTGGCTATGAAGGCTACTTGGCCGACAGTTACCG
The DNA here is from genome assembly GCA_964409865.1 of uncultured Pirellulaceae bacterium. Classification (GTDB taxonomy): domain Bacteria; phylum Planctomycetota; class Planctomycetia; order Pirellulales; family Pirellulaceae; genus Anammoximicrobium. Next base: position 21,722 of record CAYPGE010000027.1, read on the forward strand.
CTTCCTTCAAGCGGTGCCCCTGCGGGAACCAGCTTTCCGCGCCCGCTACTATCGTCCCCTGATGCAGTCTGGGAGATGATCCTCCCGAGGACGACACACCGTTTGTCGAGGCCATCAGGAACGCCGGCGGCATGGATTGGACCAAGGCGAAGCGTGGCGAGTTCGGACGTCAAGGCTACGTCATGCAAGCCAAATTCGTCCGCGAGATGTGGGATGCCTGGCGGAATGCCCTTCCGCCCGCGCCCGACGGCCACGAAGATCCGCGGGCCGAGGAAACGTGGAAGTAGCCGTCACATGATCGCCTGCGTCGACGTGGACTATCGGGACGCCGGTGCCGTGGCGGCCTGCGTGTGCTTCCAGTCCTGGAGCGATGACTCGGCCAGCGTTGGACATCCAGGCAAATCTGCCGACGCGGCGCACGGTCGTCTCCGTTCACACCACGCGCAAGACCGAAGACAACAAACCGGCTGAACCGGAGCCTCACGAATTGGAGATGCTGATGGTGGACAGTGAGCGGCTGCAGGAACGTCGGCAACGGCTGTCGAGCATCTCTTGGCTGCTGCGTTGTCTGGCGGAGCCGATTGCACGGCGCGCGAACCGGGAAGACCACGGCCGGCTCACGGGCACAGCCTTTCCACCTGTCGCGTGGCCCAATCCAGGATCCGTGATGCGATCCGCACGACCCGGCGATGATCCCGACTCGTCACGGGGCTGGAAAGACCGGGATACCTGGCGTCGACCGCGAACCGCGTCAATTGGTCGGCGTCGCGGACGTACTTCGGTACCCGGACGCCGCCTTGCACCAGCAGGGTCAGCAGTCGCCCGAGATCGTGGATGTACGGAAACGCCAGACCATGAGCCATGAAGACTGCCTTGACGGCCTTCTCTGCGGCCTGTTGCGCGTCGAAACAGAAGTCCTCCAGGTACGCGTCGGACAGCGGGTTTGTCGCTCGGGACAAGTTGCTTTGAGCCCGGCTGAGCCACTCCCGCGGGTCGTTCGGTGCCCTGCGCTTACGTCCCATAGACGACTTTCCCTTCTTTCAGGGCCGGTGCGATGATCAAATACGGATCGTCGGCGTACCGTTCGACTTCCTCGGGCGTCACCACGACCACATCCACCGGCGCTCCGGCTCCACGCAGATTCCGATAGATGGCATCGACGAGGCGCCCCCGATGGAAACGGCCGCCCTTGACGACTAACAGATCCACGTCGCTGTCGGCCCGCATCGTACCGCTCGCGGCTGACCCAAACAGCACGATCCGTTCAGGCTTCGAGACCTCAACCACTCGTCGCACAATGTCACCCAGGACCCGCGAAGGCAACTTCCCAGGTCTGCGGGGACGCCGCAATGAAGTCTGGACCGCCATCCTGCAATTCTCCGATAGACAACCGCATTCGAGGCCCTACGGCAGGACCATTGGGCAGCCGATCTTGGGCGATAAGGCTACTTCTGAGTGTATCGGCCCAGACTCGGAAGGTCAACGCAACGGGAAAGAACGAAAGATCGCAGGGGAGCGTCTGTTCTTGAACTTGGCCTTTGCATCAAGGGCGTACGTGCGGAGTTGCTCGCAATCGTAGAACATCGGGTGGCCCTGCAGGTTGAAACAGGAACTCGTCTGAAAGCTGCCAGGTTGCTGCGTGAGGTTCACCGCCGTGAATCGCTGCTGGACACAGTCCTCGCCTGCCAGAAACTCCGCTTCCACCCGTAGTTGCTCGAATCGCATCTCGTAAGCCGACGCACTCGCGATCAGTCATGGTTTTCCTGCCAGCCGACTGCTTGCAGGCGTACGGTGTCCTGCTCTTCGCGAACCTCGAAGAACCGGGCTCGTTCCTTGGGCGAGTTGTAACGGGCGTTTGGGAAATCTGTGACCACGAACGGATCGCGGATGCGCAGGTCGGCCACGTCGAACAGTTCGGCGTCGTCTGCCACGGTATCGCGCCAGCACGTGTCCGCTGCACAGAATAGAAAAGCGATGGTCAGCATCGCTCGCTTCGTTCGACTCACGGCTCAGTTCCCTTCTTGCTTCCATGGATTCCACTGTTCGACGTTCTGCGTCAGCCCTTCCTCCCGGAATCCGACGTTGGGCCGCGGATGGGGATATTCAATGCCCTGCCACGGACGTTCGACCAAGCCTTCGTTTCGTATTGATAGGGGACCGCCAGCAACCGGTCGGAGGTGATGCGGATGACCGTCACTTCGTGTGATCCGTTTGGTGTCGGCGACGGAAGCTGGACAAAGTTGATGTCCCGATAGCGGTCGACTTTCGCCTGGTGATAGTGTCCGCCGAGCACCAGCACGACGTTGGCATCGCCCAACGCGTCGACGAGTTCGTCGCGATTGGTGATGGCGTCGAAGCAGAGGTGCAGAGCCACGACGACCGGCGTGCCCTTGGCAAGCTTGGCCAAGTCGTTACGCAGGAAGGCGAGCGCCTCCTGGCTGACCGGTTGAGCCGGGTTGTTCAGGCTCTCGTCGTACTTGGAGAACAGCATGACGAAATGGACGCCATGGCGGTCGATTTTGTAGGACAGCGAGCCGTGCCTTGTGCGAATCCAGTTCTTGATCGTGTCGCTGGGCGACTTTCCGCCTTCGTCGTGGTTGCCCACCAGATCGTAGCCGGGGAACTTCAGGCGTCGGGTGAGCAACTCGTCGTAGGTGTTCTTCGCAGCGGTGGTGGGCCATTCCGTGATGTCTCCGCAGCCGAGCACAAACGCCGGTTCGGCGACTCGGCCACCGATTTCGGCGGGAAACTGCGTGCCGGGCAAGGAGTTCATCGCGTCGATCGCCGGCAGCAAGTGTTGACCGTCGCCGTTGACCGCGACGTGTTGATCGGACCAGCCGAAGAACGTCAACCCTGCTTCGTCCGCGTATGTTCGGCCAGCGGAAGCTGCTGCCGCCAGCAAGCTCAGGACCGTGCGGATCGTCACCGTAATCCAGCGCCGACTTATGACCATGATCTTTTTCCTTTGCTGATGGCATGGCAGGTGGAGCCCGTGAAGGTGGCGCGACCTGGGCGATCGGCGCCTCGGCGCGTCAGGATATGACGCTAGGTGCCTGTCCTGGTTATCGATACCCCTACTCAAATGAGCCCCGATCCCATTTCGGTCCCATTCGACCTCTCGGCAGCCCTCAAGGCGTGGCGAGTAAACCCTTTAGTAAACCCTCGCCTTTCTGAGCCCGTTTCTACCACTTCTGCGGAATCTACAAGAAACAAAAAAACCCGTTGCGGTGCAACGGGTTAGGAAGCGGAGGGCACGGGAGTCGAACCCGCAACCGGCAAAGCCGGCATCTGATTTCGAATCAGACCCCTCACCATTCGGATACCCTCCGTTTTGCGTGTTTTCTATCTGGTGTACTCCCTGATCGCGGGAATCGGAATACCAGCCGTTGCCTCCTATCATATCGTCTGTCCGCTCAGCCGAAAAGCTGGGAAAGGCCGCTGGGGGATCGCTTTCAGGGTGTTGGGGGCTTCGTCCACGCGGCTAACTCGTTTCGACAACTCACCCAATCGCTCGCAACGGGCGTACCGGGAACACGTCTCACAGACACGGTCGGGATCGTCTTCGGCCATGCGCGGGGCTGGTTTGCTGATTGACGATCATTGGCACTTGCGCAGCATTTCCGCGAATCGTTGGGCCCAGGGGGTGTTCTGCAGGCCGGGTGTCGTGGCTTGGAGATATCGGATCCGATCCGCAGCTTCCTGCTTCTGACCGAGTTTGAAAAGTGCCAGGGAATTGGCGTACTTGGCGCGATACCAAAGATCGCTCTGGGGGCGGCTGCGGGCGGCGATGCGGCGCCACAGGTCCAGGGCCTCGCTCCAGGACTTCTGGTCGCTGCCGCCGAGCAGAAGTTCGGCGTAGGCGGCTTGCAATTGGGCGTCGTCCTGGTGCCTGGCTGCAAGATCGCGGTAGGCAAGGGTGGCCTCGTCGTGTCGGCCGCCGGCGGCCAGCGACCGGGCGCGGTTCCGGTTCAGTTCTTCTTGGACGGCGGGATCGAGTTGAGATGTGCCGCTGCCGAGCACCTCCAAGGCTGCCAGCCACAGCGCGGCCAGTTCTTTCTGCGCTTCGGCAGGGGCTGACTCGGCGATGGCTGACAGGTCCTTGAGGAGTTCCAGCAACAGCTGCGGCGACTGGCCGCTCAGCCGTCGCACGACCCGCTGGGCCTCAGCGATCTTGTCCCCCTGGGACGCGAGGGCCACAACGAGAATCGCTTCTGCTCGGCCACGCTCATTCGAGTCCGGTGGTGGTGTGCCGTTCAGGGACGCCTGCAGCAAGACTTCTGCTTGCGGTCCGCCGCGTGGGGTGTGCCGCACAAGGAATCGCGCGGCGTGCTCGGCGCAGAAGCGGTTTTGGCCAGTCCAGGGCAAGGATGGGTCCGTCAGCTGGGGGCCGATCTGTTGGGCCAGGAAATCCGCTGCCGTTTGTGCCGCCGCCTCGGTGGACTCCCTGCGGTCCCGCAACTGGCTGAGCTGTTTTGCCCGACAGCGCACTGCCGCTTCCAGGGATTCGCCGAACTGGTCCGATTCACGGGTCACGCCTTGATAAGCAGCGGCGGCGACCGACCAAGCTTGTTGGCTCTCGCGCAGTCGGCCCAGCCATACGCGGGCCGTATCCGCGGTCTTGTCTTGCGGCCAGAGACGGAGATGTTCCGCCAGGATTTCGGCGTAGGTGTCGAGTGCGGCCGGATCGGCGCGGGAGCATTGCGCCGCATTCCAGGCTGCCAGCAGATGGGCCTCGGCAGCTTTCGCCTCGTCGCGCAGGTCGCGTCCCAGCGTCCGCAGTTTCTCGCTCGCGTTTTCGTGCCGTTGGCGGTTCTGGTCCACCAAGGCCGCCTTGTACCGGAGTTGAAACGCCAGGTCCAACTGGTTCGCCGCAGCGGCGACCTGGGCGGCCTTTTCGTAGACCGCAATCGCTTCGTCGCCTTGGCCCTTGCGGTACAGATTGTCCGCCGTCCGCGTCAGGACTTCGACATCGGCGGCACCACGCGCGCCGCCGATCGAGTTGACGAGCAGCAAATCGGAGCGGCGTCCCCAATAGGGACCGTGGACCTGCTCGATCAGCTGGACCATGGCCACGGACTTCGATCGCCAGTTTTCCGCTTGGCTTGCCTCGCCTGCGTCGTGCGCGGTGTGCCACAAGTCGAGATACGTTTCCAGGTGGGCGAAATCCAGCTCGGGCGAGACGCGGTCGCCGATTTGCCGGCCCTCGCCCAGCACCTCCAACGCTCGTTGCGGGCGGCGCTGGGCCAGTTCCAGGCGGACGGCTTCCGCCCGTGCTTCCAGAGCCGTATCCGCCTGATCGGCAGCGAGCTGTACCGCCCGCAGTGATTCGGCGGCGGCCTCGAAGTTGCCCAACAGCCGCTGGCATCCCGCCAAGTGGATGCGCAGGCGATCTGTCAACGGATCCGCCGCCGCGAGTTGGGTGAGCGGCTGGCGCAAAGTGGCGACGGCTTGCGTGAGCATGGCGACACGATCGTCGCTTTCCGGCGCATAGCAGAGCGCCAAGCCGCGTTGTGCCCGGCTCCGTTGGAAGCGGACTTGGTGCTGCAGAGCCGTCAACTCATCCGCCGTCAGCCCGCCCGGCGGCGGCGTTTGCCGATGCCGTTGAGGGATCTCGCGGATCAATTCCGAGTCCAGCTGTTCCAGCATCCGATCGGCCTCGCGAAATGCGCTCTTGGCGTCTTCCAGCGACGAGCCCGGCTCGGCCAGCAGTTCTGCTTCCAAACGCAGCAACTCGCCGCGAGCCGCGACCGTCAGCGCGTCTTGGACCCGGACCAGGATCAACTGCGGGTTCTGCGCCTGGTCGCGCTGGAAATCCGCCGCCGTCGCCCGCGCCCGCTGCCACGTGGAATCGCGCTCTTGGGGGGCCTGCTGGGCGGCGTGCGATGCATAGCAGCGGACCAGTTCGATCACCAGCTCGGCGCGCTGGGCGCCGCTTAACCGCGCATCGCGGAGACGATCGTTGCAGAATTCCTCCGCCAAACGGTACAGACGCCGCTGGCGCAAACCGCCGACGAACCGGGCGTCCTCGCTCTGAGCCTCCGCTGAGAGGGGAAATGCCAGCAGCAATGCCAGGCAGACCAGCCTGCTCAGACTTCTCCGGACGGAAGACGGACGAGCAACGGGCGACATTGCCGGAACCGGGGCGTGGGAATGACATTTCACGTTACGGGGATCGAGCGCACAGAAAGAAAGGGAATCTGACAGAAAGATGGCTTGACAGAAAAATGAAAGCCGGGAAGGGGAGTGGCGGCGTAGCCGAGTTTCTTCCTGTAGATGCATGTTCTTCGCTTCCCCATCTTTCTGTCACCCCATTTTTCTGCCGGTCTGTTTGGCGTTTCTGACGAACTGGCTGTGCCAGCAGGGTTCAACGCAGCGTTCTCAGTCGACGGCTCTTCGGACCGCTTCGGTTTCGTTCGCTTGCCTAAGACCAACCTCCGCCTTAAGATACAGGTACTTATCAGTTTAGCGTTTTGGGGCGGGGCGTACACGCGGGGCGAGGCCAAGTAGCGGCGTCGAGGGAGACGATTGATGAGTTGCACATGTGGCACAGCGGACGGCACACGGAGTGTGCCTGCTACCTTTCTTGCGGCCGTTTCTTGCGTGTCGTGGCTCAGCGCCGTCTTGATTTGGTTCGGCGCCGGCGAGGTGGCTCTAAGCCAGGACGCGGCGGATGACGGGGCGAACTATTGGAACCTGTTTCAACCGGCGCCGAGCGACGTCCGCCGCCCTTTGATGTACGCCGAGAAGGCCATCGAGGAGGGGCGGTACAGCGACGCGGCCTTGCGTCTCGGCCAGTTGCTGATGAACGAGTCGCTGGACGACCCGGAGGCGCAAGACTACTTCCTGGTGGGCACGGACGAAGGCGGAACGGCGCTGGTGAGCGAGCGCTTGAAGGCCAAGGTGCAGCGGTTGATTGGGGACCTGCCGGCGGCGGGCCGCCAGGCGTACCAACTGCAGTTCGGCGCTCAGGCCCGCGCTCTGCTGGACGAAGCCTTGGCGGAGGAGAGCACCGGCAAGCTGACGGACGTGATCCGGCGGTTTTTCCACACGCGGGCGGGTTACGAAGCCAGCCTGCTGGCAGGGCAACGCGAGATGGCCGAGGGACGGCCGCTGGTGGCCGCGTTGCACCTGCAACGGCTGGCCGAGGTGCCGGCTGCGGCCGCCGAGTTTGATCCGGAGTTGTCGTTGCTGCTGGCGACCTGTTGGTGGTACGCCGACATGCCGGAGCAAGCGCAGGCGGTCGTCGAGGCACTGAAGAAGCGCCTGCCGCGGGCGACGGTGCGCGTCGCAGAGCGAGATGTGCCGCTGTTTGCGGACGACCGGCCGGCCCTGGATTCCTTCCGGCAGCTGCTGGGCGCCGGCGACTTGGCCACGCCGGAAGTCACGCAGTGGGTGATGCACCGGGGCAACGCTCAGCGCAACGCGCGGACCCGAGGCAGCCTGCCGATGATGAACTTTCGCTGGCTCGTGCCGACCACCCTGGACCGTGAGGACGAGAAGGTCGTCGAGCGGATGGCTCGTCAATACCGCGATGAAGGGCGAGCCGCCATCCCGGCCTTGCAGCCCTTGGCCGCCGGCAACACGGTGGTCATGCGGACCCCCGGCAAGCTGCTGGGCGTGGACTTTTCCAGCGGCAAGCGGATCTGGGTGTGGCCGCCTTGGGAAGACGAATCCGCGAACCTGTACCAGGGTGACATGGACCGTTTCCGCGTCGCCGTGCGCGGCGACCGCGAACAGGAACTGCAGCAACGGATCTGGGACGATGCGCTGTACGGCCAGATCAGCAGCGACGGCCAATCGGTGTTCGTGCTGGACGAACTGGGGTTCGCTCCCAGCGTGGCCAATCAGGCGCAGCAGATCATCATCGCTCAGGGGGGCATGGCTTTTCGGCAGCCCGGAGCGCCCCAATCGAGCAATCAGCTGGTGTCGTTGAGTCTGGCGCGGCAGGGTGCAGCACAGTGGATTGTCGGCGGCGAGAACGGCGAGGATGAGCCCAAATTGGCCGGTGCGTTTTTCCTGGGGCCGCCCTTGCCGCTGGAAGGCAAGCTGTACGTGATTGCCGAATTCAACGGCGAGATTCGCTTGGTGGTCTTGGATGCCAAGACGGGACGGCTCCAATGGCAGCAGCAGTTGGCACATGTCGAAAACCGCACGATCCTCGTCGATGCCGGGCGGCGGCTGACCGGAGCGACGCCGTCTTACGATGGCGGCGTGCTCGTGTGTCCCACATCCGCCGGCGCGGTGGTGGCCGTGGACGTCACGATGCGGTCGCTGCTGTGGGGCCTCCAATACGTCAAACGCCCGGAGACGAAGCGGCAGCAGTTCTTTGGTTTCGCGCCTTTCAACATGGCGGGGCCGAAACCAGCCGGATCGCGGTGGAGCGACGCGTCGGTGACGATCGCCGAGGGCCGGGTCTTGGTCACGGCCGTCGAGTCGGATGAACTGTATTGCCTGGATCTGCGGACCGGAAAACCCGTCTGGCCGGCACAGCCGCGCGATGATCGGCTGTACCTGGCTTGCGTCCATCAGGGTCAGGCGGTGTTTGCCGGCGTGAGCCACGTGTCGGCGATTCGGCTGGCCGATGGCCAGGGTGCGTGGGCCAAGCCTGTGGAATTGAGCGATGCGCCCAGCGGCCGGGGGTTCTACAGCGACCAATTCTACTTCCTGCCGACGCTGGGCGCCGAGTTGCTGAAGATCGACTTGGCCAAAGGCGAGATCGTGCAGCGGGCCGGCACGGCGCTGGTGCTGGGGAATCTGGTCTGTTTTCGCGACGAAATCCTCTCTCAGGGCCCCGAGTGCCTGTCCGTGTTCTGGCAGAGCGAGCCGCTCCGCCGACACGTCGAGAGAGCCTTGGCCGAAAAGCCCAACGACGTCGGCACGCTCGCCCGGTTCGGCGAGTTGCTGCTGCAGGAGGGAAAACGCGTCGAGGCGATCGACACGTTTCGCAAGGCCCACCAGCTGTCCCCCGGCGACGAGACGGTTCGCCATCTGTTGATCACGGCCATGTTGGCTTCCTTGCGGGAAGATTTCGCGGGCTACGCGCCGGCGGCCCCGGAGATCCAGCGGCTGATCGACCGGCCGTCGCAGCAAAGCGAATACCTGCGCATCATGGCCCACGGCTGGCAGCGCCAGGGGGCCTTGCAGAAGGCCTTCGACGCGTACCTGGAGCTGGCCAAGTTGCGGGACGACCTGCAGGCCAGCGGCGGGGCTGCCGAAATGGAATTGGAGCGGATCGACCGCAGCTGGAACGTCCGCGCGGACCGCTGGCTGCAGGCGCGGTTCGGCGAACTGTTGCAGGCCGCCAGCGGTGCCGATCGCGAGGCGATGGAACGAACCGTTCAGCAGCACTTCGAGCAGGCGACCTCCAGCGGCGAACTGTCGGCGCTGCGGAAGTTCGAACGCTTGTTCGGACTGCATCCCAAGGCGGAGGCGGTGCGGCTGAGGCTGGCCCGCCAGTTGGTCAAGGCGGGTGAGTTACTGGCGGCGGAATTGCTGCTCTCTCGGCTCGAACGGTCCGGCGATGCCGCCCTGCGGGCCGCCGCGGTCGCCGAACTCGCGGATCTGATGGTCCAGACGCGGCAAAACGACGTGGCCCTGCGGTACTACCGCAAACTGGCGGATGAGTACGCCGGCGCGGTCTGCCGCGACGGCAAGACGGGGCAGCAGCTCTTTGAACAAGCGGCTGAGACAGCGGCGATCCGCGAGGCCATCGAGCTGGCTCGCCCCTGGCCCTTTGGCAAGGCGGAGATCAGCGAATCGCAACAACGCACCAGCCAGTTCATCAGCTATCGCCGCGTGTTCGCCTGCGAGCAGCGGCAGCGTACGGGTCCGGCTCTGGACGGCTTGGCCGTGTTCTACGATCAAGCCCGCAATGCGATCCTGGTCCAAGACGGCAGCGGGAACGTGATGCTGAACGTGAGCCTGGGGAACCGCCGGTTGGCCGCCCCCGATTTCAGCCCCGCGCACTTCCGCATGTGCGGCCATCTGCTGGTGGTTTGCATGGGCATGGAAGTGCTGGCGATCGACACGATGCGGGCCATTGGCGCGGTCGGCAAGCCGACGGACGCGATCCTCTGGAGGCACGACCTGGTGCGTCCCAACATCACGGGCAACATGTACCATACGCAACTGCAGATTCAGAAACTAGCCCATCCCTGGGGCGGCAACCGGCTGACATTTGCCAATCAGGAGAAGGAACTCGTCGGCGTCACCGGTCCGCTGCTGGACTGCGGCGCGTTCTACCTGGAGGGGCGCACGCTGGTCTGCGCCGATCCGCTCACCGGCGAGCCGATCTGGTCGCGGGACGGGATGCCCAGCGGCGCGGACCTGTATGGAGACGGCGAGTGGATCTTCGTGGCGCCGCCCAGCGGCGGCGTGGCCCAGGTCTTCCACGCGCTGGACGGGACACAAGGCGAGGCTCGCCCGGCCGAATCGCTGGCCTACCGCTGGGCGACCTGGGGACGGCACGTGCTGGCTTGGAACGTGAAAGGGGCCGAAAATGCAGCGGGAACTCGGGACCCAAACAACGAACAGGACGACGAACAGCTGTCCCAAGTGCCTCGCGACGTGTGGCTGTATGACGCCCTAACGGGCACCGAGATCTGGCGCGAACAGCTGCCCGCTCTGACGCGGGGAACGCTCGTCGACGGTGACGAAGTCGCCTTGCTCCAACCGGACGGCCGGTTCGTGATCCGCTCCCTGCGAGGGCCCGAACTCGTCTTGGAAGCGCGGCTGAACCCCGAGGAGAATCTGCGCTCCGTGTACGTGTTGCGGTCGCAGGACCAGTACCTCGTCGCCACGAATCACGTCGAACAGACGCCCGCCAACAATCCGCCGATCCAGATCCGCTCGATCACCGGTGGTGGCGAAGTCCCGCTGGTGACCGGCCAGTTGTACGCCTTCGAACGCAGCACGGGCAAAACAGCTTGGCCGGCTCCGGTGGCCATCGAGCGATTTGGCTTCCCCCTGGACCAGCCCCGCGAGACGCCGGTCCTGTTGTTTCTGCGGCAATTCACCCCGCCCACCGGACAGGGGCCGCGGCGCGAACAAACCTCCATCCTGTGCCTGGACCGCCGTGACGGCAAGCCGTTGCCGTTGTTGGACAAGGCCGAAATCCCGGCGCAAACCAACACCTTTGACGTGGTCGCCGACCGCCGCAAGCAGACCGTCACGATCGGGCTGCCGTCGAAGTCATTTGTCATCAAGCTGAGCGAAGCGTCCGACAATCCGCCGCCGCAGGAAGAACCACCGGCGGAGAAACCTGCTGATCAGGAAGAGGCAAAGCCGGAGACGGAGAAGGCCAAGCCGAATGGCGCCTGATTGAGTCCTGGACGGCGGTGGTTTTCCTGCGCGCGTTTTTGGAGTGCGGCGCCTTGTCGCCGCTTTGGCTCGACCTTCGCCGTTGACGGTATTCACGGTGAGAGGTAGGATGAGGACATGGACTACATGCAACGCATCACGATCGAGCCCGGCAAACGAAGCGGAAAACCGTGTATCCGCGGATTGCGGTGACCGACGTGCTGGAGTATCTAGTCGAAAGCCGAAACTTCCGCCGGGCGAGCCGGCGGGATTCCCAAGTGGAACGGCTGCCTTCCTCCAGTGGAAAGTCGAACCTCGCGCCGATGGACCTTGTGAGCCCGCCGGCTCCGCTGCTTCAGCCGGCCGCGGTCTTGTCTACCAGCGCGATCACAATCTCCTTCCCGACCGCATCGGCATACCGGCTCAACGTCCCGATGGTCGGATTGGGGTCCGCCGCATTTTCCAACCGCGACAGGTTCCCTTTCTCGATCCCCGTGCGGTCGCGGATGTCGGCCAGACTTAAGCCGAGTGACTCGCGGGTCGCCTTCAGGGCGGCGACCGCTTCGCGCAGCCTGGCGTGATTGGCCCTGATTCGACGTCCCTGGGCCATCAATTCGGGCTTCTCCTGCTCGATCTGCTCCCGAATCCGCTGGTGGCGGACACGTTCTTCGTCTGTCAGCACCTTGCTGACACTGCGGACCTTGCGTTCTGCCACAATCTCAGTCCTCCACCTCGAAAGCCGTGACCGGGTAAAGCGTGAAATCGTCGATCTCTTCGTAGACCACACAGATGTAGTGACCGTCCGGCGTGTAGCCGAACGCAAGCGGTCTGCCCGACGAACGACTTACGCGAGTTTCTTCGGGATTCATCAACACCGCATTGACATCGTCCGGCGTCAGATCATGCTCGGCCACGTGCGCCACGTTGCCGTCTTCGTCCTCGAAGTTCCAGAAAATGTCATAGTACGGCATGGCGGACGCTTCATTCAAAGGTTATCAAGAATAACAACGCAAGGCAAGCAGAAAGAAATCGCCGTGCCGGGATGAGCCCGTATTATACCGGAATTCTGCCCCGTCGGTCTCTCGAGGCCACAGACGCGGGCAAGGTAATGATGGGCAGAGGCATGAAATGATCGAGACTCCGGCGCCCTGGTGTGGGATCGATCTGGGCAAGCCAGCCATGTCCTCCGGGCCCGTTCCAAGGGCGGAACCTTGAAACGAGTCCCGGAAGAAATCGAGACTGCGACGAGGTCGGGCGACTATCGGTTGCTTTTGAGGAACACAAACCGCCGGCTTCCATCCCGCATGACCTGCATCCGCACGCCCTTGGCCGTGTCGGCCTTGGACATGGCTTCGCGGAAATCGCGGATGTTGCGGATCGTGTTGCCATCCACGGCCACGACCAGATCGCGCGGCCGCAAACCGGCTCGGGCGGCAATGCTGGTCGGATCGACATCCGTGATCACCACGCCCTGCTGGTTCTGTTCGTAACCCAGCTGATCCGCCAGTTCCGCCGTGAGCGTCTGGACGGTCAGGCCGAAATCGGCGGACGATTCCTCCGCCGCCCCGCTGGGACTGGTTTTCGCCACGTCGTCCGTCAGTTCGTCCGTCGTGATTTTCAACGTCTGCCGCTTGCCGTCGCGGACAATCGTCAATTCGGAACCGGTGCCCGGCGGCGTGGCGGCCACCGCCATGCGAAGCTGATTCGCACTCTCCATCGGCTTGCCGTTGAACTCGACCACGATGTCGCCGGACTTCAAGCCGGCCTTCTTCGCCGGGCTGTCATCCACCACGTCGCCGATCAGGACGCCTTTGGTCGAGTCGAAGTTAAACGACTTGGCCAAATCCTCGTTCAGGTCCTGGATCAGTGCCCCCAGCCGGCCGCGTTGGACTCGTCCGTGCTTGACAATCGCATCCATGATCGAGCTGGCCATGTTGCTGGGGATGGCGAACCCGACCCCGTTGTTACCGCCGGTGCGGGAAGCAATCGCCGTATTGATGCCGATCACTTGGCCCTTGAGATTGACCAGGGGGCCGCCACTATTGCCGGGGTTGATCGCGGCATCGGTCTGGATAAAGTCCTCGTAATCGGCGATGTACATCTGCCGGCCCTTGGCGCTAATGATCCCCGCCGTCACCGTCTGCTCGAGGCCGAATGGGCTGCCCACGGCCAGCACCCATTCGCCGACCTCTGCAGCGTCCGAGTTGCCCAGCGGAGCCGGCACTAATCCCTCGGCCTCGACCTTCAGGACGGCCACGTCGGTCTTGGGATCCGTGCCCACTGCCTTGGCGGAAATCGTTCGGCCGTCGGACAGCGTCACGTTCACCTCGTCGGCGCTGCGCACGACGTGGTTGTTAGTCAGAATGTAGCCGTCGGAACTGACGATCACGCCAGACCCTAGCCCTTCCTGGTCAAAGCCCCTTGGCATGTCGGGCATCTCGAAGAAACGATCGAGGGGGAATTCATCGCCAAAGAAGTCCCGAAACTGTTCGGGGACCTGGGGACGAGCCCGCTCGCGGCCTCGCTCCAGCTGGCTGGGGCGTACATGTTTCACCGTGCTGACGCTGACCACGGAGGGGCGCATCGCCTTGGCCACGGTCCGAAAAGCCGTCGTCAAATCGTTCGCTTGGTAGTCGCCGCGAGCCAGTTCCGCGCGTGCCGTTTGCGCCTCGCGGTTATCGGCCCCATACGACCAGGTCGTTTTCGATTCGGATCGCAACATGACGATCCCGGCGCCGACCATACCGCCAATCACTGCTGTCAAGACCCACAATAAACCCTTGGGAAATCGCAACATCTTCTCTCTCTCCTTTCTTACTCACATGGTCTCGGTCGTCTCGGAGACGCGGCCCCTCGTTGTCGCGGATTTGCGGAGACCGCATCGTTGGTTTTGAGTTCTTCGGGGCCTGCCAAGGGCTTCCGCGATCGGCTGGCCACCCAGGCTCTCAGCACCTTAGTTGCCGTCCTCCCCTCTGTCTTGCACCCAGGGGAACGGAGCCTCCGCAGACGCAACCAACGTGCCAACGATCTGTAACCAACAACGCCAGTTGATCTTACGTCTTCCGAGAAAGAGGAGGCCACGAAACAACCGTGACGGATCTGACAAAATGGCAGAAGCCAAACACGAAGCCATTTCCCCCACACGGAGCCAGCTCCCCAAAGCTTGCCCCACCGGCGAAATAGGCAGTCAGAAGATTGCATTTGGAGTGTTTACCAATTAACGTATGAGAGGGCTGTACCGAATGCATCGAGAATGACGGCAAGTGGAAGCGGCAGCGAGAGGAGACAACAACCATGAAAACGATTCGCCTGTTCGTCGGGCTGGTGGCGGTGTGTGCGCTGTGCAACGTCGTGTCATCCTCCGCCACGGCTCAGATCGGCCTGTGGGGCGCATGGGCACCCTGGTACACCTATCCGTATGCTCCTTACACCTACAGCTACGGAAGCATACCGAGTCCGCCGTACTTCGCGGTTCACCCGCCGGTCTACTACGGGCCTCGAATTCGCATGGCGTATGGCCACAGCCCAATCGCCCGTCCGCCTTTGACGGTCGCTGACGTCCGCGGTCAGCAAGAGAAGCCGGAGGCGCCGCTGCAAAGCGGACGGACGATCTGGAACCCGTATGTGGCCAATGCCTCCGCCGAGTCGGGCAAAGGGACCGTCGCCGCCGAACCGCAGGCCGTCGAGAACCCGTACTACTCCCGAAAGAAGGACAAGAAGGAGAAGAGGGCCTCGAAGCGCTGATCCTCGACGCTTGCCGTCGAGTTCTTCAGGTTGGCGTCCCACTCCTGAGCCGATACTCGGAGCCCGGCCAGAAGCGTCGAGGATTCTCTTGCGCCTGCGCAAGAGCCCCAGAACTACGGAGGCGGCACGCTGCCGTCCGAGCTGCCCAGGGTGCCGTGGTTGGTGCCGTCGTCCTGGTAAAGCAGATCGAGCCCGCCCAGGTTCAAGAAGTCGTAGTTGAACTCGCCGGCCGGGGGCAGGTTGTAGCTCTTGTTGCCGCTCAGATCGACGATCCAGGAACCGGCGCCGCTTGCCAATCGAGCCACGAACTCGCGATGCTGCACGCCCAGAATGACGTTGTTCAGAACCATCACGTTGTCGTACACTTCGAGCGTCGAAGTCTCGGCGCCGGTATACAACAGGCTCAGGCCTTCCGCGCCGTTCTGTTCCATGGTGTTACCTGAGACAACACTGTCCTCGGCAAACAGCCCGGCCTGCAGGTGAATGCCGTTCACCCTATTCTGCACGAGCAAGTTGTCGCTGATCGCCCCGGAGAATTCTCTGCTCAGGATGGCCTGGACGCCCGTCTGGGCTTCGGTGATCGTGTTTCCGCCGACCGTCCCCAGGAAATCGACGCCGCTGATGTCGATCCCGTTTCCCATCGCGCGCTCGACGGTATTGGCGGTGATGCCGACGTGGTCTCCGTCGACGACCTGGATGCCGTGCAAGCCCGCAAATTCGATGATGTTGTCCGCCACCAGTCCGTGCTCGACGCCAACAAGCACCAAGCCGCTGGTGTCGACGATTTCCAGCCGATTGCCGCTGACGTCGATGTGGCTGCCGGTGACGATCCGGATACCGTCGCCGCCGACGGTTCGGAGGACGTTGTTCGCCAGAGTTGCGTTGGCCACGTTATGGATGGCGATCCCGTTCTGGAGGGCTTGCTGAATCTCGTTGTCCAGGACTTCAAGGCCCATGCCGCCGTCGACCAGCAGGCCGTTGGCGCCCGCCAAGGCAATCTGGTTGCCGACCAGGGAAGCGTTGGTAGCGTCGCCGACCCGGATGCCGTTGCCGATGGCGGCTCCGATCGTATTTCTGGCGATCGCGGCGCCGGTGCCCGTTCCTATCTGGATACCGTCCTGTCCGGCCGACTCGATCGAGTTGCCGCTGATGTCGGCGTTGGCCGCATCGGCCAGCGTGATGCCGTGCCCGCCGACCTCTCCGATCTGGTTGCCTGAAACCGTGGCATCCGTTCCCGTGACGAACTCGATCCCATGGCCCTGTGCCGATTCGATCAGGTTGTTGGTGACGCTGGCGTTGACGGCATCACCCAGCGTGATGCCGTCGCCCAGGGCTGTATGGATTTCGTTGTTGGCCACGTTGACGCTCTGGCCGTCGATCACCTCGATCCCGTGCTGCCCCACGTTGCCGATCTGATTGCCGGTGATCTGGGCGTAACTTGCGTCGGTCACCGAGATGCCGCTGCCGAGCGTCTCCCCGACGGTGTTATCGGTAATGATCGCCCCCGCCCCTGCGACGACT
>CAYPGE010000028.1:0-4750 GCA_964409865.1 uncultured Pirellulaceae bacterium
GCTCTGTTTTCCGCCAGCGTTTCGCTTGCCGGGGTCGCTGACCTTGCGCAAAGCGTGGGAATTGGCCGGCAACAGCCTGTCCGTGGCCGCCGTCCGGCACGTGCTGGCCGCGATCCCCGAACTGGCGACACTGGCGGCGGGACCTACCAGCGGCACAAACCGATAGCGTAAGACGTCTGGCAGCCTGACCTCCATCAGTTCCCGGCATCGCGAGTTTCCTTTCTTGGGGGGACTTGCTATGCTGATCCGGACTTTGCCAGCATACGAGGAGCAACGCAATGACCAAGTACGTGCTCGGTTTGGACCAAGGGACCACCTCCAGTCGCGCGATTGTGTTCGGGCACGACGGGCGGGCGGTGGGGTCGGCACAGCAGGAATTTGTGCAACTGCTGCCGCAGCCGGGACATGTGGAACATGATCCCGAGGCGATTTGGGAGTCGCAGATGGCGGTGGCCAAACAGGCGCTGGCGGCGGCGCGCGTTTCCCCGGCGGACCTGGCGGCGGTCGGCGTCACCAACCAGCGGGAAACAACGATCCTGTGGGACCGCGAAACGGGCAAGCCCGTGGCCAACGCGATGGTGTGGCAAAGCCGCGCCAGTGCGGGGATCTGCGAAAGGCTGAAAGCCGACGGCTTGGAACCGGTGTTCCGCGACAAGACGGGACTGGTGATCGACGCTTACTTTTCCGGCACGAAGGTAAAACACCTGCTGGACCAGATCGACGGTCTGCGGGCGCGGGCCGAACGCGGCGAGATTCTGTTTGGCACCGTGGATTCGTTTCTCATCTGGCGCTTGACCCACGGCCGGCGGCACGTGACGGACTTGAGCAACGCCAGCCGGACGCTGATCTTCAACATCCACACGCTGGATTGGGATGACGAGTTGCTGCGAGTCTTGGGCATTCCGCGGGCGATGCTGCCCGAAGTGCTGCCGTCCAGCCACAACTACGGGGAAATGGCGGCGGATTGGCTGGGCGCGGCGGTGCCCATCGGCGGCGCCGCCGGCGATCAGCAGGCGGCCACATTTGGCCAGGCGTGTTTTGCGCCGGGCGAAGCCAAGAACACCTACGGCACCGGCTGCTTCATGCTGATGAACACGGGGGATCAGCCGCGGCGGTCGCAGAACAACCTGCTGACCACGATCGGCTGGGGCTTGGACGGGCGGGTCACCTACTGCCTGGAAGGCTCGGTATTCATCGCCGGGGCGGTGGTCCAGTGGCTGCGCGACGGATTGGGCCTGATCCGCACTTCGGCGGAAATCGAGCGCCTGGCATCCTCCGTTCCCGACAGCGGCGGGGTGGTGATTGTGCCGGCGTTTACGGGATTGGGCGCTCCGCATTGGGATCCCTATGCCCGCGGGGCCGTGTTCGGCATCACGCGCGGCACCACGGCCGGACATCTGGCGCGGGCGGCGTTGGAATCGATGACGTTTCAGACCCGCGACCTGTTGGACGCCATGCAGCGCGACGCCGGCATCCGGCTGGACATCCTCAAGGTCGATGGCGGCGCGTCGGTAAACGACCTGTTGATGCAATTCCAGGCGGACATCCTGGACACGGCGGTCCGCCGCCCGGTGGTCGCCGAGACGACGGCGCTGGGCGCGGCCTATCTCGCCGGTTTGGCGGTGGGCTATTGGAACGGTTTGGGCGACATCGCCCGCAACTGGGCCTTGGACCGCGAATTTCGCCCACAGATGGCGGCCGAGGATCGCCAGCGGCGGTACGCCCGCTGGACCCGCGCGGTGGCCAGAGCACTGGATTGGGAAGAGCGCGAGACGTAGGCTGTTTCCCGCGAAAGTTCGAGGATGAATCGCCGACGTTGCCCAACACGGCGGGATTGTGGCCCTTGCGCAGTTGAAGCCGGAATAGTGAAGACTGAAGGGGGAATACTGAAGGCAGAATGCAAGGCTGGGGGCCTTCATTCACTATTCAGTCTTCGCTATTCAGCGTCGAGTCTGCAATATCCATCTGCGGCGCGGCAGATAAGCCGGGATTCTCACCACACGATCCTCGCCGCGTCGAACACGGGGCCCTCGACGCAGGTGCGTTTGTAGTCCCATTGTCCGCCGGCGTCTTTGACCTTGGCGACGCAGCTAAAGCAGATGCCGATACCGCAGGCCATGGGCGTTTCCAACGAGACTTCGCAAGGCACCTCGTGCGCCGCGGCTAGCTTGGCGACCGCCTGTAGCATGACTTCGGGGCCACAGCAAGCGATCCGGCACGGAGCCGTGCGCGTGGCCAGCGATTGGCTCAGCAAGTCCGTCACCAGCCCGCGATGCCCCCGGCTGCCGTCTTCCGTGCTGATGCGGACCTCGACGCCCAGCGTTTGGAAGTCCTCGACGCCCGCCAGACAATCGGCGGACCGCGCTCCGTAGCACAGCGTGACTTTCGCTGCCGGCGTCACCGCGCGCGGAGGATCGCCGTAGCAGCGTTTGCCCAGCGACTCGGCCGCCAAAGCCAGGAACGGGGTCTGGCCGATGCCGCCGGCGACCATGATCAGGTGGTCCGTCATCTGGACGGGGAAGCCGTTTCCCAGTGGTCCCCAGACCGTCAATCGCGTGCCCGGCGGGCAATCCGCCAACCGCCGAGTGAACTTGCCTTTCGCCAGGTAGACCACATCAATTCCCCAGGGCGCTCCGGACGAGGTCCGCACCGTGTCGTACAAAGCCAGCGCGCGGCCGAGGAGCGGGTCGTTCACGTCCGCCAGTCGCAGCATGAGAAATTGGCCGGGCAGGGCCGCGCGCGCGATCGGCGGGCACTCGAAGCGGAGCCGGTACGTATCGCGCGCGGTCCGCACGTTCTCGACGATCGCGACCGTCTGCTGCACCGCGTAATCGGCGTAGTACGAAGCGTGGAGCGGGTTGCTCATCGGTGCTTTTTCCTCCAGGGCTTTTTCCCGGTTCGAGGCGGTCGCCGAGACTCGTCCGAAGCCGTCCGGGCTTCGAGTCCCGCCGGTTTCCCCGGGCGGTCGGCCCGGCCACCGTGCCGCTTCCGTCCCGAGGCCGCTCGCGGTCCGCGATCGGCCGCGGCTCCCTTGCGTCCAGCCTTGGCGGCCCTCCGCGATTGGCCCTCCGCCCGCGCCGTCGCCCGCTCCAGCATCTGGACCTCTTCGCGCGTCAACGGCCGGCACGCGCCCACCGGCAAGTCGCCGAGCCGCAGCGGCCCGACGGCGATGCGCTTCAATTGGAGCACTTTGTGGCCGATTCGCGCCAGAATTCGGCGGACCTCGCGGTTTCGGCCCTCGTTCAGCACGATTTCCAGTTCAGCCGTTTCACGTTGGCGGCGTTTGACGCGCACGGAAGCGACGCGGGCGATCCCCTCCGCAAGATGCACGCCCGTGCGCAGCCGGTCCAATTCTGGCAGCGACGGACAGCCCGCGACGCGGGCGAGATAAGTCTTGTCGACGCCGTACCGCGGGTGGGTCAACCGGTTGGCCAACGCGCCGTCGTTGGTGACCAGAATCAGCCCCTCGCTGGTCCGGTCCAATCTGCCGACGGGAAACAGCCGCTCGTCGCTACGGACCAGGTCGACCACGCGCATTCGCGCGGCGGGATCCCAATTGGTCGAAACGACGCCCGGCGGCTTGTTCACGGCAAAGTACAATCGTTTCGGAGAAGTCAACGGCGTCCCGTCCACGCGGATCTGCTGCCGCAGCGGATCGACTCGCGTACCAAGTTCGGTGACGGTCCGGCGATCGACCTCGACGCGCCCGGCCAGGATCAACTCCTCGCACTCGCGCCGGCTGCCGATACCGGCGGCGGCCAGCACCTTTTGCAAACGCTCGCCGCGCGGCATTTCTTCTTGCGAGTGACTGTCAATACCTGGGGATGGAGGCGGTGGGGGCCGTCGCTTCATGAATCAGTGCCAATCTTGCGGGAATCAAGTTCGCTCGAAGCCCAGCTTTTTCCAAAAAGCCGGGCTTCTTTGGCTGCGATGTTGGGCAGCGCCAATAGAAGATGATACCCGTTGCTGGCAGATCGTCCCAGACGCCGTAAGGCGAGTTTGGCATACACCGGTTTCGATGATGCTTGCGGGCCAACCCTCGGAAAAACCGGTGGGCTAACGCCTCACCGTTCGCCAGGCACCGAAACGATTCCGCGGAAATCGGGCCTTCGAATTACCGAGGTGCCGGCGGTACGGATGGCTGGCCCCACGCACTGCTGGTCCACGACCGGCTGCGATCCGCCTCGGACCAAGGCTTCTGGTAGTCGCGGGGCCGGCCACCTACGACCTCCGGGCCCGCAGCATTGTCGGCGTAGGGATCATGCACGGAAGCGTTCAGCCGCTGTTGCTGGATCGTTCCCGGAGGAGCGAACGGCGAGTAGCCACGGCAGCCACTAAACACGAGCAGCAAACAAGCCAGTAGGAACAGGCGATAGCGATTCATGCCGCGTGGTGGCCTTTGCTGCTAGCAGAGTGAAACCGGTAAAGCTGCGGAAGTCAGACGGCGAAGGGGCCGCGGATTATAGGTTTTCGTCTCGGACGGCTAAAGGGGGATTTACCCGCTGTCTTTCTAGCGGGGCAAGCGTTCGCAAGCGATCCGCCGCTCTACTATCGTCCATCGCCCGTGGTCGCTTGAATCGCAGCAAGTCTTTACAGAATTAAGGGTTGCAGAATCGGCGATCGTATCGTTTGAGCCGCCGATGACGTCAAGGTTCGCGACACGAGCGGGACGACCTCGGCGAACGGTGGGCGTCAGCCCACCGGTTTCCTTGATGCCAAGAGGCCAACTCTAAACAAAACCGGTGGGCTG
>CAYPGE010000028.1:4850-36842 GCA_964409865.1 uncultured Pirellulaceae bacterium
ACGCCCACTCCGGCCAAGTCAGGCGTGAGACTTTGCATGGCAAGGCCAACTCTAAGTAAAACCGGTGGGCTGACGCCCACTCCGGCCAAGTCAGGCGTGAGACTTTGCATGGCAAGGCCAACTCTAAATAAAACCGGTGGGCTGACGCCCACCGCTCGCCAGGATCCGTGTTAAGCGAACTCGTTAAATGGGATATAGACATCCAAAACAACCGCGAGATCAGCGGGGTAGATTTGGACCGCTCCCAGCGCCGCCGGAAGCAGGGTCGTTTCGCCTCGCTCCAATGATCGTCCGCTTGGGTCGCCATCCAATTGCACGTGGCCGGACAGTACGGCAAGCAAATGGAACCGCTGATCGCCGCCGACGACGGACGACTGCCGGACGTAGCGGCGATCAATCGCGAATTTGTCGCAAGCGACCAATCGCTCGACCTCCGGCGATCCGGTCGGCTGCGGTTGCTGCGGCGCGACCGGGCCGCGCGAGAAGTTGATCGCGTCCAAACCGGCCTGGATGTGTAGCGGCCTCGGCTTGCCGTCCGCGCCCAGGCGGTTCCAATCAAACAGGCGGAACGTCGTATCGCTGGCCTGTTGGATCTCGGCGACCACCAAGCCCGCCCCCAGCGCGTGGACGGTTCCCGCCGGGATGAACACACAGTCGCCGGCTTGGACTGGAAAACGGTGCAGGCAGGACTCCGTCGCGTCCGAATCGATCGCAGCCTGCAATGCGGGACGGTCGACGCCGTGTCGCAAACCCGCGTAAATCAGGCTACCCGGATCGGCGTGAATCACCACCCAGGCTTCGGTCTTTCCCAGATCGGGCGGGTCCAGCCGCGCGGCTTGCTGGTCGTCGGGATGAACCTGTACGGACAGCGCGCGTTGCGCATCGAGGAACTTGAACAGCAACGGGAATTGACGTTGCGGATGATGCCGGCCAAACAACTCCGCCCCTCGTTGGGCCACGAGTTCGCGCAGTGTCGCTCCTTGCAGCGCGCCGTATGCAACCACGCTCTGGTCGTTGCCGTGGTCCACGATTTCCCAGCTTTCCGCGTAGTCCTCGCCCGGACCGATCGGCTTGTTCAACACGGTTCCCAGCCTGCGGCCACCCCAAATGTAGCGGCGAAACAACGGTTCAAATCGCAGCGGATACAAGTCGGTCATTAGCCAATCCCTTTCACCTCCGGCTCAGGCGTACAGGCTTCGATTCTGGTCGGCAGCAAGGCCAGCTAGAGTTTCTTCAGGATGGCATCCACCGTTTCGTCGAACAGCTTCTGCCACTGGGGCGCCACCAGGCAGTCGCAATCCTCCTGGGCGTGTCCCGAGTTGTTACGCTGCTCGGCGGTGGGCGTATAGTAGATGTAACCGTTGGTGCAGCCGGCGACGAAGGTGAATTCGGCGGGAGCGCGCTCTTTGATGTTCAGTCCGATCTGAACGGACAACTCCCCCGGAAACGTCACCAGCACGAAATCGCCGACACGCAGGCCCACGACCTCGACGTCGAGCGTGTCCTTTCCGGCAGCCTCGTGCTGCGTCTGGTGCATCTTGAGCAAATTCAGGTTCACCTGGACGCGAGTCAGTTGTTCCATGATCAGGATATTTTTGAGGTAGGCCTCCATGTTGGCCCTGTTTTCGGCGTCGAGTTTCGTCAGATCTTCCCGGCCCAATGCCTGGTCGAGCAGGTAGCGGTGCGAGTAGTAGGACGGGAAGTCGCCGGACAGCTTGTATTGCACGTACAGCGGAAGGAACGTCTTCAGGTTTAGGCTGGTTCCTCTCAGGGATTGAAGCAGCTTCGCCTGTTCGTCCTGCAGCGTGGCGATCCGCTGCTGCGTATCGGTTGATCGGGGCAACGCGAGCATTTCCCTGACGACCTTCAATTGCACGTCTTCCTTCGTCTGGATCTTCTTCAGTGCCCGCATCGCACTCAGTCCCAGCAGATTTCCCAATGTCTCCGCGTCTCGCGGATTGTGGACATCTTTGTACTGCACCGGATTGATGTCGCCGGCACATCCCTGCAGGAACAGGGCGAGCACCCCGTCGCCAAAGTTCTCCTCGATCACTTTGGAGGTAAAACCGGGAAAGTCTGCGGTGTTTCCTCGGCTCGGAACGCCTTGGATGGGATGACAGGCGAAGTTGTACAGCACGGCCAGCGGCTGTCCGTTCTTTTTGTCAAGCCGCAGCAGGCCGATCTCCGGGTCGATCGGGCCGATAGCGGCAACCTGCTCGTCGGGCGGGAGCGCGTAAGCATGACGCACGTCCGCTTCGCTGCCGTCCTTCAGCCGCAGTCGCCGGTTTTCCATGATTCGGTTTTCGTGACCTACGCCGGCACCGGCACTGACCGGCTCCATCTTGGCCCACGCGTCCTTGACGGCCTGGACGGTCCGTTGTTCGACATCCGCGCACACGATCCCATGACAGTGGCTGGCATTGACGATGACATTCGCAGGCTGGATGTTCAGTTCCTTTTCCAGCTGAGACCGCACGTTGCCGAGGAAGTCATCGCGAATTCTGCCGATCCCGCCGATGGCGACTGCATCCACGGTGATGATTGCCACGCTGGTCACATCCTCCTTCAAGACCAGGGCTTTGACGAACAACGGGTCATTGACGGGCGCCGCGTCCCGATCCGTGATGTCGACCTTGGCGACCCCGGCCCAGAGTTGGGCCGCGTCTGCATCGGCAGAGGGAGACAGTCCTACCGCTACCAGTACTATAGCGACGAGTGCTCTCCTGCTCGGGACGGGAATCCGCTGGCGTCGTGTGGCAAATACGCACGACCGGCAAGTTGAACCTGACGCGTTGGTTATCGTTTTCATATACCATGCCCCTTTGTTTCGATGTCTTGGGCACCGTCCCCGCAAGAGTCGGGTTTTGTGCGTCTGAACCCACCGCAGCGGCTACAATCTGGCTTCACCATAAGGCGGACGGACAGCCGAGTCAACGGCTGGCCGCAGCCGGGGAATGCGAACTTTTTCGGGCGGAAAAAGGTGTCGGCGCTATGTACGGCGCGGCATGCCCTGGTAAAATGTGGTACGGTTCGCTGCATCCAGGTTCTGGCCACGACAAGCGGCCTTCCGGTTGACAGTGCGGCCTGCTAGACGACATAATCAGCGTTTGAAATTGTCGTTGCCCTGTTGCGGAAACCCTACCTGATTGATGTGCTAGGCGAAACAAGAGTCGGCCTCGCACGATGGCAGTTTCAACGAAGAACCCTCCCGTGGATGCCTGCTGGTTGAGAGCCTGCCCGCCAACTGCCTATGTGGTCGGTCTTCGACCGGTCTGCTACTTTGATGAAGAGTTCATCTGCCTGAGACGGTCGGGTGGCGGTGTGATTTCAGCTGTTGAGACATCGTGATTTGTGGAAAACGGAGACATTCAAGGGCTACCTGGGTTAGTGAGAAGTCCCTTCACCGTTCATCTTCAAGGGGATTTGGGATGACAATCAAGACCGTCTTGCCATTGATGGTTACCCTCGCGATTTCCATTTGGCTTTCGGCTTACGCCGGGGAAGATCCGAAGCCGGCCAACGCTGGGGCCCCGCAGCTGGCCAGCGCGGAAGCTCCAAAGCCGGCCAACGCCGTGGGCGAGACAGAGGCGGAGGCCAAAGCAAGAGCCGATTACGAAGCAGCGGAGAAGGCAGCCCAGGAGGCGGCAGCTGCCGTCGGCCCCTTGTTGGACGCCATGAAAAAGGCCGACGTGGCCTACGCCGAGGCGAGGAAGCAAGCCAATGCGGCGCGCCAGAAGGCCACGGATGCGAAGAATTTGGCGGGCGAGCCGGGCGTAAAGGAGTTGCAGCAGGCCGAGGCCAACTTGCCCGCCGCCGTCCAGGCCCTGACCGAGGCCACCAACGCCAAGCCTCCCCTGGACCAGGCGTTGGCCGATGCCAAGGCCGCCGCGGCCCCCCTGCAGGAAGCCTACAATGTGGCCGAGAAGGAGGCCAAAGAGGCTGAGGCCGCGGCCAAGGCCGCCGCCGACGCCGCCAACAAGCTCGACACCGAAGCCAAGAAAGCCACGGCACAAGCAACCGCTAAACGCAAAGCGGCTGACACCGCCAAAGCTGCTTTGGAGAAAGCCAAGCAAGGCGAGCAGAAATTGCAGAACCAAGTTGACGAGGCGCCTAAGCTGCTGGCCGAAGCCGAGGCGCAGAAGAAGCCAGCCGACGACGCTTTGGCCGCCGCCAAGAACCAAGTCGCCGCGGCCACGGCTGCTCATCAGGCAGCCGACCAGGCGGCCCAGGCGGCCGAGGCCAACGCCAAGGCGGTTTCCGCGGATGCCGCCAAGCCAGAGGCGGAGAAGAAGCAGGCCGCCGACGACGCGGCCGCCAAGCGCAAGGCGGCTGACGAGGCCAAGGCGGCCCTGGCCCAAGCACAGCAGGCCGAGCAAGCGGCACAGGCGCCGGCCGCGGCTGCTGCCAAGCTGCTGGCCCGGGCGACGGCGCAGAAGAAGGTCGCCGAGGCTGGCTTGGCGGGTATGAAGAAGCAGGTGGAGAACGCCACCGCCGCCTTGGCGGCTGCCGAGAAGGCGGCTCAGGAGTTCGAGAAGCTCGCGGAAGAGATGAATCAGGCGGTAGCACAAGCCGCCGCCAAACGCAAAGCGGCGGAAGATCCCGCGAACCAAGCTGCCCAGGAAGCGGCCAAGGACATCCTCGCACTCGATGCGGCGGCAAAGCAGACCGCAGGGGTAGCGGCCGCGAAACGCAAAGTGGCCAATGAGGCCAAGGCAACCCTGGACCCCAAAGCAAAGGCGCTGGAGCAAGCCGCGATTCAGGCCACCCGCGCCGCAGAGGCGCTGACCAGGGCCGAGGCGCGGAAGAAATTGGCCGAGGAGACCCTGGCGAACCTCAAGGAGCGGATCGCCGCCGCCAAGCAGACCCACGAGGCGGACGAAAAAGCGGCGCAGGAGGCAGAAGCCGTAGCCGCGCCGATGCAGACAGAGGCAGAAAGAACGCGGACGGCGTGGCGGTCTGCCGTGGACGTCGCCAACGAGAAACGCAACCAGGCTCAGCAGGCCAAGGCGGCGTGGTATCGTTTGGTCGCCGCGCGCCAAGTGGTGAACCTGATGGAGAGTCCTGATCCGCCGAAGCCTGCGAACGGAATTGACCATGCCGTCTTTGCGAAGTTGAAGGCGTTGAATGTCGAGCCTGGCCTCTGCTCCGATGCGGTGTTTATCCGCCGCGCCTATTTGGACCTTACGGGCAAGCTGCCGTCCGCAGACGAGGCTCGAGCGTTCATCCAGAATCCGGACCAGAACAAACGCGCCGCCTTGATTGACCATCTGCTCG
This sequence comes from uncultured Pirellulaceae bacterium, assembly GCA_964409865.1. GTDB lineage: Bacteria > Planctomycetota > Planctomycetia > Pirellulales > Pirellulaceae > Anammoximicrobium. Next base: position 10,125 of record CAYPGE010000028.1, read on the forward strand.
AGCAGCCCGCGCATTTTGATTATTGGGCGATGAAATGGAGTGATATCCTGAGAGTCAAAGCGGAGTTCCCCGTCAAGGTTTGGCCCAATGGGGCGCAGGCTTATCACCGCTGGATCTGGGAGTCCCTCGCCCAGAACAAGCCGTACGACCAGTTCGCCCGCGAATTGCTCACCTCCAGTGGCAGCAATTTCCGTGTCGGGCCGGTCAACTTCTACCGCGCCATTCAGAACAGAACCCCGGAGGGAATTGCTGCCTCGGTGGCTCTGGCGCTGATGGGCACGCGGGTCCACCCCTGGCCGGAAGAGCGTCGGGCCGGCATGGCGGCGTTTTTCACTCAGATCGGCTACAAACCCACCAGCGAGTGGAAGGAGGAGGTCGTTTTCTGGGACCCCCTCAACTCGGTCGCCGTGCCGGGCAGCGTCGCGCCGGGAATCGACAACGTCGCCAAGTCGGTGACCGCCACCAACCAGATTCCGCAAGCGTTGGCCCAACCCCTGAGCGAGAGCGGGCCGCTGGAGGCCGCTTTTCCGGACGGCGCCAAGACGACGGTTCCGCCGGGCCGCGATCCGCGGGAGGTGTTTGCCGAGTGGCTGATTCGGCCGGAGAACCCCTGGTTTGCCAAGACCATTGCCAACCGGACTTGGGCGTGGGCGATGGGACGCGGCATCATCCACGAAGCGGACGACATCCGGGACGATAACCCGCCCAGCAACCCCGAACTCCTGGCCTACCTGGAAAAGGAGCTGGTCTCCAGCGGCTGGAACCTCAAGCTCCTGAAGCGACTGATTTTCACGTCGACCACGTACCAGCTCTCGCCGATCGCAAGATCCGACAAGCCGGAGGCGGCAGCCAACTTCGCCAGCTACCTGATGCGGCGAGTGGAGGCCGAGGTGTTGATCGATGCGCTGAACGAGATCACCGGTAGTGCGGACCTGTACACCAGCGCCGTTCCGGAGCCTTTCACCTATATTCCTGACGCCATGAATGCGGTGCAGGTGGGCGACGGGAGCGTCTCGAGTTCCTTCCTGGCGCTGTTCGGACGTTCGGGGCGCGATACGGGGATGGAAACCGAGCGAGTCAACGAGCTTGCCTCGCCCCAGTGGTTGTACATGCTGAACTCGGCGACCATCCAGAACAAGCTCCAAAGCGGCCCGAAGCTCGCCGCGCTGATCGCCGCAGGCGGCACGCCGCAGGAAGTCGCCGAGAGACTGTACCTGACGATCCTCTCGCGGCTTCCGACGGATGCCGACGTAAAGACCTTAGAGGAATATGCCAAGATCGGGGTGACGAAAGGGCGCGACATGTGGATCGATCTTTCCTGGGCGCTGGTCAACAGCCCCGAGTTTCTGCTCCGGCATTGATGGTTGAGTTAATCCCCGCCGGCCCCGTGCCGGTGGGAAGCAGGTTTGGCGACCAAGGGGGGATGCCCAAGAGAGCCCCCCTTCGTTGCGTGGCGGGCGCGATACAGTTGGTTCAATACGGTCGTTTTTTGGCACGCACTCCTACCAGCGGTAAAAGGAGGACTGAAATCATGAGTACCAATCACAATCCAGACAAGGTGACCCGGCGCGAGGCCATGCGACGTGGCGCTCTGGGCGCAGCCGGTTTGGTCGCGGCCAGCGGTTTAGGCAGCCGTGTTTTTGCGGCCGAGGCCCAGAAGACGCCCGAACAGCAGCTTGCCGACGAGAAAGCGGCCCGCGACGCAGCGGCCAAGGAGAAGGCCAAGAACAAGGGAAAAATCAAGTCGGTCATCCAGGTCTTCTTGTGGGGCGGCATGTCGCAGAACGACACCTGGGACCCGAAGCCAGGTTCGGGCTGGGACTACATGGCCGAGTTTGATAAGGTCATCCCCACGAACGTGCCTGGAATCCAGTTAAGCTTCCTGTTCCCTGAACTGGCGAAACAGGCCGATAAGTTTGCCCTGATCCGCAGCATGACCCATGGCAACAACGGTCATGAGACGGCAGCCTACCTGATGCAAACCGGCCACAAGCCCGGCGGGAATCTGGCCTATCCCAGTGTGGGCGCCATCTTCACCTTCTTCAAGAAAGAGCAATACAAGGGTCTGCTGCCGCCTTTCGTCGTGATGCTCCAGGCAGCCGGGCGGTTTTCCGAGGAGGGCTTCTTGGGCCCCGCGTATAAACCCTTCTCCACGGGCGGCGATCCCAACGCGGCTCGCTTCGAGGTGCAGGGAATCATCAACAGGGGGATCGACGACAACCGACAAAGGGCCCGCCGTGAATTGGTCGACAAGATGAACACGATGGGCTATGGCCTGGCAAACGTCCCGGAGATGGCCGCGGCCGAAGAAGCCAGGCAGAAAGCCTACGGGTTGATTCTGGGATCGGGGAGGGAAGTTTTCAATCTCGATAACGAGCCCACGGCGCTCCGGGACCGCTACGGCCGCAACACGTTCGGGCAGGAATGCTTGGCGGCTCGGCGGATGGTCGAAGCGGGCGTACCCTACATCACCATCAGCTTTCCCGGCGGTTGGGACACGCACGGAGGCCACTTCCCGACGATGCGGCGTCAATGTCCCTGGTTGGATCAAGGGCTGGCAACGCTGCTGGCGGATCTGAGCGAGAAGAAGTTGTTGGACAGCACCCTGGTCTGGTGTACCGGCGAGTTCGGCAGAACGCCGAAGGTGGACTGGGCGCCGCCTTGGAACGGCGGTCGCCATCACTACGGGAATGTCTTCACCGTGTTGGTCGCGGGCGGCGGATTCAAGGGCGGCCGCGTTGTGGGTTCGTCTGACGAGTTGGGCGCATTTGTCAAGGAGAGGCCCGTCTATCCGGCGGACCTGCTGGGCAGCTTCTATTTGTTGGGCGGCATCGACGCCGCCGCTAAGTTGCCGCATCCTTTGGGGTTCGACGCCCACGTTTTGGACACCGAAGCAGAAGGCATGAAGTCGGCCGGAATGCTGGAAGAGATCATTTGAACGAGAGATTAGAGATTAGCGATGAGGGATTAAAGGTCGCTAATCTTTCACCTGATCTTTCACTTGATCCGACACCTAATGGTCCCTCCGGGAGATTAGGTGAGAGATTAGGTGAAAGATTAGGGTGGAGCGATTTTGTTGCACGGGTTCTGTTGAGACCTCTAACCGCCAATCCCTGATCCTGGGGAGACACCATGTACAAGCTTCGATTCGTCATTCTGGGGCTGGCCATCGTTGTGGCCGCCGCATCCACGGCCAGCGCCCAGTTTATCGGTTACGTCTATCCCGCCGGCGGCCAGCAGGGCGAGACCTTCACGATCCGTTTGGGTGGACAAGGGCTCACCGACATTTCCGATTTGGTTGTGACCGGAGAAGGGGTTTCCGTTCGGCTGGTCGATTACTACCGCGTCTGGGGCAACCAGGAATTGGGGACGCTCCGGCAGCAACTGAACGAGTTGAAGAAGAAAGAAACAAAGGTGGACGACGCGATGGCCGCCCGGATGGCCTTTTTCGAGTTCCCCGCGCCCATCGGCCCGGAAGGCGCGTCCAGCGTGGTCGCTTCCCTGATCTGCCCGGTGTGCGGTACGGCCAATCCGCTTGACGCCACGGTCTGCAGCAAGTGCAATGCGAATCTGGAAAAGCCGAAGGAGACGAAACCCGCCGAACCAGACAGTGCCGAACTGTCCGAGCAAGAAGTGGCAAAAAAGAACCTGATCGACCGGATCCAAAAGGTGTTCGACGAGGACGAGCGCACTCCGGCGGTTCGTTCCCAGACCGAACTCGTTTTCGCCGAGGTCACGATGGCCCCGGATGCAAAACCAGGCCGGCGGGAGATCAGAGTGGTCACCAAACGGGGCATTACCAACGCGCTGGCCTTCTACGTAGGCCAGGTACCCGAAGTCGCCCGCAGGGCGATGAAGACCATGCAACTGCCGATCCTCGGCAAGGAATACTTGGCCCAGCGCAAGAGGCCGCCGGAAGAAGTGGAAATCCGTGTCGCCGTGCCATGCACGATGAACGGCCAGATCGCTGCGGGCGAAATGAACCGCTACCGTTTTCAGGCGACCAAGGGACAGCGTTTGGTCATCTCCGCCATGGCCCGTGCGTTGATCCCCTACGTACCCGACGGCGTTCCCGGTTGGCTCCAGGCCGTACTCCGACTCCACGACGCCAACGGCAAGGAGGTAGCCTACTGCGACGATTTCTTCTTCCATCCCGACCCGGTGTTCTATTATGAGGTTCCCGAGGACGGAGAGTATGTGCTCACGATCAACGAGGCGCTGTTCCGCGGCCGTGAGAGTTTTGTGTATCGGATCACGCTCGGCGAAATGCCCTATGTGACCAGTATCTTCCCGTTGGGTGGCCGCGTGGGCGAGCCGGTCAAGATCGAGGCGGACGGCTGGAACCTGGAAAGCACCACGCTCTCCGCCCCCCCCCAAGACGCGAAACCGGGGCGCTATCTGGTCGCCGCCGCCGCCAATGGCAACCAGTTCTCCAACTACGTGCCGTTCGCGCTGGACACGCTGCCCGAGTGCCTGGACCAGGAACCCAACGATGAGCCGTCCAAGGCGCAGAAGGTCACGCTGCCCATGATCGTCAACGGGCGTGCAGACCGCTCGGGCGATTGGGACGTTTTCGAGGTGGAAGGAAAGGCCGGGGAGACGATCGTCGCGGAAGTGCATGCCCGCCGGCTCGGTTCCCCGTACGATTCCTTCCTCAAGGTCACCGCCGCGGACGGCAAGATCATCGCGCTGAACGACGATCATTACGACGCGGGATCGGGGTTGAACACCGACCACGCCGATTCCTACCTCATGGTCAAGCTGCCTGCCGACGGGAAGTATTTCATTCACCTCGGCGACACGCGGCGGCAAGCCGGCAAGGCGTATGCCTACCGGCTGCGGATCAGCCAGCCGCAGCCCGACTTCGAGTTGCGTGTGATTCCTTCCAAAATCGTGATCCGCGGCAAGTCGGCCGCCAACGTGACGGTCTTCGCCATCCGCAAGGACGGCTTCAACGGGCCGATCAAGTTGGGCTTCAAAGACCTGCCGCAGGGGCTCGAATCGGCGGGCGCCACGCTGCCGGCCAATGGCGAGGCGGTAGCGTTGACGCTCAAGAGCACCCTGGAGGGGATGGAAAAGCCGGTCAATCTGACGGTCCTTGGCAGTGCGACCGTGGGGGACCGGGAAATCGTCAACGAGGCGGTGCCGGCCGAGGACACGATGCAGGCTTTCTTGTGGCGTCATCTGTTGCCCGCGGATACCCTTCCGGCGCTGGTTGTCAACCCATCCTACCAGCCACCTGCCGATCGCATCCGCCCAGAGATCCGCGACGACCAAAGACCGAAGGGCGTGCAGCGCACGTTGACAAAAGCCCAGGTCACCGGTGCTCTGAACGAGATCGAACGGCTGTACCAGAGCTGGCTGCTCACCGACGAGTTCGCCAACCGCGAGATTGCGAACATCGAAGCCCGAGTGATTCAGTAGGAGCCCTCTCAGAGATGAAGGGCCGCCGTAGTACGCAAGACCGTCGCAGAAGCCCGGCTTTTTCGCAGGAGCCGGGCTTCTTTTCTGCCTGTACCAGCAATCGTTCCGATGGCCGTAAATGCGGGAAAGACGGCGTAGCGCTAAACCTAAACAACGGCGAAACGAGTTGCTAGAATGCGCAATGTTGTGGTAGCATCATGGCCGTTCTGAGCCCGAACTAGGTTCGGGCTCAGGGCCAGCGGAAATCCCGCATGGACTGTCGCGCTCGCCGAGCACCACGAGTTGACCTCGGCATGGAGTTGGAAAGCATGAAAGCATCCTTCCTTTCGGCCTTCGTCCTGCTGGCGTTCACGGGCGGAGTTGCCGCGGCGGAGACGGCGCCGAACGTGTTCGAAAGCTCCCAACCACCGGCGGCCGCCGGCGAACTGGACCGACTCGTCTTCGCCAGGTTGTCGTCGTTGGGCATCCAGCCGGTTTTGTGCTCCGACGCGGTCTTTGTCCGCCGCGTCTATCTGGATGTGATCGGCACGCTGCCGACGGCGGAAGAGGCCCGCGAGTTCATTCAGGATCCGGACGCCAAGAACAAACGTAGGGTCTTGATCGATCGCCTGCTGGAGCGCAAGGAGTTCGCGGATTACTGGTCGATGAAATGGGGTGACATCCTGAGGATCAAAGCCGAATTCCCCGTCAATCTCTGGCCGAACGCGGCGCAGGCTTATCATCGCTGGGTGCGGCAGTCGATCGCAGAGAACAAGCCGTACGACAAGTTCGTGCGGGAGATGGTGACCTCCAGCGGCAGCAATTTCCGCGTCGGCCAAGTCAACTTCTACCGCGCGATCCAGAACCGGACTCCGGAAGGCATCGCCGGCGCGGTGGCCTTGGCGTTCATGGGCACGCGAACGGACTCCTGGCCGCAAGAACGTGTCCAGGGTATGGCCGCCTTCTTCTCCCAGATCGGTTACAAGCCGACCAGCGAGTGGAAAGAGGAGAACGTCTTTTGGGATCCGCTCAAGGCCAGCCTCGCGCCCGGCAACACGGCGCCAGGGCAGGACGCCATCCGCGTTTCCCCAAAGCCCGCCAGCGACGCACCGCCGGCAGATGCGGCGCCCGTTGATGCGACGGCTGCCACGCCACCCCTCGGCAGCGAGCCGCTCACGGCGGTCTTCCCGGACGGAACCAAGGTCCGCTTGCAGCCGGACCGGGATCCGCGCGAAGTTTTCGCCGATTGGCTGATTACCCCGAAGAATCGTTGGTTCACGCGCAGCATCGTGAATCGCGTCTGGGCTTGGTTCCTGGGACGCGGGATCATCCACGAACCGGACGACATTCGGGAGGACAATCCGCCAAGCAATCCCAAGTTGCTGGCCTACCTGGAAAAGGAAATGGTCGCAGGCGGTTACGATCTGAAGCATCTCTACCGGTTGATCCTGAATTCCAGCACGTACCAGCTTTCCTCGATGCCCAGATTCAAGAGCCCCGCGGCCGAGGCCAATTTTGCCGGCTACCCCCTGCGCCGCTTGGATGCCGAAGTGCTGATCGACGCGGTAAACAAGATCACCGGCACATCCGACCTGTACACGAGCCCCATCCCGGAGCCGTTTACCTACATTCCGAAAGATCTGCCCGCCATTGCGATTGCCGACGGCAGCATCACGAGCACGTTTCTGACGCTGTTCGGCCGTTCCGCGCGGGCAACCGGGATGGAAAACGAGCGCGACAACAAGCCGGTCCCCGCCCAGTCGCTGCACATGCTGAATTCGAGCCACATCCAGCAGAAACTCGAACAAGGTCCGAAGCTGAAAGCGATCTTCGATTCCGGTCGCAAACCGCGCGAGATCTTGGACGAACTTTATCTGACGGTTCTTTCACGCTTCCCGACTGATGACGAGGTCAAGGCCGCGGAAGCGTATGGTGCGGCCGGCGCGGCCAGCCGAGCAAGTCAGGCGGCCAAGTCCGGCAGGGCAGGCAAGTCCGGAAAGTCGAGCAGGTTCAGCACCACGAGAAGGCGAGAAGACTGGTTGGACATCACCTGGGCTCTCATCAACAGCACGGAATTCCTATATCGGCATTGACTCACGAACGTTTCTCAAAGAGTGGAAGCGGAAACCATGAGCACAAGACACGTTTCAGACGGCGGCGGCGGAATCTCTCGACGCGAGACCTTGCGGCTGGGCCTCGCTGGGGCGGCTGGCTTGATGCTGACCGACGGCTTGGGCTCGGCTGCGCTGGCGGCCGAGGCCACTTCGGCCCCGGCGCCAAAACCGGCCTCGGCTCAAGTCAAGGCCAAGTCGGTCATTCAGATCTTCTTGTGGGGCGGCATGTCGCACAACGACACGTGGGACCCGAAACCCGAGGCGGGCCGCGATTACATGGGCGAGTTCATGTCCGTGGTCCCCACAAACGTGGACGGCATCCGGATCGGGGCGCTGTTTCCCGAACTGGCCAAGCAGGCCGACAAGTACTCCCTGATCCGCAGCATGACGCACCGCAACAACGGCCATGAAACCGCGGCCTACCTGATGCAGACGGGACACATGCCCGGCGAGCGTTTGGCCTATCCGAGCGTGGGGGCCGTGTTTGCGCTGTTCAAGAGCCCCGGATACAAGGGACTGATTCCCCCCTACGTGGTGCTGACGCGGGCTCAGGGGCGGTTTTCCGAAGAGGGCTTTCTGGGACCGAAATACAAGCCCTTTGCCACGGGTGGCGACCCGAGCGCGCCGCGGTTCGAGGTGGAAGGCGTCGTCGCCCGGAGCATCGCCGACGACCGGCAGAAGGCCCGCCGCGATCTGCTCAGCAAGATGAACACGATGGGCGAGTTGATGGCAGACAGCCCTCAAGTCGCGGCGGCGGAGGATGCCAAGAAACAGGCGTACGAATTGATCCTGGGCGCGGGCAAGGAAGTGTTCGATCTGTCCAAAGAGGACTCGGCGTTGCGGGACCGTTACGGCCGCCATACGTTCGGGCAGGAATGCCTCGTGGCGCGGCGGTTGGTTGAGACGGGCGTGCCCTACGTCGTGATCAACTACCCCGGCGGCTGGGACACGCACAGCCGGCATTTCGAGACCATGCGCCGCCAATGCCCGCAATTGGACCAGGGGCTGGCGATGCTGCTGCAGGATCTGCACGATCGCGATCTGCTGAAAAGCACGATCGTGTGGTGCTGCGGCGAGTTCGGGCGCGGTCCCAAGGTGGACTGGCAGCCGCCTTGGAACGGCGGCCGCAACCATTACGGCAACGTCTTCACCGTGCTGGTCGCCGGCGGCGGATTCGAGGGTGGATGCGTGGTCGGATCCTCGGACGAAACCGGCGCGGAAGTCAAGGATCGGCCCGTGTATCCGGTCGATTTGCTCGGCAGCATCTATCACTTGGCCGGCATCGACCCCAAGGCCAAGCTGCCGCACCCCATGGGCTTGGACGCCCAAGTGCTGCCGGACGTATCCGACAAGGTGAAGTCGGCGGGACTCTTGACCGAGATCATGTAGCAATCAGGTTAGGTTGGGACTCCGTCCCGACCGGATCGGAGTCTTGACCCGGTCGGGACGGAGTCCCAACCTGCGAAGATGCGGAACGAGTACGGAATCCACGGTGCAGACAAGGGAGCGGATCATGAGCAAGGTTCTGTGGCTGCCGGTCTGGGGATTGGCCGGGTTGTTGGCAATGGTATCCTCCGCGTCCGGGCAGACCAGGCCGTACACCGGTTACGTCTATCCCGCGGGCGGCCAGCAGGGCACGACGTTCCCCGTGAAGCTGGGCGGACAGGGACTGGACGGTGTCAACCAGGTGCTGGTCAGCGGCGCGGGGGTGTCCGCCAAGGTGGTCGAATACCATCGGAAATTCGGCCCTCAGGAGATGACGCTGCTGAGGGAGCAGTTGAACGAACTGAAGCGGGAACTGCAGGAGGCGGGCAACTCGGAGGAAAAGGAAGAGGCGACCAAGAACATGATCGCCAAGATCGAGCAGAGAATGGCCGAATACGTCAATCGGCCGGCCTGCGTCTCGATCTCCAGTCTCGTCTTTGTCGAAGTCACGATGGCCCCCGATGCCGAACCGGGCCCGCGAGAACTGCGGCTGGTAACGCCGCGCGGCGTCTCGAACCCGCTCGTTTTCTACGTCGGTCAACTGCCCGAAGTGTCCCGCAAGCCCATGCACACCGCCAATTTCCAGGTGCTCGGCAAAGAGGAACAGGCCCTTCGCAAGCGGCCGCCCGAGGAGGTCGAACAGCGGATTACCGTGCCCTGCACCATGAACGGTCAGGTCGCTTCCGGCGAGGTGAACTGGTATCGATTTGAAGCGCGCAGAGGTCAGCGGCTGGTGATCTCCACCGTGGCCCGGCAGTTGATCCCCTACCTTGCCGACGCGGTGCCCGGCTGGTTTCAGCCCGTCCTGGCGATTTACGACGCCCGGGGGAACGAACTGGCGTACAACGACGATTACCGGTTCAAACCCGATCCGACGATCTTCTTTGAGGTACCCCAAGACGGCGAATACGCGTTGACGATTACGGACGCGATTTACCGCGGCCGAGAGGATTTCGTCTACCGTGTGACGATCGGCGAAGTGCCGTTCGTGACGAGCATCTTCCCGCTGGGCGGGCGAGTCGGATCGCCGGTCACCATCGCGATGAAGGGCTGGAATCTGGAGACCGCCGAGTTGACGCCGCCTGAGTCAGACTCCGGGCCGGGCGTCTATTCGCTGGCCGCACGCCGCGAGAGCTTCGTTTCCAACGGCGTGCCGTTCGCTCTGGATACGCTGCCGGATGGTTTTGACGAGGAGACCAACAACGCCCCGGCTGCCGCCCAGAAGGTCAAGCTGCCCATCATCATGAACGGGCGCATCGATCGGCCGGATGAGTGGGATGTGTTCCAGTTCCAGGGCCGTGCCGGCGAGGCGATCGTGGCGGAAGTCTCGGCGCGGCGACTCGAGTCCCCTCTGGACTCGATGCTGAAAGTCACCGATGCGGCCGGCAACGTGTTGGCGTTCAACGACGATCATCTGGACGTCGGATCAGGGCTGAACACGCACCACGCGGATTCCTACGTGATGCTTACGCTGCCCGCCGACGGAACCTACTGCGTTCATGTCGGTGACACGGCGCGCAAAGGCGGTGAAGAATACGCCTACCGTCTGCGGATCGGCCCGCCGCAGCCTGACTTCGCCTTGCGGTTGGTGCCGTCGAGCGTTTCCATGCGGGCCAGAGGTTCAAGCACGGTCAGCGTCTACGCCATCCGAAAGGATGGGTTCACCGGCGACATCAAGCTGCGTCTGAAGGATCCGCCGGAGGGATTCTCGTCTGTTCCCGTGACCATGACGGCGAAACAGGAAGTGGTCAGGTTTACGGTCAAGACCGACCTGACGGAGACGAAAGATCCGGTGACGCTGGTCGTCGAAGGCCGGGCCAAGATCGGGGACCAGGGGGTCGCCCACGAGGCGGTGCCTGCCGAAGACCGGATGCAGGCCTTTCTGTGGCGGCATCTGGTTCCCGCCCAGGAATTGAAGGCCCTGGTCTACGACCCGTCCTACGTGCCCCCGCCCAAACGGGTCTACACGCCGCCCGCGGCCGAGGCGAAAGCCCCGGCCGAGAACCAGCCTGCGGCCTCCTCCAGCAAGCCCGCGACGGAGGCCCCAAAGTTCACCAAGAGCCAAGTCGCCGGACGGCTGAGACAGCTCAAGACGCTGTACGAAGATTGGCTGCTGACCGACGAGTTCTACGGCCGCAAGGTGGCGGAATGCGAAGCCGTGCAGTGAAGCAAGCCTGCGCGACAGCTGGGACCACGCCAACAGATCGCAGCCGCTGGCTCGGCACGCTAGACTAGGCGGCTTGCGGACGAACGATCGACAACGAATTGTCGATGTTGGGTGGCCGGGGTCGGTGTGCGAAGGCGAGAAAACCCCACGGATGGCATGGCGATACCACGGATGAGTATTGCCGATGGCTGCGCCGTTATCCGTGGTATCGCCATGCCATCCGTGGGGAGACTTTGCGGGAATCAACTCGACGGCTCGCGAGGGCCTCACAAGTCCCGTTGAGAGTTGAGCGATTTTGGGGGCAGACGCTGAATGGTCTGGCATGTTTTGCGTGCGAAACGAGGGTGCTGTCTTGATTTCTTCCGACTTTTCCTGGTTTGACCTTTCGATCGTGGTGGTCTATTTGGTCGCCGTCGTGGGGTTGGGCTGCTATGCCAGGCAGTTCCGGGCACGGGGCGGCGAAGGAAGCCACTACTTTCTGGCCGGCAACACGTTGGGCTGGCCGGTGATTGGACTGGCGATGTTCGCCGCCAACATCTCGACGGTCCACCTGGTCAGTTTTGCCGAGACGGCTTACAAGTACGGCATGGTGTACGGCAACTTCGAGTGGATGGCCGGCTTCACGCTGGTCCTGCTCTCGTTGTTTTTCGCCCCGCTGTACCTGCGCTCGCGGGTGCCCACGCTGCCCGATTTCCTGGAACGTCGCTTCAACCGCCACTGCCGCGACTGGCTGACCGTCGTCTCGATCTTCTCGGCCGTCGTGATCCACATCGGCGTGGCGCTGTACACGGCCGCGCTGGTGCTCCGCGGCATCTTGGGCATCGACCCGAGTTCCACCATCCTCGGCCTGGATCCGATGATGTTCTTCATCATCGTGCTGGCCGGACTCACGGGGATCTACACCATGATCGGCGGGCTGCTCGCCGTGGTTTGGACCGAGAGCATCCAGACGGTCCTCTTGCTGATCGGCGCCGTGTGCATCACGGCGGTCGGCTACTACCACGTCGGCGGCTGGTCGGAATTGACGCACACGCTGGCCATTTGTCCCCATCCGTTGGCAGAAGCCGCGGACCCCAAGATCTGCTGCAACTGGTCCACGGCCAATTTCCTCTCGATCCTGCGCAGCGCGGGCGATCCCAGCAAGCAGCCTTGGTACGGCATTCTGCTGGGCTATCCCGTCATCGGCATCTGGTATTGGTGCTGCGATCAGACGATCGTCCAGCGGGTGCTGGCCGCCCGGGACGAAAAGCAGGCTCGTCTGGGCCCGCTGTTCTGCTCGTTCCTCAAGATCTTGCCGGTGTTTTTCTTCGTGCTGCCGGGCGTGATCTGCGTGGCCTTGGTGCAACAAGGCGCTCCAGTATTCAACGGCCAGGCCCCCAAGGTGCCGGCCGACACCTACACGTTCATGATCGCGCACATGCTGCCCTGGGGGCTGAAGGGGTTGGTGACCGCGGCCATGCTGGCTGCCGCGATGCAGACTTGTTCGGCCGCCTTGAACTCGACGGCCACGCTGTTCGCCTACGACATTGTCAAACGCTACCGGCCCGCGACGACCGATCACCAGTTGGTCGTGGTCGGCAAGATCACGACCGTGGTCGGTACGATTCTGGCCATCGTTTCCTCGCCGATCTTCGGACAGAAAGACACGGTCTTTCAGGCGCTGACCGATTTGATTTGCTACGTCGCGCCGCCGATCACCGCCGTGTTCTTGTTGGGCGTCTTCTGGAAGCGGGCCACAGGACCGGCCGCCTACCTGGCGCTGGTCGTCGGCAATCTGATCGGCGTGGCCATCTTCTTCCTGGAGTTGTTCAAGGAGCACACCGGCTGGAATTTCGTCGTGACATGGCATCAGAGCCTGACCGGGATGGAACTGACCTCGATGATCACCTCGTTCTACCTGTGCGCGCTCTGCGGTGTGATCGTCGTCATCGCTTCGCACGTTTTTCCCGCGCCGCTCAAGGAAGAGGCCAAGCTGCTGGTCTGGGAGGATTGGCGGGAGCCGTTGCGTGGCGAAGCCCACGGGCGCGGCCTGGGCAACTACCGCGTCCTGTCGGCCGTCGTCGTCGCTACGTTCATCGTGCTGTACATTGTGTTCCGGTAGTAAAAGCAATTCCTCGTTACACTTTGTTGGCGTCCGCGCTTTGATGGAGAAGTACAATGCAAATCGGTCGATTCTTCGTTCGTTGCGTCATGTTCTCCGCCACGCTGCTCGTCGCGGCGAAGTTGGCTGCGGCGGAATCGCCCACCCAGACACCGGCCCGCTACGGCAGCGTCATCGGCCTGAGCGCGGAGAAACTGGCCGAGTACAAGCAACTGCACGCCGCCGTCTGGCCGGAAGTGGCCCAGGCGCTCCGTGCAGCCAACATCCGCAACTACTCGATCTACCTGCGCAAGTTGGACGATGGGAACTACTACCTGTTCAGCTACTTCGAATACGTGGGCCAGGACTTCGCGGGGGACATGGCCAAGATGGCCGCCAATCCTGACGTGAAGCGGTGGTGGACCTTGACCGATCCCTGCCAGAAACCGCTACGGGACCGCAAGGAAGGCGAATGGTGGTCGGCCATGGAGGAGGTGTTCCACCAGGATTGAGAGAAGGAAGAAGCCGTGATCATCAGCGCCAGTCGCCGGACGGACATTCCGGCATTCTACGCGAAATGGATGATCCATCGCCTGCAGGCCGGATTCTGCACGGTGCCCAATCCCTTCAACCGAACGCAGGTCGCCCGTATTTCCCTGCTGCCATCCGACGTGGATGCGATCGTGTTCTGGACGCGGAATCCTCGGCCGCTGATGCGGTACTTGCCCGAGATTGACGGACTGGGAATCCCCTACTACTTCCAGTTCACAGTGCTCGGACTCCCGCAGGAACTGGACCCCAAGGTCCCGCCGCTGGAAAGCACGGTGCGTACGTTCCGGGGTCTTTCAGAATCTATTGGTCCGAGGCGAGTCATCTGGCGATATGACCCGATCGTCTTCAGCGAGAAATCGCCTGCGGAATACCATCGGGACAGGTTCGCGGCGATTGCCCACGATTTGGCCGGCTCCACCAATCGCGTGGTGGTGAGCATCGTCGATCGCTATCGCAAAACGGAACGTCGCATGAATGCCCTGCGTGATTGCGGTGCCGGCTTGATCGACTGTGCGCCGAAAGCCTTGGCGGACCTGATGCGGCATTTGGCGGCGATCGCTGCAGCAAACCAGATGGAAATCGTGAGTTGCGCCGAGGAAATGGACCTCACGGTCCATGACATCCGGCCGGGAAGGTGTATCGACCACGAGCTGATCAAGCAAGCATTTGGCAAGGATGTCTCAGCGGCAAAGGACCCGAGCCAGCGGCCAGCCTGCGGCTGTGTCCTCAGCCGGGACATCGGGATGTACGACAGTTGCCTGTTCGGCTGCCAATACTGCTACGCGACGGGCAGTTTCGAGCGAGCCGCTGAAAACTACCGGCGTCACGACCCGCGGTCCCCCTCGCTCATTGGCTGGCATGATCCGGCCTGACTTCAAACCGTACATGGACAATGGAAGCAAATGTGAACTCGTGGGGCAAAAACCCGATGTTGACCCGTTGGGGCGCCGCCGGTATAATTCGCCGCCGTGCTAAGGAGGGCACGGCACCGCCAATTGACCCAGAAGCCGGCGGCACGCGAACAAGAACCAGGGAAGTGACACTCTGGCCGCGGCCCCATCTCCTTCCCGCAGGCCCAACGCCATAGGACTGTCCGGTGTCCTTCGCATCCCCGCTTGACCAGGACATCAAGGAGCGAATCCGCCAAGCGACAGATATTGTCGAGTTGGTCGGAGGTTATTTGCCCCTGCGCCGACAGGGCCGCATCTACGTGGGCCTCTGCCCCTGGCACGACGATTCCCGCCCCAGCTTGCAGGTCAATCCCGAGCGCCAATCCTGGAAATGCTGGGTTTGTGACATCGGCGGCGACGTGTTCAACTTCGTGATGCAGCACGAGCGGGTTGGATTTCGCGAGGCATTGGAGATTCTAGCCGATCGCGCGGGCATTCCGTTGCGGCCCACGGCACGTCCCGACGTACCACCGGGCAGCCCGCAGGACAAGAAAACGTTGTATCAGGCGATGCAGTGGGCGGCGCAGCAATTCCATCAATGCTTGCTGCTGGCACCGGAAGCCGAGTCCGCCCGCCGCTACATCGAAGAACGCGGCCTGACCGCCGAGAGTGTCAAGCGGTTTGGCTTGGGGTTTTCTCCCGAAGGCTGGCAGTGGCTGCTGGATCGGGCTCGCACGAAAGGCTTCACCGCTCAAATCCTGGAAGCCGTCGGCCTGTGTGCCAAGAGTACCAACAGCGGCCGCTATTACGACCGCTTCCGCGGCCGCTTGATGTTCCCGATTCGCGACGTGCAAGGCCGCACGATTGCCTTCGGCGGACGCATCCTGCCGGGCGCCAGCGGCGACAACCCGGCCAAGTACATCAACTCGCCGGAAACCAGGCTGTTTTCCAAGAGCGACAATTTATACGCCCTGGATCTCGCCCGCGAGCGGATCGCCAAAATGCGGCAGGGCGAGAAGGAAATCGTGGTCGTCGAGGGCTACACGGACGTGATGATGGCCCATCAGGTGGGCATCGATCACGTGGTGGCCGTCTTGGGCACCGCTTTGGGACCAAGGCACATCCAACTGCTGCGGCGGTTTGCCGATCGCGTGATCCTGGTGCTGGACGGCGACGAAGCGGGCCAGCGGCGGACCAACGAGATTCTGGAGTTGTTTGTCGCCTCCCAGGTCGACTTGCGGATTCTCACGCTGCCGGAACAGTTCGATCCTTGTGAGTTCTTGCTGGAACGCGGCGCGGAACCTTTTCGGGAGTTGCTGGGCACGTCCGTCGATGCCTTGGAGCACAAGACCCGCGTGGCGACCCAGGGCATCGATCTGTTACGGGACACGCACCAAGCCAACCAGGCGCTGGAAGACATTTTAGCCGCGATTGCCAAGGCCCCCGCGCAGGCGGCCGGCAGTTCGGCTGACGTGCGTCTGCGGGAACAGCAATTCCTGTCGCGACTGGCTCGGCAATTCGGCTTGCCGGAGCACGAATTGCGGTCTCGAGTCAACGATTTGCGGCGCCGGCGAGAGCGGTTCGTGCCGGCTGCCGCAGCCGACCGTCAGCCGGCAGCCGCCAAGCCTGTGGTCGTACCCAAACTGCGAGATTTGGACTCCCGAGAAATCGAACTTCTGGAAATTCTGGCTGTTCACCACGATTTGGCAGAGTTGGCGATTCGCGAAATCGAGGTTGGGCAGCTAAAATCAGAGTGCGTTAGGATCATTTATCGTACAATCCATGGGATTTACGACTCGGGCGGCACGCCGGATTTCGGCAACGTGCTGACGGCGCTGGACGACCCGGGTCTGAAGAATATCTGGGTGGAGGTGGACGAGCGAGCCCACGCGAAAGCAGCAGCCGCGCAGACCCAAGCGCGCGACAGATTGCAGGGGCTGATCAGCGACTTCCGCTACACCACGATGACCAGGGACCGCCGGCAACAGCTGGCTGCTCTGGAGGAAAAGCGATTGGACGATCAGGAGGAACTCGCCGTTCTGCAAAGCCTGATTGCCCAGGAACGAGGCCGGCACGGTATTTCCGCGCCCAAGGAAGGGTAGGTACTTCACCCGCAGAGGTGTCCGTACAAGCGCAAGCAAGCGCAGGAGGGGAATCGTGGAACCATTGAACCTTGATCTGCAAGAACTTATCAACAAGGGCAAGACCCAGGGCTATTTGACCTTTGACGAGGTCAACAAGTTCCTCCCAGAGGATGATTTCGAAATCGATCAGTTTGAGGAGCTGCTGTTGGCATTGAAGGCCAACCGTGTCGAATTGGTCGAGGAGCCGCCTCAGAAGGGCGTCGAATTTCAGGAGGAGCCGGCGCCGTTGGCGGCCTCAGCGGGACCCGCGGAAGGGCTGCCGTTGCCCGCGGAGCCGGCCGAGGCGGTCGCCGAACCGCTGCCCGTTCCCATTCCCACCGAGGCCCTGCCCAAGCTGACCGACGATCCGATCCGGATGTACCTCAGCCAGATGGCCGAGATTCCGCTGCTGTCGCGCGAGGAGGAAGTGGCGTTGGCCACACGGATCGAACGCACCCGCCGGCAATTTCGCCGCAGCGTGCTGGCCTGCGACTTTGCCATGCGCAAGACCTTCGACACGCTGAAGAAGGTCTACAAGGGCGAGTTGCCGTTCGATCGCACGATCAAGGTCTCGCTGACCGAGCGGCTTACCAAAGAGCAGATCCAGGCGCGGATGCCGCACAACCTGCGGACCTTGGAGCACTTGCTGGAGCAGAATCAGCAGGATTTCGCCGTGCTGATCCGCAAGTCGACGCCGTTCGATGTCCGCGACCAAATCCGCGAGTCATTTCTCCGCCGCCGCCACAAGTGCCTGCAGTTGGTCGAGGAACTGAGTTTGCGGACCCGTCGCGTCCAACCACTGATCCATCAGCTGACCGACTTCGCCGAACGGATGGAAGGCATCCGCCAGCGGTTGCACCAGATCGGCAGCGATTCGCGATACAAGGACGAACGGGCCAACCTGCGTCACGAACTCCGCGATCTGATGCAGTTGACGCAAGAAAGCCCGCGCAGCATGAGGCGGCGGGTGGAGACCATCCGGCAGCAATTCACGGAATACGAAGAAGTCAAACGCCAGCTGTCCAGTGGCAACTTGCGGCTGGTCGTTTCGATCGCCAAAAAATACCGGAACCGCGGCCTGAGCTTCCTGGACCTGATCCAGGAGGGCAACACGGGCCTGATGCGAGCGGTGGACAAGTTCGAGTACCGCCGCGGGTTCAAGTTTTCCACCTACGCAACCTGGTGGATTCGCCAGGCGATTACGCGGGCCATCGCCGACCAGGCCCGCACGATCCGCATCCCGGTGCACATGATCGACGTGCTGTCAAAATTGAGAAATATCGAGAAGAGGCTCTTGCAAGAATTGCACCGAGAGCCGACAACAGAAGAGGTTGCCATCCGGGCGGGCCTGGACGTGGAAGAGGTGAAACGCGTCCTGGACATCGGCCGGCACCCCGTCAGCCTGGACCGTCCGGTGGGTGACGGCGAAGATTGCAGTTTCGGCGAATTGATCGAAGATGTTCAGTCCGACAACCCCGTCCGCAACGCCAACAACGGCTTGTTGCGGCAGAAGATCGAAGCCCTGCTCAAGACGCTCACGTACCGCGAGCGAGAGATCATCCGTTTGCGCTACGGTCTGGGGGACGGCTACACGTACACGCTGGAGGAAGTCGGCCGGATCTTCAAAGTCACCCGCGAACGGGTGCGGCAGATTGAGGCCAAAGCGGTCCGCAAGCTGCAGCACCCGGTCCGCAGCCAACAGTTGGCGGGCTTCCTGCGCGGCGTCGCATAACCGCTCGGCCAACGCCCAACATCCTCTAGCCGCTGATCCAAAGATCAGCGGCTTTTTTGTTGCCATAGGAGTATCATCCCATGAACGTATCCGCTGAGGTGCTGCGCGATCTGCACCGGATTCACCACCAATTGACCGATCTGAAGGATCGTTTGCAGAAGGGCCCGATGCAGGTTCGCATCGGGCATCAGGCCGTCGAGCATACGCAAAATGAACTCGCGGCGGCCAAGGAAGCCGCCAAACGCACACGCATGGAAGCCGACGAGAAGCAGCTGAGCCTCCGCGAGCGCGAAGCCAAGGTCGCCGACTGGCAACGGAAGCTGAACGAGGCTCAGAGCAACGCCGAATTCAGAGCGCTGAAGGATCAGATCGCGGCCGACAAGGCGGCCAACGCGGTGCTCGAGGACGAGATCCTCGACCGGCTCGAAAAACTGGATGAAATCCAGAAACATGTTCATGACGCCGAAGTGAAGCTGGCCCGCGCGCGCGAGGAGCTTGAGAAGGCCGAGGCTCGTGTCGCTAACGAGCAGACTTCCCTGCACGACGACCTGGCCCGCATCAAGAGCCAGCTGAAGCACGCCGAAGCCGCTTTGCCGCCGGACTTCCGCACGGAGTACGAGCGGATTGTCAAGGCCCGCGGCGAGGCCAGCTTGGCGCAAGTCGAAGGCGAATCCTGCGGCAACTGCAACACCATGCTCACCCCTCAGATTATGAACCAGCTGTTCCTCTCCAAACCCATCTTCTGCAAGAGTTGCGGTTGTATGCTGTACCTCGCCGAAGGCGCCGTCCAGTCCGGAAAGAAACGCTAACGCGGCGGACCAATGCGCGCTCGTTGTTCAGGGGCCACGCTGCCGTTACAATCTGACGCGAAGACGACTCCGTCAGGTGACGATTCTGGAAACACGCGCTGCAGGAGACTTGCCATGCGTCTTTGTCCGTTGTCTGCTCTTGTGTCATTCCTGGCCGCGGCCAGTCCGCTGGCAGCCGAAACCAAGGATTATCCGTTCACGCCCGTGCCCTTCACCGACGTTCGGATTGGCGACGGGTTCTGGCTGCCGCGACTGGAGACGAATCGCACAGTCACCGTGCGGTACGATTTTCAGAAGTGCGAGGAGACCGGGCGCATCAGCAACTTTGCTCGCGCCGGCGGTCTGGAGCAGGGCAAGTTCGAGGGCATTCCCTTCAACGATTCGGACGTGGTCAAGGTGGTGGAGGGGGCGAGTTACTCGCTGGCCATGCACCCCGATGCGGAATTGGACAAGTATCTGGATGATTTGATCGCCAAGATCGCGGCGGCCCAGGAGGACGACGGCTACCTGTACACAGCTCGAACCTTGGGTTTCACCAACGGCATGACCGGCCCCGAGCGGTGGACGAATCTGAGAGCCAGCCACGAGTTGTACAACGTCGGCCACATGTACGAAGCGGCCGTCGCCCATTTTCTGGCCACCGGCAAGCGAACGCTGCTGGACGTCGCCATCAAGAACGCCGACCTGCTGGTCAAAACGTTCGGACCGGAACCGGGGCAGTTGATCGACGTGCCGGGCCACCAGGAGATCGAAATCGGTTTGGTCAAACTGTACCGGGCGACCGGGGAGGAAAAGTACTTGCGGTTGGCCAAGTTCTTCATCGACATGCGCGGCCGTTCGGACAAACGAAAACTGTTCGGCGAGTATTGCCAGGACCACAAGCCGTTGGTCGAGCAGACCGAGGTGACCGGGCACGCTGTCCGGGCGGGGTACTTGTACAGCGGCGTGGCTGACGTCGCCGCCCTGACCGGCGACCAAGTGTACATCCGGGCCATCGACCGCCTATGGGTAGATATGGTTTCGCGGCAAATGTACCTGACCGGCAGCGTGGGCGTCTTCGATCACGGCGAAGGCTACAGCGAGCCCTACGACTTGCCCAACCTGAAAGCCTACAACGAGACCTGCGCGGCGATCGCCAACGCGCTTTGGAACCACCGCATGTTCCTGCTGCACGGCGACGCGAAGTACATCGACGTCCTGGAGCGGATTATCTACAACGGCTTCCTGTCGGGCATCTCGCTGTCCGGCGACCAGTTCTTCTATCCCAACCCCTTGGCCTGCGACGGCCGCTTCCGCTTCAACCACGGCGACCTGGTGCGCAGTCCCTGGTTCGGCTGTTCGTGCTGCCCGGTGAACGTCGTGCGGTTCATCCCGTCCATCGCCGGCTACGTCTACGCCCAGCGTGGCGACGAGGTATTTGTGAACTTGTACGTGGCGGGCAGCGGGATCATCCAGCGGCAGGCGGGCAAGCTGCGGCTGGAGCAGCAGACGCGCTACCCGTGGGACGGCAAGGTGCGGATCGTCGTCCAGTCGGATGCCGCCGGGGCATTTGCCCTGAAGCTGCGGATTCCAGGCTGGGCGCAAGGCCGGCCGGTGCCCAGCGATTTGTATCGGTACGCCCGTGGGCCGGCGGATCCAGTGACATTGGCTGTCAACGGCCAGCCAGTGGAGTTGAGTCTGCAGGACGGCTACGCCACGATCCGCCGCCAGTGGCAGTCGGGCGACGTTGTGGAACTGGATCTGCCGATGCCCGTCCGGCGCGTCTTGGCGCATGAAAACGTGGCGGACGGTCGCGGCCGAGTGGCCATCGAGCGGGGGCCGGTCGTGTACTGCGCCGAAGGCGCCGATCACGACGGCCGCGTTCTGAACCTGGTGCTGCCGGACGCGGCACAGCTGATTCCCGAACATCGCGCCGACGTGCTCGGCGGCGTGACGGTGCTGCGCGTCGAAGCGTTGGCGGGTTACCGCGGCGAGGACGGCGCGGTGCAGACCAAGCCGGCCCCGATCACGATGATTCCCTACTACGCCTGGTGTCATCGCGGCGCGAACGAGATGGCGGTCTGGCTGCCGCGGACGATCGAACTGGCTCAAGTCCCTCCGCCGCCGACGCTGGCTTCCAGCAGCCGTGCTACGTCGTCGTACTGCTGGCCGCCGGATTCCGTCACCGCCGTGAACGATCAGGCGGAGCCGGCCAACTCGAACGACCATTCGATTCCCCGGCTCACGTGGTGGGACCACAAGGGCACTGCCGAGTGGCTCCAATACGATTTCGAGAAGCCCACGAAGGTCACGGCGGTCGAAGTCTACTGGTTCGATGACACGGGGCGCGGGGGCTGCCGGGTGCCCGAATCGTGGCGTTTACTGTACCGCGACGGCGAATCCTGGAAACCGGTTAAGACGCAGGACAGCTTGGGCGTGGCCAAAGACGGCTACAACGGTGTGACTTTCGAGCCGGTGATGGCTAGCGGCTTGCGGATTGAGCTTCAACTGCAGCCGAGATTCTCCGGCGGCGTGCTGGAATGGAAGGTGCGGTGACTTGAGTTCAGGCGCGTTCCCAAAGGCATTTTCTGAAGAAAAAGCGTTATGACGGATGCGTCTTATCGGTTCGCTGGTCGGCAGGTCTGCGGATTCCAGTAGTCTATTAGGGGGCTCTGCTGTCAGGTGGACCGGCTCTTAACATGGATGGACTTTCGGAATTGCACCCGTCGATAGGGTGGGAAGCGTTCACAAAGCCATCCCGGTTTGCTTAAATGTGGAAGCGTACGGAATTGCCGACAGCGGCCCGATGACATCAGGCGACGCCCGTGATGCGAGTTATCAAACCTTGGCCCACCGAATGCCCGATCTGCGGGAGCCCGCTGGCGATCGGGCCGTTGCAGCTTCCTGGAGATGCAACTTGCCCGAAGTGCGCGCACGTGCTGTGGTTCAGCATGCGGACGAGCGAGGGGGCGTTGGTCGTTGACGTCATCACCGGCAAGGTGGCTACGAATCAGGACATCCAGCGCGTCAGCGCAGCGTTCCTTTCCCGGAGCAACCCGCCGCGGGTCATCCTGAATCTGTCAGGCGTTCAGCTGGTGAGCAGTTCGTTCATTGCCGGCCTGATTGCCTTGAACCGGCGCATGAACGATGCGCAGGGGAAACTCGTCTTGTGCGATTTGTCCCCCATCGTGCGCGAGACGTTGGCGGGCGCCAAGTTGGACAGGATTCTGACGATTCTGGATACGGAGAGCGAGGCCCAGGCGTTTTTCCAGTCTCACTTTGGGCAGCAGGAAGCCTGACCGTCCAGCGTGACACAGCCGCAGCGAGTAGGTCGGGACGGAGTCCCAACCCACGGAGATGCGCGCAAAACAACGTCGCGTTGGACGTGGACGGTGGAAGAGTCCGCTCAGGCGTCCTTAAGCGATAGGCCGGCGCAGCTGCCCTGCCCTTTCAAGAAAGCCGGACGAGGCGTCCCCTCTGGCTGATGGACGTGCTTCGCCGGCATTTGAACCGGGCCGCTGTGGGCAAGATCGCACCCGGCTCTTTGGAGCGCCTGCTCGACGTCGGCTTTCTCCAGGGCCTGCCCGTGATCATAGACCAAGCCCCAGAACACCGTGCAACCGCCGTTGACGTGCATGCCGGTGGCCACCTGCACGACGCGCAGATCGGGGTTCAGTCTCCCCATCAAGTGTCGGACGGGGTAGATCTCATGCTCGTCACGCACCGAGAACGCTTGCGGTAAATCCACCGTTGCTTGCATCGTATCACCTCCGTTCTCTACGCTCCGGTCAAATCAACACTCGAGCCGTCCCCTAACAATGTCCGCAAATTGCGTCCGTTGTGCAAGGCCAATGACGCAGTCCGCAGGACGATTCGTCGCGGCCCCGCGTTGAAGTTCCCCCAGGCGTAACGCGACCATGTGGGCGTCCGCGAACCGTGCCACACCGGCTACAGGGTTTCGCGAAAACGCAAAGCGACCAGGATGCAAGGTCCTCCCCAGATGACGTTCAGGCCAGCCTGCTGAGCGAGTTCTACGGCCCGGTCGCTCTCTGCCCCAGGCTGCATCCAGATATGCTGGATGCCCGATTGAGCGGCTTCCTCGACGACGCGTTCCGTCACCCGCGGCGGCGTGATGATCGATACGCCGTGTACGGACTGGGGCAAGCTGGCGAGATTTCGATACGCCGCCAGACCCTCGATTTCATCGAGGCTGGGGTGAACGGGAAAGACGGTGCGCTGGTTCTGCAGGTAGGCCCGCAGCACCTTGTTCCCGTACTTGTCGCGATTCTGCGATGCCCCGACCACCACGTACGCTGATCCGGCCAGGAAGGCTTCCATCGCTTGCTCCGTGTTCATGGCGAAATAATACCACCAAAACGTGGCTTGTCGCAAGCCCCCGGCGATTTGTGGAACACGGAAGTTCTATTTCTGACAGGCGAGGCATGCCCGCGCGAACTTGTGAACGTCGAGTTTCCCAAGACAGGTTTCTGGGGGTCCATCTTGACATGTCTTCTGCCTTCCTCAGACTGGTACGTGTGTGTCCGACTTTCATCTTTCTGTCACCCCCATCTTTCTGTCAGCTTATTCCATGTTTGTCTCTCCGATCGTTACGTTTTGCCAACCTCGCAGAGTGCTGAAGGAACTGCGGCATGAATGATCTGTTGCAGAACCTGCAGCGACTGCCTGACGCCGCACTGTTCTGGGGCGGGATGTTGGCGGCAGTTGTCGTCCTGTGGCTGGTCGTGATTTTGTTTCTGTTGCTTCGCCGGCGTGCTCGGCAGCCGGAGTTGGCGTTGCCCGACTTGCGGATCGACGTCGCGGCACTTCCGGATCGCGGACCGCCGAGCGACGGGCCGCGTCTGGAGTTCTACGGGACGCCCGTGCGACTGGCGGTGCTCGTACTGGCGCCGGCGGGACGCAACAACCCGCTGCCCGCCGAACGCGACTTGCCAGCCGTACTGGACGACCTGCTGCTGGATTTCACGATCATCGTCGCCACACATCGCCCGCTGATTCGCCTGTGGCCCTGCCAACTGAGCACTCAGGGGTTTGTGAATTCGTTTTTCAACAACGCGCGGTTGCCGGGCGACCGCGGCAAGGGCACCCCGTGGTGTGCCGTGGCGGGACGATTTGAGGCGGGGGACCAGCAACTGCTGGCGGGCCTGGTGTGCGCCGCCGACCGTCCCAACTCGCTGGGCCAGATGACGGTCGAACATGTGGGGCAATGGATGGACGTGCTGAGGGTTAAACAGGTGGATTAGAAGCTCGGCTTTTGGAAAGAGCCGAGCTTCTCGAAAGCAGCCGTTGGCCGAACGACGAGGCCCTGAGACGATCTCTGGGGAGACCTTCGGTCGGCGGTTTCGGCGGGGTCGGGAGACCCGCGCCGAGCTTCGAGCTTCGGTCGGCGGTTTCGGCGGGGTCGGGGGACCCGCGCCGAGCTGTGTGGTTGAAAGGAAGCTGCGGATGCGATTTTTGTTTCGGGCCAAAACGATCGACTCGATCCTGGCCGACGAGCGGCGGGGCGGCGAATTGAAGCGGACGTTGGGCCCCGTGGATTTGACCCTGCTGGGCGTGGGCGCGATCGTCGGCGCGGGAATCTTCGCCTTGGTCGGCACTGCGGCGGCGGGCGACGCGCTGCGGCCCGGCGCGGGGCCGGCGTTGGTGGTGTCGTTCCTGCTGACCGGACTGGCGTGTACGCTGACCGCGTTGTGCTACGCAGAACTGGCCGCGCTGGTGCCGATTTCCGGCAGCGCCTACACCTATGCCTATGCCAGCCTGGGCGAATTGATCGCCTGGGTCATCGGCTGGGACTTGATCCTCGAGTACGCCGTGGGCAACATCGCCGTGGCGGTGTCCTGGTCCGGCTATTTCTGCGAACTGCTGCGAGGCTGCGGAATCGAGTTCCCGCGTTGGTTGGCCAGCGACTTGCGGACGGCGCTGAACACGCCGGAAATCCTGGATCAGGCGCCGCGCGTGTTCGGCGTTCCCATCGTCTTCAACCTGCCGGCGGTGGCGATCGTGACGCTGCTGACCGGCGTGCTGCTGGTCGGCATTCGTGAGAGCGCCTGGTTCAACGCCGTGATGGTATCCATCAAGCTGGCGGTACTGGGTTTGTTTGTCGTCTGCGGTCTGTTTTATGTGCGGCCGGAGAATTGG
The DNA here is from genome assembly GCA_964409865.1 of uncultured Pirellulaceae bacterium. Lineage (GTDB taxonomy): Bacteria > Planctomycetota > Planctomycetia > Pirellulales > Pirellulaceae > Anammoximicrobium. The sequence continues at coordinate 35,615 of CAYPGE010000028.1, forward strand.
GAGCCGTTTGCGCCCAACGGTTGGCGGGGGATCCAGGCCGGCGCGGCCGTCGTGTTCTTCGCGTTTATCGGGTTCGACGCCGTTTCGACGACCGCCGAGGAGTGCCGCCATCCCAGTCGCGACTTGCCGATCGGCATCCTCAGTTCGCTGGCCGTATGCACCCTGATTTATGTCGTAGTGGCCGCCGTGCTGACAGGCATGGTGCCGTGGACGCAGTTGAACACGGCCGAGCCTCTCTCGGTGGCCATGCGCGTGTCCGGTCTGGACTGGGCGGCGGGGATTGTGGCCTTCGGCTCGGTGGTGGCCCATACCGCCGTGCTGTTGGTGTTTCAATTGGGGCAGCCGCGGATTTTGATGTCGATGTCCCGCGACGGGCTGTTGCCGCCGGTGTTTTCACGCGTGCATCCGCGGTTTCGCACCCCCTACTTCGCCACGCTGATCACGGGGATCTTTGTGGCGGTAGGGGCGGCGTTGGCCAGCCTGGAGGAGATGGCCGACCTGTGCAACATCGGCACGCTGTCGGCCTTTCTGATCGTCTGCCTGGGCATCCTCGTGCTGCGCCGCCGCGACCCGCACCGCGTGCGTCCCTTTCGCACGCCGTGGGTGCCGTTGATCCCGCTGCTGGGCGTCGCGGCCTGCCTGTGGTTGCTTGCCGGATTGCCTTATCTGGCCTGGCTTCGGTTCGCCGTGTGGCTCGTGGCGGGCATTGTTTGCTATGCGCTCTACGGTTGCCGCCACAGCCGTCTGACGAGTTAGCATCGTTCGAGAAACTCCTCAACCGCTTGGCAGGATTTTTTTCGCTGGGACACTGGCAATCGGTGTCGGGTCGTGGTGAAATAGTGGGGTCTGGCACGCGGGCTTCCCTCGCGAACTACGGTTTCCTCGATCACTGGCCAGTTCTTCATGTTTCTGTGTGGAGTCGATCGACCATGAGCCTCCTCCGCTCGTTCACCGTCCCGGCGATTTTATTGTCGACCGTGGGTCTGGCTGCCGATCGGCCGCAAGCCAAGACGCCAGCGTCCCCATCCGTCGAGCAACAGCTCCGGCAGAATCCGAACGACTTGGCCGCTTGGGATCGATACATGCGGTCCAGCGTTTGGCCGCTGATGACGCTCGTCACCGTCAATCCGGATGAGGCCCAAAAGCGGGTGGATAGCATGAGGCAGTTTTTGAAGCTTCGTCAGCAGAATTCGTGGGTGAACTTCGGCTCCGGTAGCTCTCCAAGGTT